>DEAW01000174.1:5833-24379 GCA_002348315.1 Planctomycetaceae bacterium UBA2972 | reverse complement strand
CCGACCCAACTTCGTTCTTTGAATTTCGTGGATGCACAGTTTATGCATAGAGCCAGTGAGTTTCCCCGACGAAGCCGGTGTGCCGAATCATAGTACAGGCGCAGTTTACGCACCGTAGGGCGAAGGTGTGTCGATCCTTCGGACGACTTCGCAATCAAACTTCAACATCCAGGGCCGCCTGCGCTAAAGCTTCGGCGGTTAAACTGTCTAATTGTTTAATTGTCTAACTGTCTGGTTTTTTTCTCTGCCAGCCGAGCGGATCTCGTTCCTGACGGCTAGCCCAGATGGACAAATCAGAGAATTCTTCGGCAAGGCTATTAGCCAGAGTCTCTACAGCAAAACGTTCACTAGCATAATGACCGGGCAGAATCATTGCCATTTCCAGAGACTCTGCTTCCAAACACGTATGAAACCGAGCTTCTCCGGTAAGCAGCACCTGACAACCGGCTCTGGATGCAGGGCGAATGAACTCGCCAGCACTTCCGCATCCAATTCCCACCTTAGTCACTTCCAGATCTTTGTCACCAACGACATGCAAACCGTCGACCTGAAGAAATGAGGCAACAGAATTAACCAATTCATGGAGTTTCACAACACTGCAATGGCCAACACGACCAGTTCCCAATCCACTTATCCGTTCATCACCTTCGGTGTCAGAAAGAGGTATCAACGGGCGGATATCTTCCAGGGCCAGGCCCTCAGCCAACTGCTGGTTAATTCCACCGGGAGCTGAATCAAATGCCGTATGCGGGCTATACACCGCAATTCCATTAGAAGCGAGTCGCCACAATAACGAACCGGTATGACTATCAGTACTAATCCGCTTGACGCCCTTAAACGGAATCGGATGGTGTGTCACCACAAAGTCCACTTGCTCAGCCACAGCTTCGTCGACCACTTCACCGGTCACTGTGAGGCAGGTCATCACTTTGTGCACTGTAGACTGGCGATCACCAAGCAACAGCCCGACGTTATCCCAATCCTCCGCCAATACTGTTGGCGCAAATGACTCTAAAAATCGACATACATCAGCAACGGTCGCCATAGGTGACTTTCGAATGAATTAAGATTATTCGTCTTTTGGCTCTTCTTTAGGAGCGGCTTCAATGGTGCCAAATAGATGGCCTCCAACCTCACCATGGCTCCATGTTCCGGCATACTTGTTCTTATAGATGACAACACGAGAACTAAAAGTTCCTAATCCCGGAATCGCCGCATTGGTCAGAGTAATCACTGGCGTCGTCCCGGCCCACTCAACCTGCAGAGACATTGGAACAGTGATGTCTTTACCACCATATTGCACTCGGGCAGTGAACAACCAGTATTCACCTTCGGGCAATTTCTTAACCGACTTGATGGTGTAGGTTTCTTTTGGCAGATCGCCTTTTTGCTCCCGACCAAGCACAGTAAAGTTTCCTTTGAACTGAACATTGGTTAGCTTTTTAGTAAACAGGTCATAGAGCTTTTGCTTTTCCGCAGAGACCTTTGTAGCTACTGCCGGTTTATCCTGAGCCTCTGCTGAAGGTGCGAAAACAAATCCAACTCCCAACAACATCAAGCACGCAGTTAGATTACCAATTCGTTTCATGGCAACACCTTTTATTCCTATCTACTTTTGATCAAGATTAATCGTCTTTTCACTGTCAATAGGCTCAGTCGCTGACTGGCCACTTCAGTCATTGTGTCGCTTTCCAGAACACCTAGCAAGCGACTTGGGATTAGATTCTTTTTAAGTGCTCTACCGTCTCGGCAATTTCCAGCCTTGGATTATGAGAGAATTCCCGATCTACGGTGAAATAACCTTGATACTGTTGCTGCTCAAGAAGCCCGAAGATTTCATCAAAATCGACAACCCCGGATCCAAACGCCACTTCTTCCCCCCGGCCAGTCGCAATATCTCGCAAGCCATCTTTAATATGCACATGTGAAATGAATGGGGCTAATACCTGAGCCGCTTCCGAGGAAGAGTAGCCATTCATAATCAGGCTGGCCGGGTCAAAATCAACAGCACCGCAGCCCGGCGGTAATTGACTCATCAGTTCCGCCAACACCGTACCATTTTCCGCACCTGTTCTAGCGGCCAACACCACACCGACACGTTGACTATGCTCACCAATCTCTGTCAACACATCTCGCAGCATTTCAAACTCGACGCTGGAAGAATCTTCCGGCACCCGACCAATCCGATTGATGACAACTTTCGCGCCTAGGCGGTACGCCAGTTCCATGGCTCGTTTCGTTGCATGCACCCGACGGTCCAAATCTGCGTGTACGTTGTACCCGCGCCGGGTCTGAAACGTCAACGCACTAACCGACAAGCCCTGGTCTTCAAGTAACTTGCATATATGGCGTATCGCCGTATCACTCAAGTCCCGCATATCTAACTCACTGCGAGCATCGATTTCAACAGCTTCCGCTCCAATCGAAGCGGCTGTGATTAACGCTTTCTTGAAAGGCTGAGACAAACACGCCAATCGAACTGCAGGACGAATACGAAGCAAGTTGGCGTTCCTTAAATCAGGGGAAGTCGGACAAGTCACCTTATCATTATTGCTTGCAGCGACCAGCACAACCTTACTTCACAATTATGCTCATTGAGCAATTAATATTCTGCAAATACAATGAGTCATTCAATGTTCAACTTCCCCCTTGCTAAGCATTCGTAGTCCATGGCTCAACACTATCTAACTGCGCTACCAGTCTTCAATGAATCCAAATACGTTGATGAAGTGCTGGATCTTGTAAAGCAGTACAGTGAACACGTCTTAGTTGTCGACGACGGATCGACTGACGGAACGACAGAGATACTGGCACAGCGGGATGATGTGATTGTCATTCAACATGCTCAGAATTCCGGTTATGGAGCAGCCTTAAAAACTGCTTTTGATTACGCCATTGATCAACAGTACGATTCGGTCGTCACCATTGACTGTGACGGACAACACGAGCCACAGCGAATTCCTGAATTCGTTGATGCCTGTTGTAATGGCGTTGATATCGTATCCGGGAGTCGTTACTTGAAGCAGTTTCATGAAGATACTGCCCCGCCTGAACAGCGACGGAAAATAAACCAAATCGTATCTGCTGAAATTAGTCGTCGCCTGGGAATCGAATTAACGGATGCGTTTTGTGGATTCAAAGCTTACAGCACCACTGGTCTGCAAAAACTGAACCTGACAGAGAATGGGTATGCCATGCCGTTGGAATTATGGGTGCAGGCTGCTCAACATGACCTAAATATTATTGAATGGCCCGTCCCGCTGATTTATCTCGACGAAGATCGATCATTTGGAGGAGTGCTTGATGATGCGACAACCCGATTGGAATACTATCATCTCGTACTCGACCGAAGCATTGCGAAAACGGAACAGTTCGCGTAGCTGGAGGAAAAGCATCGGCTACTGACATGAATGATTCCCGAATTCAATATCGTAAAATTCGTGCTCCCAAACAGCACAATCAGTTTCTGATTGACCCACCGCTTGCAGACGCAGCCAATCTCATTCAAGCCAATCAAGAGGCTCTGCAAAATTCCGCTCCACTAATGATCGGTGGCCTACCTCTTTTAGAACTGCGCCAAACTGCGCGAACCAGACTGATCGATCAGGCATATGATTATTCCAGTCGCTATCTGCCAATTGAAAAGCCTGTCCATCCAACTCTAATTTTTCTGTCCGGGCATCAACCAAAACTGTTTCATCCAGGGGTTTGGTTTAAGAACATCCTGCTCCACAGATTAGCCGCGGCTCACCATGCCACGTCCATTAATCTGATCATTGACAATGATTTGTGTGGTGAACCCTTCATCAAAGTACCAACCGGTTCCATCGAGTCACCGGTAATCGAGCAAATCGCATTTGATACCTCCCAGGCAAACCTGCCTTTTGAAGAAGCCGAAGTACAATCGCCAGAGCTCTTTACCTCCTTCGCTCAACGAGTCACTCAAGCATTACTACATGATGTTGAAGGTAACCAGATAACAAGCTACTGGGAAAAGGTAAACGGCACTGACTCAAACAATATTGGATTGAAATTCTCTCAGGCACGGCACATCACCGAAGCTCAGCAGGGTATTACTAATCTCGAAGTTCCTCTGAGTAGTATTTGCGACACTCCCGAGTTCATTCGATTCTGCTGCCACTTAATTTGCGAGTCTCAAACACTATCAGAAATCTACAATCGATCGTTGCTCGAGTATCGCAAGACGCATAAGATTCGCAGCCAATCCCATCCTGTTCCGACACTTGAGCACACTGAATCTTCCATAGAGTTACCCCTTTGGATTTGGTCTCAAGGCCAACCCACCCGACGACGCCTCTTCTGTATAAAACAAAATCAAGTCATAACACTGCTGGATGAGGATGGTAACCAATTCGGCAAACTGGATTTTTCGAATGGATTCGATGACGCTATCAAACAATTCCACGATCTCAGCAGTGAAGGTATTCGAATTCGGCCGCGAGCACTCATGACAACCATGTACTGTCGCCTCATCTTGAGTGACTTGTTTTTACATGGCATCGGTGGTGGGAAATATGACCAACTTACCGATCACATTGCCAAACAGTTCCTCGGTTTTCCCTTACCTGCTTTTCTCATGGCGACCGCCACCGTCAAACTCTTTCCAAATCAATCCGAACAGCCACGACAAACGCTGGAGACCATTGAGGCTGATTTGCGAGACATCAAATTCTCGCCGGATAAGTACGCTCAGAAGATATTTCAGACCGGACATCCTTCTCATTCATCCTTGGAAGTGTTGATTACTAAAAAGCAACAGCATGTAAAAAAGGAGGTCGAGCCAGCCGATCGTGCTGCCTGGCACGCTGAACTACAAGGCCTCCACGATCAAATTCGAGAACTTCTAAAAGACGATCAACTCGCTCTGCAAACCAACAAACTTGAGGCTGAAAATAGCCTTCGAGCGTTTGAGTTACTTGATTCCCGCGAATTTTCTCTCGTGCTTTTTAATGGAAAAACTTTGCTGGATTTACTGGTAACTGCCACAAATACGCCTTAAATTACAGTTGCAAAAGGATTTGCGGATGGAGCCAACTGTAACTCGTGGAGGGATTCCGTGGTATGAGTTCAAGCATTACAACGCGACGAACTATTACACTTGATGGAGATCAGGCAAGTGTTATCGTTCTTGGAGATTCTGCCTTTGAAAAAGGTACGGTTACCGTAACCAATGGCAGAGCAGGGGATCATCCCGCGATATATCGCTTTCTCCAGAACATCTTTCGACTACCTACATCGACTGACTACGCTGCTCAGTTAGAAGATCCACATTACGAACCTCGGGATCGTATTGTCGCCAAGCTCGGGAACCAAATCATCGGGCACGCTCGAGTCCAAATGAGAGGCATTCAGTTCGGTGACGTGCAGATCCCCGTCGGTTTTCTTTGTGAAATGGCGACCGCTCCTGAATTTCGCAAACAGGGGATCGGAACAGCTCTAATCGAACAGGCTGAACAGCTCATGTTGGAACAGGGAGCCGTCTTCGCCATTCTTCGCACTCCGGCTGTCTCGTTCTATCAAAAACATGGTTGGGGAGTTGGCGGCCAGCACAGTTATAGTGTCACTTCGCCTCGCAGCATCCTTTCGCTACTTCGGCAAGCCACCTTTGAAGAAGAGCCCGAAACGACAAACCCACTTGATGAGCCTCAGCAATCACTCAACGTCCGAATTTGGCGTCACGTTGAACAAGAGGCGCTTATGCGACTCTATAAACAAAACCTCTCAGGTAAATTCGGAGCGATTGTTCGCACCGATGCGACCTGGCGGTGGCTGTTGAATCGCCACAGCTTTGGACAGGTGTACGTCGCTATCGACGGCCCTAAAAAACTGACGATTGAAAGTGGTTTTGATTCCATTGTTGGATACGCGATCGTCAAGCAGGGACGCATTCTCGAGTTAATGACCGACGGCAGTCGACCTGACATTGTTCCGGATCTGCTTGAACGAGTCTGCAGTGATGTCATCGAACAAAAGGATGTTCCGGTTCGCCTGGATGCACCAGACGGAGATCCTCTTCATCAGTTAATGACCAACGCCGGAGGTGAGTTCTTTCGCAGAACGGTTGTCGGCGGGGAAGTCATCCTCAGTAAAGTCTTTAATCCGCTCACTTTGCTAAAGCAGGTTCGCCACTTGCTCAACGATCGAGCTAAGACTGCCAATGTATCGCTCCCAACCAGTCTGGGACTGGTTCTCAGCGGCAAAGCCTATACGCTGACATTAACACCTCGTTCTGCCAAAGTTACGCGAGGTAAGTCTGGTAAGAGTTATTTGACGATGTCGAAATCGATTTTTTCTCAGCTGCTGTTGGGAGTATACTCAGCAGAAGATGCCTTCGAGGCCAATGAACTTGAAGCCTCAACCAAGGTCGCTGAACAACTCGCCAAAACTCTCTTCCAGCAACTCCCGGGACACCTGCCTCCGCTGGATGACTTATTAGCATAAGAACCTCCTATGAATCGTGAGCCACCAGCCAATTGCACGTCTCCATGGCAAAAAGCTGGCTGGACAACGGTCCTTCTGGTGATTGGCTTAAGTGTCTATGCTGCTTTTTCACAACCACCCGCAGTTGCATCTGATGTCGGCACTTATCTGCTGGCCAATGCCACAAACTCTGCGCGACACCCCACGATTCTGACTTCGGTCGACCCTAAAAACCTGAAAGAGAATCGTCATTCGGAGATTACCTGGTGGCCTGCTTCCTATGGATCCATTCCGGAAACTGTCAGGCAAGTGGCAAACAGATTAGGATTTAATCCGAATGGTGGCCAGGTCATTCAATGGACAACCTTTCTTGGCTGGCTACTCGGTATTAGCTTTTGGATCTGGTTCTTCAAATTGGTTTGTCCAGCTCGCTTTCTACCATGGATCTGCCTGACCTTTCTTTCAGCTCGATATAGTCACGCCAATTTTTATCTCTATGATGGGGGTGAATTTTTTTATTGGGCCAGCTTTCCTGTTGTTCTGATCCTCAACTACAAAGCGATCACCAGTAAACAGTCCGATCACTACTCTGCCCAGTTGTCGGCTGCCGCAGGAGTCGCCACGCCCATGCTCGTACTACTGAAATACAGTGCGGGGCTAAGCACCATTGGTTTTGGCCTGGCCTGGTTGTGGCTGGTCTACTCTCAAAAAGTCAGCAAACGAAATTTTGTGAATTGGTGTGTTAGTGCAGGCGTGATAAGTGGATTCATTCTTTGGCTAGGATTAATTCCCGCAGGAAATCCCAGTCAGGTCGATTCCTCTATGCAGTGGACACCAATGCTTTGGATTCCCGGAGCCTGGGCCTTTGCTATGACCGATCTGGGAACGCTGTTGAATAAATTTACTGTCGACGCATTACCACATATGGGCAGCCATTTTGATGGATCCGAAGGCTGGTTGTTCTTACCCTTTGTGCTGCTGCTCTGGTGGCTACTGAAAATAAAAGCGAGTGACGAACATACCTACCCGGAGAATATAAAAGGGGGAGAGATTTATAAGAAGCTGGCTGTCGGCCACCTTATTGGATTCAGCCTCGTACTGGGACTGTTGCTAATACGGGGCAGTGCGATTCATCTGGATACGCGATTTCTGCGACCGGCTGCAATCACCGTGATGCCACTTACATTGATTCCACTTTGGAGAATCGTCTCCACGGCTAGTACAGAGAAAGTACGACGAGTTGTCGCAGCAGCCGTGCTATTCAGTCTCACCATAATCCCGGGATTGTATGGACTCGCAGCCCTTGGCCACAAAACATTTGTGCGGGCAGAATACGCGTCGAATTTAACCGATGCCGATGGCTTACGTCATGACCTGTTAAGTAGGAATGGAAATGCTGTCGATTTCTTTACACACCTCAGTAACGCCTCAACTGAGCAGGATGTGATTTACCTCATTGAGCCAACGATGGGCATACCACTAAGTGGCAGGCGATTATTAATCGAAGAACATGCTCACCTACGAACTAAAGAAGCTCTGACCTCTCGAGTCTATGAAGGTACACCTCATGGAAACGTTTTGATTCCGATTCCAAACCAACTTGTCCTGGATGGCCGAGCGAAGGCTATTGAACAATCGTTTTCCGGCCTGAACACATGGCGGCAGGAAGTAATCGAAAGTCAGCCGGACTGGGTAATGCTTATCGGTTCGCCGTAGTGGTCAACTTTTCACCATGGTGATTTGCTAAAATTGACTAACTTCTCAGGCCAACGATTCATCATAGTATTCGAGTTCTATAGAAATGAAATACACAACGATTATTTACCTGCTGTTACTTACCCTGGTGATTGGCTGCGGCAGCGAAAACGATACAACTAGTACAGAAACTGGTACGGCGGCAGAAAATACCGAGACGTTACGGATCGGCGTGATGCCTAAGCTTGTTGGCATCACCTATTTTGAAGCTACGGGTCAGGGAGCAAAACAGGCGGGCGAAGAACTTGACATCAATGTTCATTACGATGGCCCGACCTCAGCGATTCATGAAGATCAGGTGCGGATGCTCAACACCTGGATGGCACAGGACTTCGATGTACTAGCTATTGCTCCGAATGACCCGGATGCGATTTCATCCACACTCCGTTCGGCAGTCCGTGATGGATTCACCGTGATGACCTGGGATACCGACGCTAATGCTGACACTTCACGCCGGCAGGTCTTTGTAAATCAGGCATCTAATCAGTCCATCGCGGATACCATGGTCGACATTATGGTACAGGGCCTTGAAGAGCAGGGAAAAGAACCGAAAGGAAAATTCCTTATCGTCTCCGGAACACCAACGGCATCGAATCAGAACACCTGGATTAGATTTATGAAAGCTCGCATTGAATCCGAGTTTCCGGACATGGAGATCTTAGAAACACTCATGCCGGGAGAAGACCAAAGTAAAGCTCAGGAAATGACCACGGCAGCTCTCAATTCCCATAATGATATTGTGGGAATCTGGGGACTCACCTCAGTCGCGATACCAGCCGCAGCCAAAGCGATTGAGGATGCTGGCAAGACTAGTGAAATCTATGCAACGGGCATTGGATTACCTTCCTCGATGAAACCCTTCGTAGAGAGTGGTTCATGCACTAAATTTGCTTTGTGGGATCCTGTCGATCTGGGTTATCTGTCAGTCTACGTGGCACATCACCTTAAGACCAAAGGAGAGTTAGCAGATGGAACGTACGATTTTGGGCGTATCAAAGGTGTTGTCGTGAAGGACGGCGAGGCTATCTTAGGGCCGCCCATCGTATTCACGAAGGAAAACATCGCTAATTACAACTTCTGATCGTAGCTACTGAATTACAAGGAACTTCAAGATGGATACGATTCGCGTTGGCATGATTGGTTTTGGAGCCAATACCCGTTTACGTCACGCTCCCGGATTACTCGCCTGCCCAAACGTTTCGCTCGCAGCTGTCTGTAACCGCTCGCTGGAGTCGACTCAAAAGGTTGCTTCAGAATTCGATATTGGAAAATCGTATGAACGCTGGGAACAGGTCGTTGAAGACCCGGATATCGACGCAATATGCATAGGCACCTGGCCTTACATGCATTGCCCTATCACACTGGCAGCTTTAGAACACGGCAAGCATGTGCTGACAGAAGCCCGCATGTCGATGGATGACCTGGAAGCTCGGCAAATGATGGAAGCGAGTGAACGCCATCCTGAGTTGGTAACGCAAATAGTGCCGAGCCCACTTGGAATGCGAGCCCATCATGTCGTCAAGTCCATCCTGGCCGATGGCAAGCTCGGCGACCTCCGCGAAATTGTTGTGCTTGGTACCAATGATGCTTACGCCGACGAAGACTCACCTTTGCATTGGCGTCAATCCGGCCCCTACAGTGGCATCAACATGTTAGCCCTGGGAATTATTCATGAGCCACTCGTGAGATGGGTCGCTGATCCGATCAGCGTACTCGCCAGCACTCAGACTTTTACACCTCTTCGATTGAATCAGGAAACGGGTGAACAAGAACAAGTCGGGACTCCTGATTCTGTACAGGTCATTACCGAATTGCCGTGTGGTGCTCGCGGGTTGTACCATATGAGCGGAGTGATTCACCATGGTCCAGGACCGCAAATCCATCTCTATGGGAGTAAGGGGACACTCAAGTACGTCATGGCTCCGGATAATAAACTCTACTTCGCAGCGGCTGAAGACGAGGCTCTGTCGGAAGTCGACATTCCTGCTGAGCTCGTTTATGAATGGCGCGTCGAGGAGGAATTTGTTAACGCGATTCGCGGCGTCGAAGAAATCGAATTCAACGACTTTGCTAAAGGAGTGCGTTACATGGAGTTCACCAAATCGGTGGAGGATAGCGCCCAAAGTGGTACTGCCGTTGATATTACGTACTCTGCTTAGCGATCTCTAAACGAACGACCACCCCCGACTCGTCCACGATTTCGCACACTGCCGGCATGACGATCCGGTACCAGCTTGAGTATGTAGCTCTGCTGGAATGGTTTACACCATCCCTCGTCGTGGCAGGCATAGTACTCTACCTCGACGATCAACTCCGCCGAACTGAAGGATGCGGACGATAACTCTTTTGAATCCCACTCCAATCCCAATAGAAATTCCCGTGGATCTGCGTCTGCTTCCAGGTCTACTTTGGCTGCGACTGCTTTGGAAGCGGCCACAGTAATTCCTGTTGGCGTTCTCACCTTAAACTGTAAAGCCGGAGCCAGATTATTCCAATGCACATCGAGCAGTGGATCAAGATGAAAGCCGATATACATCCAACCCAAACCATCTCGCATAAAACTCTCGTCAATCTCTGCCCGAAGTTTCACATAATAGGGCTCCAAACTTGGCTGAGGTTTTACAACGATGGCCCGCATCACACCTGGCATTTGAAGTCTCGGAACAATACCTTTTGCCGCCGGCTGAGGGGGAGGTAGCTGGTTCAAACCCAGATCCGGGACGGTGGTGGCGGGCGACACTTCTCCCACCAGTTCGGCCAACGTTGCTCGTAATTCTGCCGGATTGCTCCAGCTGCTCGCACTGATAATTTTCCCTTGGGGATCGAGTATGAACTGGCTATTCGGAGCGCCACCGAGTGCTTGCTTCAGTTCATTTTTCATGTTGTCGCAGAGCCATTCGATACTGCTTCCCAAAGTACGCTTCGCTTCTGCTACGTGAAGCAACCGTTCCTGTTGAGTAAATGGCTGGACGTATCCGTTGTGCTCAGGATGAGCCAGTGCTTTATAGATGTAGTGAAACGCAACACCCTTTTTTCGATAATCAATGGCGACCGTTTCCAAACTGGGAACGTTTCTGAGAAAAGGAGGTCACGTGAGACAGCCAAATACGAGTACTGTGTATTTTCCACTCAGTTGCCTGGTTGAAAATGGTTTCCCCTGTTCATCAAATACCGACACTTCCGGCAGTTGGCTCCCCAAAAGACTGGAGACTTGTGGAAATTGTGCACTTGGTTGCCTGCCTTGCTGTTGTGCACTCACCGTATTCAACGCAAAAACGCCAAAGAACAACAGCAGGCTCAACTTGGATTTCATCAGTTCTCTTCTTCGATAGTTTGCGGTAGCGTATTAGGAAAGCCCCCTCAATTGTATCAGTTCAAGCGTCGGGCCAGCCATTGATTCCAGACCGCAATGGCAACGACTAGTAGTCCCATGACTATCATTTTTACCCGGGCATCCATCCAGAAATAATCATTCGCCATTAAGTCTAAGCAAATATCAAGCGAGGCCATGACACAGAGGCCGAGAAAAGTTCGGCCGATGGAACCATGTCCACCGGTTATTAAAGTCCCTCCGACAACAACACATGCAATGACTTTTAGCTCAACACCCTGATGAGCAATCGCGATCGCCGTCGTGCGGGACATGACGTACATGACAGCAACGATGCCGGCTAATAATCCACTTAAAAAATACACTCCCAACAGCACCTTCCGATCCGGCAAGGCAACGTATTTGGTCGCCACTGCATTCTCTCCCAGATAAAAACAAGTCCTGCCAAGTCTAGTTCGATGCAATCCAATCGTTGCTATGAGCAGTAGACCGGCAAAGACAAAATACTGTGCCGGCCATTTTCCAAAGTAGATTTGATCCTCCAGCGAAAGTGGCATTTGGATACCTGCTTCCGGAGCAATCGACAAAGCTAGTCCGGAATACAATGCCATGGTTGCCAGAGTCACGATTAATGGCGACAGCCCATTTACAACAGCCAGGCCATTCACTCCTCCGGCTAACATCCCGACTGCCACGGCCGCCGAAGCAGCTTCAGGGAAAGACCAGGCGAATTGATCAAACAGAATGCCAGCTGTCACCACACTTAACGCGACGATCGAGGCGATCGACAGATCAATCCCGCCAGTGATGATGATCGCAGTCATCGCCAACGCAAGAATTCCAACTTCCATCCACTCAACACCAGTTTGAATCAGTGCCGTGGGACGCTCCACTTTTGACATGACGATGATTAACGAACTGATCAGAAGCAAAAGTGGAACAACCAGCGATAATCCCGTGGATTTCAATTTCTTAAAATTCATTGGGAACTCCTCCCCAATGCCGATCGCCTTTTGAAATGACGCCGTGCCAAGTGCCTGACGCTCAGATGATCCACCGTGATGGCAATTAAAATCATTAAGCCCACCACGAGCTTGATTCTTCCGGCCGATGCTTCAAATTGGATTAGAACTGCCTGAAGGGACTTCAATAACAATGCTCCCAGAGCGACTCCCGGAACCGTGCCGCGTCCCCCGGTGATCGAAACGCCACCGATCACTGCGATAGCAATGGCATCTAATTCCCAGGTTTCTCCAAGTGTCGCCTGCATTTGTGTTGTCGTGGCGAGCTGAAGTAAGCCTGCCAAAGCAACCAAAACACCCCCTAATCCAAATGCCCAACACCAGACTACTGGTTTTTTGATACCAAGCAAGCTGGCGGCCGTATCTGAATTACCTACCACATAGAAGTGCCGCCCCCGTCGATGTCTGGTCATAAAAATGTGCGCCACGATGAAGATCAATGCACCATAAACCAAAGAAGACTGAAAGGAACCCACTCGCGCGATCCAGGTGAATCCATCGGGTACATCCGTGATCGACTCCCCATTCATGAGGACAGATACCATGCCTCGAAATGCATAAAGCATTCCTAACGTCACCACGATGGGATGCACGTTGCCGTAGATCGCCATGACAGCGTTTAATAGACTACCGGCGATCGCAACTAATACAGCGATACTTATGCCCAGGATGACCGCAGGCCATGGCGGCAAGCCCGACGTCATGACGATTCCACCTGCCGCTGTAGCTAAACCGAGTAAGGAACCGATGGAGATATCGATTGCTCCGACAATAATGACGACGGCAGCGGCCAAACCAAGAATTGCCCACGGAATTACGTTGACGAACAGGACTGCAAAATCAAACGAAGGATTTTTGATTCGCAATAAGATCATCAACGCGACAGAAATCGCAGCTAATATTATCTCAGTAAAGAAACGTCCGGAGACCGCTGGTACGTTCTGACTTGTGACATCGCCCTGCTTTGGTTTTGAATCTTGCTGAGTGATCGGAAAAGCCAGTTCTGCTATCTGCTCAGGCGTCGTATCTAGTGGATTCAATTCACCTGAAACTGTTCCGTCACGAAAGACAAGGATGCGATGACTGTAACGTAATATCTCGGGAAGTTCTGAGCTAATAAAGATGACTGCACATCCATCAGCCGCTAAACCAGCAACGATATTATGGAGCTCTTCCTTGGCACCAACATCCACGCCACGAGTTGGTTCATCAAGAATCAACACTTTAGGTTGATTAAGCAACCAACGTCCAACAATCACTTTCTGTTGATTGCCGCCTGATAAATTTTCAATGGCCTGTTCCGGGCCGGAGGACTTCACATTGAGTCGCTGTTGAATCTCATGGGTTGCTTCCAACTCGCGTTTGTTGCTTGTGAATACACCTTGGCCAAGTCGTTTTAGCGAGGCGGCAACCGTGTTGTCTGCAACACTATGCCAGCGAAAGATCCCCTGACTCAAACGGTCTTCAGTAACTAATCCGAGTCCACTTGCCACAGCATCTTTAGCAGAACGAATGGCAACCTGGCTGCCGTCAATCAATGTGTCGCCTGATGACCGCTCGCGGACACCAAAAACCGTTTCGACAAACTCGGTGCGACCGGCACCAACAAGCCCATAGATTCCCACGACTTCACCAGCTTTGACATCGAGTGATACATCATGCACCGTACCGTTAACATCACTCAGATTTATCACTGACAATCTGGTCGGAGCTTCACTTAGATCCGGAATCGTGCGTTGATGATCAAGTTCTAGTTGTCTGCCAACCATCGCTTCGACTAACGATGCATTCGTGATTTCGGAAATGAGACGAGTCCAGATGAGTTGGCCGTCACGTAATACCGTTACACGGTCACTCAGGGAGAAAATCTCTTCCTGACGATGTGAAATGTAAACGATCGCTGCGCCGTTCTGTTTCAATTCTTCTATTTTTTGAAATAACCACTGAGTCTCTGATGCGCTGAGAGCACTGGTAGGTTCGTCAAGAATGAGCACGCGAGCTTTTTGAGCAACGGCCGCAGCAACTTGCAACATTTGCCGCTGGGCAACAGACAATGTCGAAGCAGGTAGTTTGGGGTCAATCGGCTCCGGTAGTTGATTCAGGTAAGTGGCTGCCGACTCATAAACCTGCGACCAATGGACCAAACCCTGCTGGTTTACCGGCAAGCCCTGGAGCAGAGCGATGTTTTCAGCAACACTCAAGTGATCAAACAGTTCTGACTCCTGAAACACGGTTACGATACCCAGGTCACGAGCAGCAACAGGTGAACTATATTGCTGTCTTTCTAAGGTATGTAGTGATCCGGAATCGGGAAGATAAACTCCAGCCGCCAAATGAATAAGCGTACTCTTACCTGCTCCGTTTTCCCCGACGATTGCATGCACTTCACCGGGGTAGAGTGCGAGTGTGACATTATCGAGCGCAACGACACCCGGAAATGTCTTCGTTACGTTTTCCCATTCAAGGACAGGTGCACTCATAACACTGTTGGGTTACTTCGTATTCATAGGTTGCTGGCTTTATGAAGTTCGTATTATAGGACACAATAAGATTCGACGTTAACAACAAGCTGGCACTACTACCGGTCGACACATGAACCTACTTATCCTGCTACTGATCGCAGTCAGTTTTACGCTTGGGTATCGCGTGAAGACATATATAGGTGGAATAGGCGATTCGAAATGGATTGACTCTGTGACCGGATTGCCCAATCGAGCTGATTTTGAGCGAGCAATTGCTGTCGGGTTAAAGACGCGATCGAAACTCGGATTGATCATTATTGATTTGGACAACTTCAAATCTGTGAATGACACGCAAGGGCACTTGGTTGGAGATTCCATATTGCGAGCTGCTGCGAGTCAAATGCTTCAGTGTACGGCCGACCGGGGTACACTTTTTCGCTGGGGCGGAGATGAGTTTGTCTTATTGGTGCCAAACGGCGAAGAACGCCTGGATGATCTCTGTCGTGATATCGAGAACGATTTTGCAGCAGCGGATTTTGAATTGACGTGCTCAACCGGTCACGCTAGTCAGCTCGCCGGTGACACTCCGGCGACATTCTTTCAACGCGCTGATCAGTCTTTGTATTTGAATAAGTCCTGAGCAATACAAACTCGCCTTGACCTCACTAAGGCTTGTCCATTAATCTCCCGCCCTGTTGGGATGGTAACCATTCAACGAGACTTTCTGGTTCGAGTGGAACGGATGTCACTGAGCTGAAAGTCAACCAAACCAATCGCTCCCGAAGTGAAAGTCGGAATCCTCTGCCCCCCTGGGATCCACTGGCATTTTGGGAGCTTTTTTTATGCGCCCCAATAAGTGCCACCCACTCGATTTTCTCAGTTTCAGCGGCAATACATCCACGATTTAGACAGCTAATTACAAAACAACTGTCTAATTTGTCTAACAGTCCAACCCTCCTTTACGCACCATACTAATCGGGGGGGATTGTCTTCATAATCCGAACATCACAATGAAATATAGCGATTAATTCCTAGAAACCGACCATTCAATGAGTGGGGGCACCGGATGGATGACGAAATTAGTAGAGATTGCTTATTTAAATGATCTCAGGAGAAACACCAATGAATTTTAGTCGTCTGTTATTAGCTATAATTTTCTGTGGTATTTCTACCGCGGCCTCCGCAGAAATCTCTTTTCTGTCAACTATTCAAAATCGATTGGATGAAATCACCTCCAATCGCCCGTCCGATCATATCGCAACCAGAGAAATGAAAGCCGAAAAGTACTCTCGGCCGGACACTCACGCTCCGGCTCATCTCATGGGTGCTCATCTGCACAGTCCTGATGAGCAGATGATTGAATACAAATACATGAATATGTCCATGTCCGGACTATTCAATGGTCAGACTGAGTTAACAAATGCTCAAGTACTCGACCAATTCCCAATGACCATGGTCGTTCCGGAAAAAATGAACATGGAAATGCATATGTTGCATTACATGAAAGGCTGGACCGACGACATCACCCTTTACGTCATGCCGATGTGGATTGTGAACACCATGGAAATGACTCCCTATATGGACAACGGCATGGGAATGAAAATGCCGATGGCATCACAGCGTCGAACTAACTCCGGCTTCGGAGACCTTCCTTTCGGAGCACTTTGGCGAGTACGCTCCAACGAAGAAGAGAATACTGAACTGATCCTCAACATTGGTTTCTCCGCACCTACGGGTGACATTGATGGCACAACCACCAGTCCGATGAATCCGATGATGCAAATTGAATATCCATACCCCATGCGATTGGGAGCTGGTACATGGATGGCTCGTCCTGGTATCACCTGGAATAAATATCAGGAAGATTCCAGCGTAGGTGTCCAGCTACAAACCAACATTGCACTTGGCAAAAGCGATGCAGGCTACGCTCCGAGCGACACCTATCGACTCAATGGATGGTACAGCAAGATCTTTAGCGAAGACAAAACCTGGGCCTATACATTGCGTATGGAGAGCATCTGGGCGAGTGACTTCCAGGGAGTGGATCCACAGTTAGAAACAATGGCTATGGGAAATCCACCGATGACCATCGCTCAAATGAATCCCGCTGCCAACGGCTCTTTCAAGGGCGGACAATTCCTGAACTTTGGATATGGTATGATCAAGTCTCTGAAAGACGGCAGCCGTCTTAACTTTGAAATCACGCATCCTGTCCATCAGGACTTCCACGGTCTGCAAATGGGCACAGACTGGACAATCGCAGCAAGCTGGTCCAAGTCATACTAAGCATTCGGCTTGCTCTGACATCAGCCTGCCGAGTTTACTCGGACTTTTCTTCGCCGTTGATGAGTGTCAGTGGCCGGTCCTGCGAGGGTGCTTTGAGCGTCTGCGGCACTTTCTCGATTTCTGATTCCTGACGATCACCCGATGAGGTGACTGTCAGCGATTGAGCCTGGCCCGACTCTAGAAAATCCTTCAATGGGTATTGCCAATGAGGCTGATTCCCGACGACTGGAGTCCAGCCAGTCACAAACGGTCGCCAGCTCCCATGTTGTATGGATCCATACCCGGCATGCGGTACTGTAATAAATGGAGCATCCATTACCATCGACCGATCGACCCCCTGACTGGCCCATAGATTAAATCCACCGCGAAGATTACCTTTACGAAATCCAATTCCAAATCTGGCATCGCGGCCATCGTAACCTCCGTATGGAGGAATCACGGGCGTCCCCCAGTTGAAGAACCAACCGCCTCGTCTGAAATTCTGTTCGAGATAAAAAGAGGATCCGACATTTTCGAACCAGTGTTCTGTGACACGGCCATTCGGAGCAGATAACACGACTTGCTGCGCACTCGCTTCCCAGCTACCTAATAGCAGCATGGACGCAGCAATCAAAAACAAAGACACACGTTTCACCATACTTCAATTATTGGCCCATCATCCAAAGCAGTCCAACAAAAAATGAAGGCATCACAATCGCAAGCAACACCGCGCCGATTGCCTGTCCCATCGGTTTCTCGTGTGATTTTGACAATCCACAGGTAATTTGCACTAAGAGAAACAACAGCATTAGCAGGGGCCCTAAAAACGGAATCGCCAGAAGTTGCAGGCATGATCCCAGACTATAAGCCAGCATACGATTAGTCGTCTCAAATGGTTTTTCTGTCCCACCTGCCACAAATGCAGCAGCATGTAACATCGCTCCAAAGCAAAACATCAACACCAGTATCAAAACCAAACCGATACCAAACCAAATTCCAATTCCGATGCCGAATTGGGTAGCTAATTTAGTGTAGTCGACGCCGAATTCCATATGTGGTTCTGCCAATAAACAGGCAACAACCAAAACAGGAATGGCTGCGAGAGCGAACGTTATGGTCGACAGGAAATGACCAATCACGGCAAATCCAATTGGATTACCCAGACCGTCGTCATCATACATTTGCTGATAGCCAACATTGGGGCTGAACAACAGCAGCTTACACGTCGCCCAAAATCTCCCACCTTGTTCCGGAGGGTTTTCCCACGGCA
>DEAW01000174.1:0-5496 GCA_002348315.1 Planctomycetaceae bacterium UBA2972 | reverse complement strand
CCGGAGGCTTTAGGTGCCGGCGTAGAATGTGTTTTAGGTGTCGGTGAATTCTTAGGTGGAGTCCATGCGTCTGCCTTCAAAGGCGACTCCGGAACGAAGTTCTTTAATAGATCTGTGCCGCCAAGATTAACTGTTAACGGAGTGAGTGGCTGAAAAGGGGACTTAACGGCAGACGGTTTAACTCGGAAACCTGTAACGGTGGAATAATAAGGGATCCCGACTGTCGCACGACAATTCGGGCATCTCCCTTTTTTACCGGCATACTCCTTAGACACTCGAACAACCTGCCGACAGTCCTTGCATTCGAATTGGATTTTATCTTCATCAATCTCTGCGTGTCCTGATGTCGCTGGCTGAGATGCCTGATGCCGTTGATTTTCATTCGCTTGCAGGTCCAGCACATTTAGGCCTAAACGGGAAACTGCGTCACAGTTGGTGCACTGAATTTTTTTATGTGCCTTGTCTGTGGGAATCGATAATCCGTGATCACACACGCGGCAACGAAACCGGTAATATTCGGCAGAGTTCGCCTGATGCCGTTCTGCTTTGGTGATCAGGACGATCGCTTTACCTTCGCGAATGGCAGCCAATTTACCTTCGAGGCTATCGACCGGAATCTCCATCACTGCCTGGCAACTCGGGCAAGCACCTTTCTTGCCGGCAGCCGAAGCCGGCGCACTCATCGGCGATTGGCACGACTTACAAAGAAACTCTATCTGTGAAGAAGGTGAATTCACCGCACGCTTACTAAACAGGACAAATGAAATGATCAGGATGGATGCGACTTTATTCTATTCACCAACGGTGATCAAAGTCGAACCGGAACTCCACGATCTGCCATAAACTGTTTGGTTTGCTGAATTGTGTATTCTCCAAAATGGAAGATACTTGCAGCCAGAGCAGCATCTGCTTTTCCCAACAGAATGGCGTCTGCCAGATGATCCGGAGAACCGGCACCCCCACTGGCAACCACCGGAATCGAGACCGCTTCGCTCACTGCCCGGGTGATTTCGATATCATAGCCATCCTTAGTACCATCGCAGTCCATACTTGTAAGTACGATTTCTCCTGCTCCGAGACGTTCGACTTCCTGTGCCCAGCTAACGGCTTCCAGCCCTGTCGGTTTGCGTCCGCCATTGATATGAACTTCCCAGACTTCACGCCCATCGCGTTGAATGCGTTTGGGGTCAATATTCACGACAATACACTGGCTTCCAAATTTCCTGGCTGCTTCCCGAACAAATTCAGGATCTTTACAGGCCGCCGAGTTGATTGACACTTTGTCGGTTCCGGCATTAAGCAGCGACCGAATATCTTCAATCGACCGAATTCCGCCTCCTACGGTGAGCGGCATAAAAATTTGCTCGGCCGTCCGCTTCACAACATCAAGCATAATATCACGGCCCTCATGACTAGCCGTGATATCCAGAAAGACCAGTTCATCAGCACCTTCGCGTTCATACCGCGAGGCGACTTCCACCGGATCTCCAGCGTCGCGTAGATTTACGAAATTCGTACCTTTTACAACCCGCCCACTCTCAACATCCAGGCAGGGAATAATTCGATTCGCCAACATTAGATAATGACTCTTGGTCTCAGCTTAACTCTAGTACACTTTAGCAATAGCGTCTTTGGCTACTTCAATGCACTGTTTGATATCATCGATCGGGTTCTCCGGATTCGCTTCATATTCCAAAGAGATCGACCCGTCTGCCGGGAACTTAACCTTCTTCAAGGCTTTGAAGATTCCGACCACATCCAGGTGCCCCTCGCCAATGATGGTGTTGTGCGAAACTTTTTCCATCTTAGCTTCATCTTTAATGTGCAACGCAAAGACTCGTTTGTTGAGCTTCATTACGGCTTCGACCGGATCTTCCTTACTGCGGATGAAGTGTCCTGTATCCACGCAGGCGCCGATCAGTGGGTGATGATCCTTGACCGCATCGACCACCGAGTCGATTTTGTCATAGAGAGCATCCGGCCCATGATTATGAATCGCGATTCGAATTTTATATTCAGCCACGAGCTTATCAAGCGACTCGAATGAATCCGGTGTTGGATTTGCCGTCAGGCATTTAATTCCCAGGCGTTTTGCAAAAGCAAAAATGCTCTTGTTAAACTCATGATTGTTATTGAAGCTCCACACTCCATGAGCCGCAATTTTAATCTTCGCTTTCTTGAGCAAGTCCTGAAGGTTGCTCAGACCCTCGGCATCAATTTCTTTGGGCACGTGGTTAGGATAGAACTCGACATAATGGAGCCCCATGCCCTCAATGTGCCGAATTGCCTCAAGCAGATTAAATCCTCTTAGTGAATAACTCTGAATACCAATTGGTAATCCTTTGTATGGATCTTCAGCTGCAGAAAGACTGGGGAGATCAAACATCGAAACTCCCGCGGCGGCGGCAGTCGCAAGTAGTTGTCGGCGGTGCATTAAAAACTGACTCATGGTAATCCAATCAAGCGAGAGTACGAATAAATTCTGTGCCTGTTAATCTGTGCATTCAGTATAGATTATTTATTTCACCACTATAACCGGCCGGCTTTACGTTCGTTTGCGATGAGTCGGCCGGGCCTATCAGTCGACATTTATGTGTGCAACCAGAGCAAAAATCGTGTGCTATACTTGTTTGTACTGTTAATTAGGAGAACAATTCTAAGATACAGCTTTTCCAAAAGCGTTTGAAATCTTCAAACGAAAACCCACACAAATTAACCGGCAGATGCCGACCAGCTGGAGCATGATACGATGGCCTCGACAGAACAGCCCGCAGCTAATGTTGATCAGGACATGGAGCGATTCCTACATAAGAAGGAAGAGCTGGAAGTGGATAAGATCTTCCGTGCGTTGGTCAAACTGGAAGGCTCTGACTTGCATCTTAAAGTTGGTCGTCCGCCGATCGTGCGTGTCGACGGCTCACTGCGTGAGCTAAATCGAGGCCCCATCGAACGTGAAGAGATGGTGCGACTTCTGTTCCCGATGATGGATAAGAAGAATCGTAAAATCTTCGAAGACGAAGGAGGGGCCGACTTTGCCCACACGGTGGATGTGGATGGTGAGACCTGGAGATTCCGAGTCAATATGCTGACTCAGCTCGGCAATATCGGATTGGTGGCTCGTCGGATTAGCAACTGGATTCCTGACTTCAAAGGCCTGCATCTGCCTCCTGTTATGGAATCACTTTGCCATTACGACCAGGGAATGGTTCTGCTGGCAGGAGTGACTGGTTCAGGGAAGTCCACCACCATTGCCTCGATGCTGAATTACGTGAACAGTATCTACCGTAAGCACATTCTGACGCTTGAAGATCCGATTGAATTTGTTTACACCGAAGACAAATGTCTAATCAATCAACGCGAGGTTGGACAGGATGTAAAGGACTTCGAAATCGCCATGAAACATGCGGTGCGAGAAGACCCCGATATCATCCTGGTGGGAGAGATGCGTGATGAAGAAACCTTTATGACAGCGATTCACGCTGCCGAAACCGGCCACCTTGTTTTTGGAACGGTTCATGCATCAAGCTCTGCCACCACGATCGGCCGTATTCTTGACCTCTTTTCCGAAGAAATGCACGGAGCGATTCGTAGTGCGATCGCCTTTAACATGAAAGGGATCGTGGCTCAAAAATTACTCCCCTCAATCCGTGAAGGAGTGGGACGAGTGCCAACCTGCGAAATCATGACGTTCAACCCCATGATCACCAAGCTGGTTCTCGAAGGGAGTGATGAAAAGCTACCTGATGCCATTCGTATCGGTGCGGAAGAAGGAATGCAGGACTTTACGATGAGTCTGAAACAGTTGATCGATGACGAATTGATTGACCGGGAAACAGCTTTCCGGGTAGCTCCCAACAGAGACGCACTCAAAATGGCGATCAAAGGTATCAACGTCTCCACTCCCGGGATCATCTAATCAGAACCCTCAAATAGTTCCAATCCTAAACTTCACTTACCATCTCTCTCCCTGAAAAAATACAACCGAAACTATGGCCACAGATACCGAAGGACTATCCCCTAATGAAATGGGACCACCTGTCGACGTCCGAGCAACCACAGGTGATAACTCTGCGAATCAAACTGCAGAAATTCAGTGCCGACAGTCCATGGGAATCGTTCCCGTCAAACAAGTGCTTTATGAATCCCTTGTCAATGACGCCGAACGTCTGCTCATTGATTGCACGATACAGGGTGCTACTTCGCAAATCGAAGTAGATGGGTTATGGCAGCAATTACCCATGCTGGATCCTCAAAATGCCACGATGATGGTTGCCGTCATGAAAACGCTGGCGCACCTCAACGCTCAGGATCGCGTGAGTGAACAAAAGGGTGAATTCACGGCCAACAGTGGTGAGATCGGGCGGCGTTGTCATATCACCACCGTGGGTACTCAAACCGGCGAACGAATCATTATCAAACTGCAACCAAAAAAGCCGCGTTTTAAGGCAATCAGCGAGCTTGGTATTCGCGAAGAAATTCTTGATGAATTTAAACGGCTCACGGGTAAATACATGGAGGATGATTCGCAGCAAGTTCACTCGGGAATTTTTATTATCTCGGCACCTGCCAACGGAGGTGGACTCTCTACAGCCTGGACGCACGCTTTGGGAGCGACCGATCGGTTCATGCGAGACTTTATTTGCCTGGAGCCGATGGGACTCGGTGAAACCGAAGTGGAAAACATTCAGACGATGGAAGTAGATCTGGCTGCTGGCGAGACTTTTCCAAAACAGATTGAGAAAGCACGACTCAAAGAACCTGACGTTTTCGTCCTGCCCCACGTCCCGGACAAAGAAACATTGGAAACTCTCTGCGAAGAAGCTTTGCAGAATAACCGCATGTCGATCATCTCGATCAATGCAACCGATGGTGTTGAAGCGATTCACAAAATTCGATCTCTCGGAGTTTCACCCGACAAGTTCGCCAAATGTCTCAACGGTGTTATGCACATGCGGTTGTGTCGCAAGCTTTGTGAAAACTGCCGGCAACCTTTCCAGCCCGGCCCTCAATACATCCAGCAGTTAGGGCTGCCTCCGTCACACGTTCAAGTACTCTATCAGCACTTCCAGCCCGTACCTGATGAAAACGGAAACTTACCTGAACAATGTAATGTCTGTTCGGGCCGTGGATTTATGGGGCGAACCGGGATGTTCGAGTTGATCGCCATGGATGACCAATTACGTCAGGCCGTCGCGACTCAACCCGATTTAAATGCCCTTCGCCAGCTTGCTCAACAACTTGGTAACAAATCCACACAGCAGGAAGGCATTCTACATTTAGCTCAAGGTATAACTTCGATTCAGGAATTACAGCGAGCAATGTCGAGTTAACTTATATAGCAAGTAATAATGCATTAACTACACGTTTAACTCCGGGAATTCAAACAGTGGCTGAGGATCGTTCACCTTACAAATCGTTTAACTCGGCTGACAGCCATGACCATTGGGGTGAGGAAACCGGATATCGACGGCTCCACTGGGGTGCCGTTACATCGCT
>DEAW01000110.1 GCA_002348315.1 Planctomycetaceae bacterium UBA2972 | reverse complement strand
AGAGCATGCCGGCTGAAGTTTTTAACAATTCTCGCCTGGGGAGTTTCATAAACGTAAGTCCACTACTGCATTATATTTGAGCTTCTTCATTGTACTAAGAACTGTAGGGTGCATGCCAATAGCAGTATTATCGACACAGTCGTTTCCGTGGCATTAACTTAGAATGTCGTGGACAACGTGCCCGTGAACATCGGTTAGACGAAAATCCCTTCCAGCATGCCGATAAGTCAGCTTTTCATGATCCAGTCCCATTAGGTGCAGTATCGTGGCATGATAATCATGGACGTGTACAGCATTGTGAATGACTTTATTACCGATGTCATCGGTTTCGCCATAGACCGTTCCCCCTTTGATGCCTGCTCCGGCGAGCCAGCATGAAAAAGCGTGGGGGTGATGGGCTCTGCTCTTGGTTCCTTTGCCATCCTGTGCCCAGGGAGTCCGTCCAAACTCAGTACAAAAGACGATCAGGACATCGTCCAGTAAACCACGCTGTTTTAAGTCCCGGATAAGCGCGGCAGTCGGTTGATCCACTCGCTTTGCATACTTTTCATGGGAAGCGATGTCGCGATGGGCTGAATCCCAGTTGTCACGACATGCGCCAACGGCGTCAATGACCTCGACGAAACGTACTCCCGCTTCGATCATACGCCGAGCCATGATGACCTGACTGGCATAAGACGTGGGATTCTCCTGAGTCGCACCATAGAGATCCAGCGTTGCTTGAGTTTCATTGGAAAGATCCATGATTTCAGGTGCTTCGGTCTGAAGGCCCTGGGCAGTTTCAAATGAACTGATTCGTGCTTTAAGCGAATTATCAGATTCGCGGTTCGTCAGATGCTGCTTGTTCAGAGAACTAAGTAACTCCAATTCTAAATCCTGCTTCGTTTTGCTGGTTGCCGGTTGAAGGTTGGGAATAGGCGTCTCTCCGGGAGTGATCTGGACTCCAGCGTGCTTACCGGGAAGAAAGATGGAATCCCAGATTTGTGGGCCAGCATAAGGCCGGTGTTCAGAAATGACAACGTGTCCCGGCATCGAAGGATTCGAAGTTCCTAATCCATAGTTAAGCCACGACCCCAGCGAAGGCATGGCAAAACCGGTGCTGCCCGTATGTAGTTGTAGTGTTGCTTCACCGTGATCGATGTGATCACAATTCATAGAACGAATCAAAGCGCATTCGTGCATCTGCTGTCGGATGTGAGGAAAGAGATCGCTTACTTCCGTACCGCATTTGGCATTAGGACGGAATTGCCAGTTAGCTGCCTTGAGATAGCGGTCGAAATTCGGGCGTCCGAATTCGTAACCAATGGAGGTGTCGTGTTCCGCCGCCAACCGAGGCTTGGGATCAAACGTATCTACGTGGGAATAACCTCCCGACATATATAAGACGATGACTTGTTTGGCTTTGGGAGCGAAGTGCGGTTGTGGAAGTTCTCTGCCCAATACTGCCGAGCTGCCTGGTAGCACGGACATGGCGGCGAGGCCGGCAGTGCGTTGCAGGGCGGTTCGACGCGAAATGTTGGAGGTATAGATGGACACGGGGCTAATCAATGTAAATAAATTCTCGAATTAATGTTGCTATACGTCTAGAGCGATTCCTGTAACCGTCAGCTCAAAGCGTGTACCGTACACGTTTTACCACTTTAAATTGTACACGGTTGATATGCGTGAACAAAATGACCACGCAACCACTCGGCGAGACAGAGCCCTCTTTGGTATTATCATAAAGAAAATTGTGAAAGATATAACAGGAACTAGCTGCTCCATGGTTCTAAAGTTAACCCAATTACGCAGGCAATTAACAACAGGAGAAAACTTGAAAACCAAACGAAAGCAATTGGCCCGGTATGTTCCAGGAAATCGCCAGGATGGATTTCCGGATTAGATACGATAAGTCCGCCACTGATAAAGACGGCTGCAAACGCGAATATACTTGACGCTAACATTCTCCATTTAGCAGCCAAGGCTATTGCGATGAAGAATAGCGGGTTTGGAAGCCAGAACGGAAAGTAGATAATACCTATTGTTAACGCAAAGAGACCACCTCCGGGGTGATCTTTACTTAAGAAGTGGAAAGGCATCGCAAGAGAAATCGTATAGACTAAGATTGAAAAGACTATTAGTGTCCGGACAGTTACCACGACATACGAGCGATTGGCGGATTGGAAGTCCCCTTTGTTCGGTTTAGCATTAGACTCCCTAGGCTCCGGTTGTAATCCATCAGTGCTAATCATCTCACGGTCTTTTTCCAGAGTAAGCGTTGCTTTAGTCACGGGTCGCTTAATCAGCGTGTTTGAGTCATCAACCCGTTCTTTAAAGCCCGACGGCGTTTTGTTTTTTAGAAGAATAGTCAACCAAACGGGAACACCGAACAGGATTGAAAAGAATATAAGCACTAGGAAAAGAGTAATTCGCAAGTCCTCCAGCATTTCGGCATCTCCTATATCAAACTGTTGCTATCGCACTAATGGTAGCTGTTGAACAATGCTGAAAGCAGTGGTAATTAGTCCACACAGTCGTAGTGTTGTAGCGTTTAGGCTACATCGGAAAATGATTAACAAAACAGCAAAGTTTATTTCGCGAACAATAAGATCGCAGACCTGTATTGCGCGATTCTGTGGTTTTTGGAGAGGCCCACAGCGTTCGCGGCATGACGCTACTTCTGGGCTTTAGCGTACACTTTTTACCATATCCGGCGTATAACGAGTTGTTCTACGTTATAACGTGTTTCGTTCTATTATTTCGTAGAACACGTCATAAGGTTCATATCTGGCCTACACACCGACGATTACCTAAACAAGGAATCCCTAGTCGATGTAAAAAAATTCGTTACTAGTTAATAGGACTCGGCAAAGCGCCTGATACTCGGGCAGGGCCGCGGCTGATGAAATCGGTTGAATGACGGGTGACTCTCTGTAATTACTTAGGAAGGTTTGGATGCCATCCTGCTCAGTCGCTGTGATTTCTCGACTATACAGATGTTCAAAGAGCCAACTCACACGCGTTTCGTCGGATTCGCCAGCGTTCGTCATGCGGATCGCTAAGGCATGGGAGTGGTCGCTGATGAAACTTGAATTCATCAGGAATAATGCCTGTGCCGGTACGTTGGTCGATGGTCTCTCAGAGGTACTGCTGTTGGTGTCAGGACTGTCGAACAGTCCCAATAGTGAATGTCGGAAAATCCTTTGCGTAATGAGATAGACGCTGCGGTGGTTGTGGTCGTATTCCTTGTTAAACGGGTTGTTGAGGTTGTATCGAGTCTTTTGCCAGGGGTCGAGTGGATGTGCTCCCGGTTGTGTTAAATCAAGTCTCCCGCTGGTAAACAGGATCGAGTCACGAATCGATTCTGCATCGAGGCGTTGCCGTGAAAACCGCCATAAGTAGACGTTTTCGGGATCACGGATCTGGATGTCCTCGCCGGCATCGAGACTGCTCAGTTGATACGTTTGGCTAAGCATGATCTGTCGATGAAGTTTTTTCAGCGACCATCCGTTTTTAACAAAGGAATCTGTAAGCCAGTCCAAAAGTTCAGGGTGAGTGGGTTTCTTGCCCTGACGGCCGAAATTATCCATGGTTTCGACAATGCCACGGCCAAAATGCTGAGCCCAAATACGGTTAGTAACCACGCGAGGGGTGAGCGGGTGATCATCGCTGGTGATCCAATTGGCCAATTGCAAGCGGCCGGAACCGGAAGTGATTTTGGTTTGTTCGGCGGGGGTAATCGTGGTTAGGAAATGTCGAGGAATGACTTCCCCGTGATTTTCCGGATTTCCTCTCAGGTGGATAGGAGAATCAGCGGCTTTACCTTCCCGGACCGAAAATACAAATTCATAGGGAGGATCTTCGGCTAGTCGATCTTTCTCGGAACGGATCCAATTTAGTCCATGCAGCATCAGTTCCCGAAATGCTCCGCTGCGATAATTGAGATGCTCTTCACGTTCAGATTCTAATTGTTTGATGTCGGCTTTTAGCTTGGTGATCTGATCATCAGAAGGGTTTATGGCGTCTTTGAGCTGAGCCTGCTTTTCTTTTAGCTGTGTATCCGTTTCCTTAAAAGCATCTAGCGTTGGCTTTAGCCATGGTCGAAAGTGATTGTTGATCTGGTATTCGTAATGAGCAATTAACTCCCAGTATTCGCTTGATGCCTGTTCAGAGCTGTTTAGGAGATCGTGCGGATTGAGATTGGAAGGTGATTTTTCGTCGGACATGCCCATCCAGGGATAGACCGTGCTGTTGAAAATTCCGTACAAGGCGTAATAGTCTGCGGTCGGGATTGGGTCGAATTTGTGATCGTGGCATCGCGCGCAACGTAGTGTGATGCCCATGACTCCACGTCCCAGTGTGTCCAGCGTGTCTTCAATGGTCATGTGAAGGCTGTCTGCTTTGCGATTGCCAAACCGACGGCTCAGTGAAATAAATCCTGTTGCGACATTGAGTCCTTTAGCTTCTTCGCTGTCTGAGGATAATCGAGCCAGTAAATCTCCGGCAATTTGAGCTTGTACAAATAGTTTGTAAGACATGTCGCTATTCAATGAGTTGATTACCCAATTGCGATAGCGATAAGCAGAATGGATGGGGATGTCTCCAACATCGCCTTGTGTGTCCGCATACCGGGCGACATCCAGCCAGAGTCGACCCTGACGTTCACCGTAGCGCGGAGAGGCGAGCAGGCGGTCGATTACTTTGGCAAAGGCAAGCTGATCCGTGTCGGGGTCGTCGAGGAATTGCTGAACCTCCTCGTGAGTTGGAGGTAACCCGGTGAGGTCTAGTGTCGCACGGCGAATCAAAGTCCGTCTGGTGGCAGGTGGATTTGCCGTGAGGCCATTCTTTTGACGGGCCGCCTCAATAAACTGATCAATTCCGTTGGTATTCCAGCGAGGATTCGAACTGGTTGGAGGAGTGGAAACCTTTCGAGGTTGAAAGGCCCAGTCGATTTCAGCTGAAGCCTCTATTGATGTGGCTTCCGGCGATTCCGAATTCATCGCTTGTTCAGTTTCGGAGCCTGGCCAGACCGCGCCGTCATTGATCCATTGGTAAAACAGACGGATTTCATCTCTGGATAATTGATCCTCCTGGTCAGGAGGCATCCGTAGTTCTTTATGAGTCTTTTGGATAGCAGCAATTAGGAGACTGTCTTCGGCACGGTTCGGTATGATAGCCGGTCCATATTTAGCGCCTTTAAGCAGAGCACTCCGGGAATCGACAGAGAGCGGGCTTTCACTAGAATCTTCTCCGGAGTGACAGATGGCACAACGTTCGACCAGAATGGGTCTAATTTTCGTTTCGAAAAACTCTTCCTTGGCCTGGTGGTTGCGGACACTTGTGGTGTTTGGGCTGAGGGTGTTCTTGCCAACTTTGAAATGAGAAGAGATCTGGTCGGTGTGAAGTGGTTTCGAGTAGATCGCTAACTCGTCGAGTCGTCCCTCCCAGGGACTGTTTAGTGAATGGTTATTACCAAAGATCAGGTTTCCATTATTTTGAAACGATAGATTCGCATCAAACGCGGCCTGGCTGACTTCCTCGCCGTCAAGATAGGCTGTCACACGACCTTCATTCGGGGTGGCCTGACGGTCGACGTTGATGACTAAATGGTGGAATGTTCGTTCGGTGAAAGGTGTTGATGCGGCGGGATTGTTGATTGCTAACTGCAACCGGTTTTCGTCAGTGCTTTGAATCGTAAACAGCAAGTGTCCGTCCTGTCGTTTGCGATAGAGCCACATCGAATTGCGGGTGAAGTTATTGCGGTCAGCTTTGTAAAAGATTGAGTAATTAATCTTGTCATTGGGAGCAGGAGCCTCGTCTAAAAACCACAGCTCTAATGCAAAAGAGTCATTGAGAATGTCCTGCAACGATTTGTTGTTGGTGTTGTTGAGTTCACCCAACAAATGCCCGTTTAATGTGGAACGGGAAAAAGTTCCGGCCAGTCCGTCAACGCCTCGCCGTGGTGCTGCAGTATCGTGAAGCGTAGGTCGTAATTTCAGTGTGCCGGTATGATCCGGAGTCGTGAAATTCCAATACACAACCGGAGATTGATTTGTAACCAGGGTGCTGTATTCTGTGCTGTGACACGTGGCTACGCTTAACAACAATACGGAAATAACGAGTGCTTGCTTCATTACCTAATTGTAATGCCTGGCGTTTATGTTCTTTGCCGGAAAGAGGACGGATTAATGGTTATAGATGAATAGGAATATAACGAGTCTGTTCGTCGTTGTTGGCTTCCAGTGGAGGTTCAATCCAGGGGATTGACTCGTTGGCATCAAGGATTTGTTGCACTTTGGCTTTGAAGGCTGGTACGAGTTTGCTTAAGGCAGCTCGTTCATCACTGGCGGTGATTTCGATACCTGCGAGATTGGCCACTCGCGCACGAACTCCCTGTTCCGTTGAACAAACGTGAACCAGACAGTTAAAGGTTGGGACATCCCGTGAGGTTATGTTAAGAGGATTGTCGGACATAAATCAAGCTGTGGAGTATATGCAGTGGGGAAATTCGAGCCTCCAGGTAAACAGTATTATAAATGAATCCTTGCCAAAGAGGTAATGGCCAGTGGCGGGTGATCAATTTAATCTGAGACGCAATCAGCAACTCATCTATTGTTTAGATTCAGATGTTGTGAAGTATGAGCCGGAGTTAATCCGGTTGTCGGACACGGGCATTCGCGTCCTTAAGGTTTGGCAGTTTTTTGGAAATTCGTTTGATGAAGTGGTTGGTGAACTGACCTTCCTGAATGACGGGACGTGTTAGACACTTCGCTTCACACAGGTGCTTTGCACAATCTTCGGTACAGATGTTTTTCATGCCATTGTCTGCGTTGAACTCCAGGCGTTGAAGTTTTGGCAATGCTGCAATAAATCTGATGTCACGGTCGTTGATTTCGTCAATAGACAGATGGACGGCTT
>DEAW01000148.1 GCA_002348315.1 Planctomycetaceae bacterium UBA2972 | reverse complement strand
TTGCCGACTCGACCATACTGGTAATCGAGGACAGGGATGGCGAGATAAAGCAGATGATTTGATCATTTTGTGCACCAGAGGAATGGCTCACGCGATGTTTCGTTCCGTCATGGTCCGTAATCGTCGCTGCTCCACAAACCACCATTCGTGCAGTACGGCCAGGTTGCATCCATGGTGCAAGCTGAATCGCATATTCATATTGAGTCGCTCCGGCCGGCACAATGACTTTGCCTCCGGTCACTCCCTGAAGATGGCGGATTTGACGATCTGACATCGCAATCTCAATCGGCCCATCGTACCCAGTCCGTTCAATATAAAGCGTCTTCTTAAACGTCGAGCCACGGTGAGCATAGTTGGTATCGAAGGTTCCAAACAACTTAAAGGGAGTCGCGATGGCGATCGCCAGTTTCAATCTCCGGAAGCCCTTCCAATCGGCGGTGGCTTCTAACGTCTCCGCAACCTTTGGCTCTTCACCTTCCTGAACTTCGTCTGACAGAATTTCCGCGCGACCGATCACTTCGAGTTCGTAGGTACTGATCTTCGTCAACTCGTCACAAGTGAGTGTCACATCGGTATCACTTTTACCTTTGGCGATTGTATTGCCTTCAATCGTCACGCCGGCAGGCAAACCCCGAAACTCCAACTGAATTTCTTCGGTCAGGCCACCACTACGTACGGCGGTAACTTTGATTTTTGCTGTTGCTTTTCGAGTCAGAGTCAATTCACTTGCCGGCAGCGAAAGTGAGAATTTTTTCTCGGTTGATGGCTCATTACACACGACCCGGTAACCAAAGTTCTCCCCGCCCCGACTCTTAAACCGATCTGATACGACGACCTGAAAGGTACCGGCTGCTTTAAACGTGTATTTCAAATACGAGTCTGTGTTGCCTTTTCCAATGTCATCGTTGCTGGCCAGCAGCACATCGTCCATATCATAGATTTCCAGAATTGAATCCAGATTGGATCCCAGGCGAGCAGCTCGCAAGTCAAACTCAATGGTCTGTCCCTCTGTCGCTCGAACCATCCAACTTTCGCGCCTGCCGGCTTCGGCTATTTTGCCATTGAGCACGGCTGGAAATTCGATGATGGGTCGGGAGTGATGGAAAATAAATTCCGGATAGTCACTGACTTCCAATGCGACTTGCTGCCCGCCAGGCATCGTCACGGATTGGACGTCGGTAGTACTGTCGAGTAAAACCGGGTGAGTTGTCGAGGGAGTCTTTTGCCCAGATAACTGCAGGCTCACACGAGTCCCTCGCTTGCCACCAAGCGGAAAGACGTGGTCTATCACTTGCTGGTCGGTAATCGTTAAACGATATACATAGTTCTGTAAGCCTCCGAACTGGCTGTCATGGATGCGTACATGATGCAATCCATCGGCTTGTGCTTCAAATCGTAAAAAGGAATCGTTCTCAAAGTGATCTACGTTTTGAGCAACCGACTCACCCTGAGGGTCAATCACTTCAATTCTCGAGTCTAGCGGATATCCAAGTCGGGATGACATGACTTCCACGGTATAAGACTGACCACGAACGGCATCAAATTGCCAAAGATCCACGTCTTCACGAGGAAAGATTCGGCCATTAATCGTCACAGGCAAGTCGACTTTTTCCGGAACCGCCGTTCCATCGATCTCTGCTTCGATGACTTCTGGAAGATTACCAATAACAAATGACTGAGCTGGTACGATGCCCTGACTCGTCCACACTCGCCAGTAGTGCGTCCCTATCTGAGCGTTATCAGCAACCTTGAGAGAGGCTTGATTATCAACCGGATAATCTTCTTTGGCCTGCGATGCCGGCATGGCAATGCGGGGACCTTCAAACCAAAGTGTTTTTGGCAAGCGTTGCACATTCGCTGACGCCTCAATATCCGCACTCAGAAATTCAAGAGGTGCCTCGTCAAAAAGATTAAAACCACCAATGCGGACATCGACAGTTGTACCCTGCTGAGCACCGGCGGGGAAGATATAGGATATTCCCGGTGGATCGGCTTGTAACGTGCTGACCGTTAAAACGATCAATATGATCTGCCAAAAACAGTCTTTGATCCGCGACGACATGGCACTCTCCTTACGACCTAAAAGAGCCCTGGAATAACTCGCCCGGTTCCGGGCACGATCGGTACGGGGCGTCCCTCAGGAGTAAGAAACTCGCGTTCAGGATCGATTCCCATGCCGTGATAAATCGTCGCCATCAGATCTGCCGGGCCGAACGGAGTCGTTGCCGGACGTTCTGCTCGTTCGTTGGATGCGCCAATTACACGTCCACCCTGAACGCCGCCACCAGCCAGAGCAATAGCACAGCTCGGGCCCCAGTGGTCACGACCAGCGTCTTTGTTAATACGTGGCGTACGACCAAATTCACCCGTGACCAAAACCATCGTCGTATCCAACATCCCGCGCTCATCCAAATCTGTTAAGAGCGACGACATGGCAGCATCGAGCTTGGGTAATAACTCATTTTTAAGCACGTGAAAATTGTTGTAGTGGGTGTCCCAATCGATATGATTTACGAAGGCACAGCGAACGCCTGCCTCTATCAGTCGTCGCGCCATCAGACATGACTGGCCAAGCATATTCCGACCATATTTGTCACGGACAGCATCCGATTCGCTATTGATATCAAACGCAGCCTTCGTCGCTTCTGAAGTCATCAGATCGAAGGCTTTTTCCTGAAATGTCCGCATGGCCCGAGCGCCTTGATTTGCCTGTGTAACCGCAGCCTGCTCATACCGATTGATTGTCTTCAGTAAAGCACGACGATCATTCAATCGTCGTGATTGAACTGCCAGCGGTGGAGCAAGATCCGGAACTTTGAAGTCCGGTGCATTAGGGTCTGCCCCGACAACAAATGGTGTGGCCGACGAACCTAAATAGCTCGAGCCGGCACTGTTATGCATGCGAGGTAGACAGACATAGGGTGGAACGCCGCCTCGCGGACCCAGCTCTTTGCCAATCACCGCTCCGATGCAGGGCTTTTGATTATTCGGCTTTAGCCCACCATTAAACCCCGGCCCGGATGGATATCCTGTCAGCATAAAGTGATCGGCCTGCCCGTGATTACTATTGGCATGCCCAAACGATCGTACCACTGAAAACTTGTCATGGACCTTTGAAATCTTTGGCAGGTGCTCACTGATTTGAACTCCCGGAACCACACTTGAAATCGGTGAAAAATCTCCACGGAACTCAGCCGGAGCGTCGGGCTTCATATCCCACGTGTCGATCGTGGAAAGCCCACCCTGTAAAAACACAATAATCAGTGATGTATCTTTGGTTTCAACACCATTGGCTCTGAGGCGAGCTTCATGCTCCAGCAAGCTGGGAAGCGTCAGCCCCATACCAAATGCACCAGTAGCACCAAATCGCAGCATGTCCCGCCGACGAATACCATCACAAAATCGTTGATTACTCATCTTCCTAACCTCTTAATGGTTAAATAAGAACTCGAGTGAATTCATTACACTCCAGGTGACATCCTCTAGTCCGAGCTGTCTTTCCTGAGCCTCGTCGAGATACTTAACTGCTGCTGTTAATTCTTCAGCGCTGGGATACCGCGCAAAACAGGTAAGGTAAATCTCTTCGACCGCACTTTTATTATCGGCGAAATTCGCCGCAATCGCGCGAATTCGACCATCCTGATGACTCAATTTCTTTTGAATTGCCGGTGAGTTTATCACATGTAACACCTGGCTAATTGTGGGTTCACTAACACGTTCACACTCACAGGCCGTTGCCCGAACCGGACGTCCAAAGACCTTCAGGAAGTAATTCGGCACCGAACTATCCCACAATTCAATCGCTCGACTACCTGCCGGTACACCCTCGAATTTTTCGGGTCTTCCTGTGACTTGCGAGATGGCGTCGAGCAACACTTCCGCTTCGAGTTGCTTAAATAGGTATCGGGAGTAATTCTGTTCATCACGCTGATTGGTTGGATTCACATCCGGAGACCGCTGATAGGTTGCACTCATCAGGATTGTTTTTACCAACTGCCTGAAATCAAATTCGGCATCCACAAAATGCGCCGCAAGTGAATCAAGCAGAGCGGGGTTGGTCGGCGGATTTGTCATACGCACATCATCCACCGGTTCGATGATTCCTCTTCCCAGAAAATGTGCCCACGTACGATTGGCGACGTTTTTCGCAAACCAGGGATTTTCAGGCGACGTCATCCATTCGGCCAGAATCAGGCGACGGTCGCCCTCCGGAGACTGCTCCGGCATGTCCGTCCCTAACGCATAAGCGTTAATCGACTCGCCTGTTCGAGGATGCTTAGTGACAGGACTGCCGCTGGTAAGTAACATCTCTCCTGCTTTGGATGGTTTGTATTGAAGCTGAGTAAAGAAAGCCTGCATACCAAAGTAATCCTTTTGCCCCCAGCGGTCATAAGGATGATGATGGCATTCTGCACATTCAATCCGAACTCCCAAAAACACCTGACTTACCGTGCTCGCTCGTTTATTGGCGGACGGCACTGCTTTATAAAACAATCCGGCAGGCGACTCGCGTAATGGTCCTTCAGCAACAAGGAGTTCTCTGGCAAATCTGTCCAGCGGTTTATTAGCCTGAAAACTCTCACGAATCCAGTTGTAGTAGAGAAACGCATTTTCATGGCCTAAGGCAAGACGGTCTACTCGTAGTAAATCCGCCCACTTCAGGGCCCAGTAGGTACTAAATTCTTCGCGAGCAAGCAACTGATCGATCAGTTGCTCTCGCTTGCTCTCTGACTTGGAGTTAAGAAAGGTGCGAGCTTCAGCGGCCGTCGGGAGCGTACCAATCGTATCGATATACACACGCCTGAGAAACTGCTCGTCATCGCAGGGGCCGGACGGGATGATGTTTAGCTGCTTGAGGTTTTGCAGAACATGCCCATCGATGAAATTAGCCTGTTCTGATTCGGGAAAGGATTCGAGTTGATCTGAGCGAGGGACAAACACCTGCAGTACGTCCACCTGGCCCATATAAGTTGCCATAACAGCGGCGGTCCCGGGGGACTGACCGGCTGTCACATGTCCCAGTGCATCTACCACTGCCTGATTAGGTGAATTGGTTTGAAACTGAGTAAGCTCCGTAACGTCAATTTGCCGGCCATCTGAGAGGGTCGCCAATGCTCGTAATTGTTGCGTTTCCCCCATCTTGAAAACACGTGTTCCCGGTGTCAGTTCAAGACTAACGACTGTTGGATCTGCATCCGTCCCAACAGGTAATCCCTGCGTGATCCAATCGAGCATCGTACGATATTCAGGACGATCCGGAGCGATCGGGACGCCGCCACCATGAGGTGTGCCTCCGCTCATTTTCCTTAGTAATAAACTTGATGCCGGAGCACCGGGAAAGACGCGTCGCCCTCGCCCTTCCATCGCAATCGCCTGGTAATCGGCCAGTGGATCAAAGCCGAATACGGAAAGCTTGAAACCGTTCTGACCCTCCGCCTTGCCATGGCATCCCGAAGTATTGCAACGATAACGACTGAGGATCGGAATGATGTCATTCTCAAAATTAAGCGTTAATCGTGCTTGGGTATGTTTCGTAGTAACAGGCACCGTGATTTCATGTTTTGCCGCTGCGACAGTTACCGTTGCCTGACCATCGATGCGACTTCTCAGGACACCCTGGCTCGATACCACGGCATTGGTGTTACTGGAATGATAGGTCGCCGCATGCGTTAGATCCATCGGCCGGCCCTCTTTGTCAAAGCCCGTAACCAGCAACTGCATGGAAGCATCTTTGCCTTCCAAAAGCACCTCAGCCGGTGTCACTTCGATGCGAATATAGTCCGCTGCCTGAGCGCGCATCGGTAGGACAACAAAAAGAGAAAACATTACGACGAAAAACGGGCGGGGGCGTCTCATAAGTTCTATTCTAGTCTAAAAACCAGTGTCGACTAAATAGAATTAGGCTCGTTATTGACGGCTCTTGATCTGATCAATCGCATGGAGGAGCCCACGCTGAGTGAACGCCGGTTTAGATGCGTCAACAAAGGATTCCAGCTTTTCGAAACTCTTTTTAGCTCCATAAACCGCCAGTAATTCAATTGCGTGATTTTTGATCTCGCCCCGTTCCGAGTCAAGCAATGGAAGCACAGCAACATTACGATCGAAAACACCAGGACGCTGACCGGACAGAGCAGCATGGTTAAGCCCTGAAACACCTGAACGCCTTCCCAGTCGCTAATTGATTTCATCGCCACCAGAAAGATAGCGACAAGGCCTAGCGAAGTGAGAATTGCCAACGCCGAACAAAAGACGACCAGAATTTTTAAGCCAGATCCTGCTCGTCGTTCAAAAATCATTTGTCACAACTGAGGGTGTGCATTGGGAGTTTGCATGGATGTCGTTTGTTACTCAGCTTTTGGCCACAGTGCGTATCCCTGGACCTTTGTGCGCACCTGCCAAAGCGTTTTACCAGCTGTGATATAGAGCGTCTTCATGTCGGATCCGCCAAAACAACAATTGGTAACCATGTCTTCCGGTACACGAATGATGCCGAGTGATTTCCCCTCTGGCGAAAAAACATACACACCCGCCGGGTTGTCGAGATTCTGGTTAGGGTACTTTCTGTTAGCCCCTGCTGTGACATACAAATTGCCTTCACTATCGAGACACATACCATCCCCGCCACGACCTTTTCCAAAATCATGAAACTCCTTTGGCTTGCCTGTTGTCAGGCCCTGATCATCTAAATCAAATGCCCAGAGTTTGCGTTGAGGAATCGTGGGATGATTGTCGACAACATAGAGTCGCTTCTCATCCTGACTGATCGCAATTCCATTGGGACGGGCGACAATTTTGTTGTCGAGCACACGGACTAATTCAGTTCCATCGGAATTGACGCGGTAGACTCCCTCAACCCCGTCAAGCTCCAGGACGCTACGATCTGGCGAATAGAAGGGGTCCGTAAAGTAAATGCGGCCAGCCTTGTCGATGCACAGGTCATTGGGACTGTTAAATCGCTTGCCGTTATAGTTACCAACGATCACCGTTTGTTCTTTGCTAATTGGGTCAATGCGCACGATCCGGCGACCGCCCAATCCACCTTTTTCATTGCCCTGACATGCAATCAAAAAACCTTTTGCATCAAACATCAGGCCATTGGATCGACCGCTTGGGCGGAGGAAGGTATCCGCAATGGCTGCTCCGGGAGCCAGCCGCAAGATTCGGTTGTTTTGAATGTCTGAATAAAAAACACTGCCGTCCCGGTGGTAGGCAGGACCTTCTGTGAATACCAATTCATTGACTGCTGTCACTTCAGAATCAACCACCGCAGGAGTGTCCTGAGCAGGTAGGGTTTGAATTGGGGTGATTACGAGCAAACCAAACAATAACACAATGGAGTATTTCATCTCTACTAAACCTGAATCCAAGAGGAAGAATCTATTTCCGTCATTGTAAACCCACAAGACCGATAAACAGGTAGACAGTTGAACAATTAGACAATTAAACCGTTAGG
>DEAW01000111.1 GCA_002348315.1 Planctomycetaceae bacterium UBA2972 | reverse complement strand
TGGCTCGGCCGTATCCTTCAGTTTCTTAATAAAACGTCCAAACTCCTCGGCCTGATATCGATTGTAGGTTCCCAGATTCTTCCAACCATCCGGTTTTTTGACCGAGTGGGTTAATCCATGAGCTCCGCCAAGACCAACGGCTTTAGAGAGCAGATCATGAGGACCTTCCCCGTTTTCACGTCCGAGTTGGAATGTGGCAACTCGAGTCGAATCGCTGAGGAATGCCAAATAGATTAATTCGTACATCGTCTGGAAGTACATTCGGGCTTCTTTGGGGTCTGCATCCAGCTTGAGATTACTGGCGTCGACCGTCGGCACGGGTGTATCAATCCAGCGTTGAGCCTTGGATAATTTCACTTCCGTGTCTCTCACAGCATCCAGATACTGCTGCAACGTCTGCTGATCTCGAGTCGACAGTTTACGGCCAAGTGATTTCGTGTGCGAAATCAACAAGTCCAGCGAGCTTTTACTGCGTGAGAGTTTCGAAGCAGCTTCCTTCCCACTGGTGACAAACAACATATCGAAAATCTGCTTGGGCTTATTCATAGCAGGGATCGGGCGACCTTCTTTATTGAAAGACTGTGTTTGCGCTCCACGCGGGCCACCAACACCACCATTGGTCGACATGACCAGTGAGGCGTGACGCGTCTTGTCACCGATAACATTTGCATAAACCTGATCAAGCGAGATCGAGTTTTTATATGCTCCGTGTCCTCCGGTAGCGGCACCTGTAAGGTATTGATCTGCATTCGAGTGGCCGTGTACCTGACGAACTGCGGGGTGTGACAGCCCTGAATAGATCGTAATATCGTTTCGCAGCGGCTCGAGCACATCCAACACTTTGGTCAACTCGAAATTGCGTTCACCACCACGAGGGAACCAACTCCAATCTCTCCAGGCAGGATCGTCTTTCAGCGGCAACCCCACTCCATCCGGGTGATAGACACTAAGAAACCGCCGCGGACTATCTTCACTGGCTGTTTCCGCAATTGCAAATGTCTCCATCCATGGCAATGCCAATGCGATGCCGGTTCCCTGAAGAAATCGTCTACGGTTTGGCGTGTCAGCGTTGTTGAACATAAAAGACTCCCGGCTCTTATTTGGAGTTAAAGATCTTACTTTGGGCGATGAGATGAATCAGGTCACCCAGTCGATCTCCCTGCTTACGGAATTGTACTACAATTTTATCTATATCGGCATTATCACTAAAAGATAATGATCGACCGATAGCATATGTGGTCATTTTTTCAACGATCGCCCGGGCAAACTGATCTTGCCGTTCGAGCAGCAGGTATCGCTTCAAGCCTGTCATACCGTCGAGTTGTTGTTTGTTAAACAGTTCTGCACTGGCATCCACCGGCCCGTTTTTAAGTGATGTCCTAAACGCTCCGAGTGCATCGTAGTTTTCAAAGGCAATCCCCCACGGGTCGATCTTTGAATGGCAGGACTTACAGGCCGGTTTGTTGCGATGGTCTTCAATACGCTCTTTCAGCGTCATTTTCAAAATTTCCGGGTCGGTTAAGTCGACTTCCGGCACGTTCGGCGGCGGAGGTGGCGGCGGATCCTGAAGAATTCGCTCCAGCATCCAAATCCCACGCTTCAGCGGATGAGAATCACTACCGTCTGAATTCATGGCGAGCACGCCCGCATTAGTCAGCACACCACCACGATTGGCGGATGCATTGATCGCAACGGGTCTGAATTGTGGACCGTAGACTTCTGCGATGCGGTAATGGGCTGCGAGCCTTTCATTCAGCACGGCGTAATCCGAATGAATGAAATCCATAATATTCCCGTTCTGCTTAAGGACATGCTGGAAGAATGCCACGGGCTCTTCCACCATAGCTTCTTTGAGCGAAGCGTCTGTGATGTGAGTTACGCTATCCAGCCCCTCCGTGCCCAGCCACTGACTCACGAAGTTTTCTAAAAACCGACGCGACCGCGCATCCCCTAACATCCGATTAATCTGAGCTGCAAGAATTTCCGGTTCGCGTAATTTCCCCTGCGTTGCCACCTCCAGCAAAGAGTCGTCCGGAATGCTTGACCACAAAAAGTAGGAGAGGCGGCTGGCAAGTTCAACATCACTAATCATTTCTGATGCTTTAGGCTCGGGACTGTTATGTGTTTGCGTGATATAGAGGAAATCAGGTGATGCCAGGACTGTAGCCAGGACTTCCTGCATCGTCTGCTCAAAACTGTCGAAGTCTCCGCGATACTCATTAAACAGCCCAACAAATTGCCCGACCTCCTGTTGCGTAACTGGCCTTCTCCAGGCTCGTTGCATAAAACGATTCAGTACTTCCGCTGCGTAGCGAGATTCGTCGTCTCGATGATCACTCGCAAAAAAGATCTCTTGATGAGTTTGTGGTGGCCAATCGTCGTAGTAAGGAGCAGTTATTTCGATGTGATCGATAAGCACCTGCAGTGGATCTTCTCCGCGGTTACCGTTAGAAACATTTCGAATGTGGAGAAATTCGTCGCGTCGTGGAAAAGTCGTTTCCAGTTTACGAAATGGATTACGCTGGATATCTCCGAGAGGGATAAAGAAGTCTATCACCTGAGGACTTTCGGGCGGGGCAGTCACCGGGACGTCCTGCTGACTGATGACCTGTGAAAAGTTCGCGTTATTGCTGGTGTGTGCACTGAAGATCAAACGCAGGCTGGCAAAGTCCTGTTCGCTCATTTTCGATCTTGAGGCGTGAATTCGGACTCGCATCACCCCTTCATCCGGCAAGAACCGGTCCAGATCCAGTTTAAGCTCTCTGGCATGCGGTAACGCCAACGCCACCGGAAACTGCTCCGGCACCTGGCCGACCACTGCATTAGGATTAGGCGGAATCTTCCCTCCCGTAAAGTGAATCGCCTGCCCGGTCTCACGATGGATGAAGTGAGACTGATTTCGTTGCTGACGATAATTTCCATCGTTTTTATTAAACGTCTTGGCGTTCGCCGCTGACGTTCGTCTGGTGAATTCTTCCTGAACATTGATCACATAAGTAACTGGTTTAGGGCGGTTACCGAAGACCGTCACCTGCTGCAATGCCTTGAGACCAATTTCCCGGCTTGTTTCAAACTGCATAGCAGACATCTGAAGTAATTCCGAACGGTTTTTAAAACCGTCTTCCGAAACCGATTCAGGCGGAAGTCGTTGAACCATGTCGAAGGGGTATCCCAACAGGTCCTGAAGTGCATAGTTGTATTCATAACGAGTCATCCGGCGGAATGAAGAACGCTGTCCTGCATTTCGCCTAACATGATACGCCTTAGCAAGCTCGGCACCGATCCAATCGACGAGTTTCCCTCGATCCTCATCAGCCAACGCATACTGTTCTTCATCTGCCGGTGGCATTTCGGAATTCCCCAACACATTGTAGACTTCGCGCCAACGTTCAACATCACCGCCGGAAAGCAGATCGGGGTCCAGTTGGTCTACCCTTAAACGCCCCTCTGCATGATCCGGGCCATGACAGTCGAGACAACTTTTCATCAGCATCGGGGCCAGCATTTTTCGATAATCGGCTAGATTCGCCTTCGGGGCTTTCTTCGGGTCCAGTGAAGCAGCTTGCTCTACCTTAAGAAATCGCGAATCAATCTTTCCCAATTCGCGTGCTTGATCCAACGAAACTTCCTGAGCTACATCTTGCGGCTCATTCTGTCCCCAAAGTGGACCAGTAAACACGCTTAGTATTAAACAAATAACAGGGATGCGTTGGGGCATAAAGGATTCGTTCTTCGGCTCTGGGATTACGGCGACAAAAGGTCGTGAGACCTGTTTATTCCTGACACTCCTTTATTATAGCACCTAGTGCTGTACCACCCTATAACGATTGATTAGGACAATTCAAGCTGAGCCCACGGAGAAGGATTCTCAGCAATATTAGGTAAATTGCCTAAAGAGACCAATTAACAGAATTCGCTGACAAGACTAGACTAGTCGATATTGATCCCTTACTTAATTCACGTTGAGGAGTTGGGATTGATTCGAGGTCAAATCCGATGCAACGGTTTTGGCCTCATTTTATGCGCGGTCCCCGAAATGCATCTGCTTCAGCTTGTGGATTTGAAGCTGGCAAAAACATGCTCGCCATTTTGCAACTGCGTCGGGTTTAAGACACGAACGAAGACTTGATGTTGTTGCTTGACTCTGAGCGTTAACAAGGATGTGCTACCTTCATTTGTCAGGTTAGTGATAACGGCATTCTTCTCCTGCGTCGAGGCATTCACGCAGATGAATTCCGGCCGCAACAGGATTTCTCCCTGGCCCGTTCTGCCAAACTGATTCGGAATTTCCCCCGAAAGCAACGCAGAGCCAGCTGTAATAAACTCGGCCGAAAAACAATTAATCGCGCCAAACGTCTTTGCCGCCTGCAACGAATTCGGTTGAAAATACAATTGCTCAACACTGCCCGACTGCAGCACTTTACCCTCGAGCAGAATGGTCATCGATTCGGCCACCGCCAGCGCTTCGCGAGGATCGTGTGTCACTAATAGAGTGGCCACGTCTGACTCTTTAAGGATCCGCAACGTCAATGCTCTCAATTCCGTCCTGAGTCTTGGGTCGAGATTAGAAAAGGGTTCATCTAACAGCATGACGTCCGGTTCACAACACAACGCACGAGCCAACGCAACACGTTGTTGCTCTCCACCACTCAGTTCATGCGGCATCGCTGCGCCGCTATCAGGCAGCTCAATCATCTTTAGATATTTATTAACAATTTCGATCTGTTCGCGACGTTGCAGATGGCCGAGTCCATAAGCAATATTTCTCGCAACCGAAAGGTGTGGAAAAAGAGCGTATTGCTGAAAGACCAGCCCGACCGGACGTTTCTCCGGGGCTACATAAGTCTGTTGGCTGCTGAAGGTGACGTCGTTTATCTTTATTTCACCGGCGGCGGGATTTTCCAAACCGGCAATAAGACGCAACAGCGTCGACTTACCACTTCCCGATGCTCCCAGCAGGCAATGCACATGACCAGGCGTCACCTGAAGTGACACCCCATCCAACGATTGAAACTTGCCATAAAAATGGCTTACTGAATTTACTTCCAGTCCTGTCTTCATTTCCATTACTCCGGACTCGAATCCATATTCTTAGAAAATACATATTTAGACAGAATCACGACAGGAACAAGCCCTACGACGATAATTGCCAGGGCAGAGGCTGCTGCTTCATCCAGTCGTTCATCGGAGGCCAGTTGATACACTCTCACTGCCAGCGTGTCGAAATTAAAGGGACGAAGTACCAATGTAATTGGCAGTTCCTTCATGGCATCAACGAAGACCATCAATCCAGCCATGAAAAGGCTGGAGGAAAGGAGCGGCAAGTGAACACCTGATATCGTTCTCAGCGAGCCACGCCTCAGCACAAATGATGCGTCGTCGAGCGTCTCCGGGATCCGCTGGTACCCAGCTCGAACCATACCATTAGAGACAGCCAGAAACCGGCATATGTAACCAAAAGCAAGTCCGGCAATGGTACTTGTAGCCCAAAAGCCAGGGTCGTAACTAAAGATTGTCTGACACCAGGCGGCGGATTGTTCTTCGATAAAGTAAAGAGGAGACAGACAGCCGATGGCAATCACCGTACCGGGAATTGCATATCCGAGCCCACTACCACTCACTATGGTCTGGTTAATGAAGTGTGGACAGCGTCGCATCGAAGCGAGTAATCCAAAGGACAGAACGACACAGGCCATCGCTACGATTGCCGAGACCAAAATACTGTTCTGTGCCAATTCGCCCAGCAGTTCCATCGCTCGCTGGTCACCGTTTTCAATTGTCATATCAATGAAGATGCTTAGCGGCAGGAGGAACCCCAGAACAACGGGCGTCCAAACAATAATACTAGAAAGCATCTTCCCGGCAAAACCAGGCTGGATACGTTGGACTTCATTAAATCCGCCATTGTTGGAGGAGACTCTTTTGTTCCGGCCAAACCAACGGTGAAAAATAATGATCATAATAATGGCGCCGACTAAACAGGCTGATAACTGTCCGGCCCCTACAAGCGAACCATGAGATAACCAGGTGCGATAGATTCCGGTTGCAAAAGTATCAACGGCACAATAATCCACTGCCCCAAATTCGGCTAGTGTTTCCATCAGGACTAACATCGCTCCGGCAATCACCGCAGGTCTGACAAGTGGAAAAGTGACCTTACGGAAAGTACGGAAAGGCCCGGCACCAAGCAATCGACTCGTTTGCAACATGGAATGATCCAATTGCAGGAAGGCGGTACGACAGGCCAGATAGACGTAAGGGTAAAGGCTTACTGACAGAATACAGATAGCTCCCGGGAGGCTACGCATGGTTGGGAACCAGTAGTCTTCGCGTTCCCACTGAAACGTTTCCCGCAGCATCGTCTGAAAAGGCCCGGCGTACTGAAAGAAATCTGTCGTCGCATAGGCTAGCAAATAGGACGGAATGGCCAGCGGCAGAATCAAAGCCCACTGCACCAGTTTGCGACCGGGAAATTCACAATGCGTTACAATCCAGGCGGTCGACACGCCTATGACGATTGTCGCTGTGACGACGCCCAGAGCAAGGATAAGCGTATTGCGAATATATCGAGGAAGCACGGTTTCTGCCAGATGCGACCAAACTCCTTCGGAGTCGTGGAAGACACTCAGCAGAACATCCCCTAACGGCAGAACAATTGCCGTTACGATGAGCGTATTGAAAAGAAGCCATCCCCAGACTTCCGAAGTTTTATAACGTCTCATTTCCGTTATTACCTCTGGAAGCTCCGGGCTATGACGTTCGGCTTATCTCCAACCTACACGATCCATCATACGAATCGCTTTGGGAGTGTTTTCACCAATCACTGCAGGATTCAGTACATCGGCCTTGAATTCCCCAAGGTCTTTTAGCACCTGCACTGTTGGTGTCCCTTTGACAACCGGATATTCATTATTTCCGGCAGCAAAGATATTCTGAGCTTCTTTACTGACAAGAAACTCTAATAGCTTTATAGCATTTTCTTTATTCGGTGCAGTAGCAACCACTCCAGCTCCGGAAATATTAACGTGAGATCCACGTCCGTCCTGATTAGGAAACACGGCTCGAACTTTACTGGCCGCTTCCCGTTCTTCGTCCGTCCCTTTAAGCATGCGTGCGAAATAGTACGAATTCGCAACAGCAACGTCCCCTTCGCCGGCAGCGACGGCTTTAATCTGATCACGGTCACCACCCTGTGGCTGACGTGCCATATTTCCGACGATTGCCTTGCACCACTTTTCGGCTGCGGCATCACCGTGCGACTCGATGATGGAGCCAACTAGTGATTGGTTGTAGACGTTGGACGAGCTTCGAATCAAAACTTTCCCTTTGAGTTCTGGTTTGGCGAGATCTTCATAAGAAGTGATCTCTCCTTCTTTAACTCGGTCACGCGAGACAAAAATGATTCTGGCGCGTTTGGTCAGGCCAAACCAAAGACCTTGCGGATGTCGCAGGTTCGCCGGTACGTTCTTTTCGAGCGTGGTAGATTTCACCGACTGAAAGACGCCCTGCGCGACAGCTTTATGCAGTCGCGCGGCGTCAACGGTAATGAACACATCGGCCGGGCTTCGTTTGCCTTCGCGAGCTAGTCGTTCCAACAGAGCGTCGGAACTACCCTCGATGATCTGAACTTTAATGCCTGTCTCTTTCTCGAACTGCTCGTAGAGTTTATCGTCCGTATCATAGTGACGTGCTGAGTAAATATTAACGACGCCTTGAGCCAAAACGGATTGGACTGTGGCCAGCATCAGTAGGATTGCAAGTAAGTTTCTCATTCGATTTATAGCTCCAAAAACTGCACCCGAGCGACGAATTCGTCAGATGGACTGTTTATTTAATTTGAATCTTGAATAGTCGGTCGCCGCGCCGAGCGACGATTTGGTCTTCAATGACCACGGCGGCATAGAGAACCGGCCCACCGAAGGACCCGCGTTGTCCTTCGGTGTCACCGTTCTCCCATAACTGAGTTTCGGCCAGCAGGCGGTATTCTTTGCCGGCCGAGATGATTTGTAAAGTACCGTTTTTACATGGGAACAAGAGAGCTTCTCCAAGTTTGACAGGCGTTGCCCACATGCTTGAAGCGAGTCGTTGCGAAAACACTTCTTTTCCATCTGCCGCATTCAAAGCAAACAGGACGCCGGATCGATTGACGAAGTAGGCCAGGTCGTTCATGGCGACAGGTGATCCAAACGAACTAGTTGCTCGTTCGCAATTCCATACGTATTTCACAGACCACTGATCGTCAGTTTTACTGACATGAATCACACCATTGGATTCTGCGGCGTTACCACCACCATCACGACTCCCTGTCGTAGCCCCCATTAAAAACTTACCACCTGCCAGCGGAATGGGTGTTGGGACGGTGTTACCTGCGATCCCGTCAAAGGCCCAAAGTTGTTTACCACTGGCGGGGTCCAACCCAACGATATGGCCACTGCCACTGAGCAGCAACTGTTGCTGCCCATCGACGGTTAACAGGCGAGGCGTGGCCCAACTCGTACCGCCAACTCCGTCTGCTTTCCAATTATCTTTACCTGTCTTTTTATCAACACTTAGGATGTACGGAGCTTCGCTACGTTCGACCCAGACAAAGACCGAATCCGAAGACTGTTCAAGTGAAGAAGAGAGGCCGTGATTTGACTGCGCGGCACCAAATTCTTCTATCAGATTTCTTTGCCAGCGGATTTTGCCATCATGCGAACAAGCGGCCAGCAGCCCCCCTTCGAAATGCACCACAATTCCTGCAGCATCGACAACGGGCGTCGGTGCGGCCTTGCTCACATAGACCGTGCTTTCACGGGGGCTGGGATTCTTGAATTCAACGCTCCAGATCTTTTTCCCATTGGCTAGATCATGTGCGGCCACTAAGTACTTTTCTTTGTTTTTTCCCTGGACCGTTGTCGTGTAGATCACTTGATTCCAGACAACAGGACTGGATTGCCCATAACCATCCAATGCGACTTCCCAGGTCTTAATTAATTCAAGGGAATCACTTGCTTTGATTGGGTTAGCGGCACCATTCTGGCCACCATTTTGAAAACTGCTCCAGTTTGTCTCAGCCTGTGTACCCAAAGGGAACACCACCAATACTGCTAATGCAGCCAGGTAGGAGCATGCCGAGTTGAATGCTGTTCGACTGAACATCTATTACCGTTCCTTAGGCCTGATTCTTTTGGAAATAGCGTCGAGTAAGTTCGCTGCAGCAGTTTTCAATACCTTCATCAAAGCCGATCTCGGTGAAGATTATCTTCATCAGCATAATGTCTGCGATACAGTCAATACGTTCCAGATCCATACAATCGAGCACTTCGATTGCCTCCAATTGGCGACCCAACTTCATAAACGCTCGAGCCAGGGCGAGGCGATACGGAGGTCGTAAGGGTGACAATTCAACAGCCCGGCCAAAAAATGTTATGGCCTGAAAGTACCGTTCGTTTTGATAGGCATGGACTCCACCGGCGAACCAATAGAAGGACGTATTAGGGAATCGCAATCTTGCTTTACGTTCCGCTTTTTCAATTAATTCGTGATCCCGGACGTGGACGGCAATCCGCAGATATATATCCAGAGCTTCCTGTGGAAGCTTGTTGATCGTTCCACTTAGTTCGCGAAGGATTCCTAACGCGACCGGGCGTCGGTTGGTTTGCAACAGACAGTTAGCAAGCTTGGCCCGCGCTAGCAGGCCAAGCTTACCTGTCTTTTGAGCTTCTGCGAAACAGTCAGCAGCACACCGATACTGCTCGCATGCATAAAAACTGTTTGCCAGATTCAATGACAGTTCAGGTATTGATTCCGTTTTTACGGTACCTGCTGACAGCAGTAACTTAGCCTCGGACAACCGTCCCTGGTCGATAAGGCGATTGATATACTCTGTCTGATTCATATTTCTGTCCTTGATACTTTGGCAATTACATTCCGGTTCCCCACTACTTAAGAGGGCAACAGCTCACAATCCGTCATGATTTTCATGAGCCAACCTTTAATCCGCTCATCGTGCAGATCAGGTTCGTTATCTTCGTCTAGTCCAACGCCAACAAAATGATTGTCGTCGTAGACGGCCTCCGATTCGTCGAATTCGTAACCTTCGGTTGGCCAGATACCAACAAGCTGAGGGCTACCAAGTTCTTTTACGACGTTCCACAACTGTCCCATAGCGTCCAGGAAGTTATAGGAATATCCGATGGCATCACCCATGGCGAAGAATCCAACTTGCTTACCGGAAAGGTCCAACCCTTCCATACGAGGAATGAATTCATCCCAATCGTCCTGCATTTCACCAATGTTCCAGGTCGAAACACCGAGAAGCAAAATGTCATAGTTCTGTAATTCTTCCGGTTCGGATTTACTCACGTCGGCGCAGTGACTGACAAATTGGCCAAGCTGCTCACAGATTTTTTCTGCAGCCATCTCTGTATTGCCTGTCGATGATCCGTAAAAAATTCCGATTGATTTCATTTTGTCTTTAACCTTCTTCCAATTGCTTTAATAGATGTAGACTTTACGACTTGCTTGCTTTTCATGCCCGAATTCGATATCAGCAATATCAAACTGCTGAGGATCACAAACCAAAGTATGACTAGGGCATGAAAAACAATTAACATGACTCTCTTTCCTTATTGATACTGAGTCTCAATACT
>DEAW01000091.1 GCA_002348315.1 Planctomycetaceae bacterium UBA2972 | reverse complement strand
GCGTAAGAAATAAAATGCCTAAGCACAAATAGGTGGCATACTTCAGCAGTAACCACTCTATTCCACGAGGAGCCTTCTATGAGTACAGATCTATCGGATAAAGTCGCAGTCGTTACCGGAGCGAGCCTCGGGATTGGCCGTGCCACCGCCATCGCGTTCGGAGAGGCTGGCGCCAGTGTCGTTGTGAATTACCGTTCGCATTCGGAGCAGGCCGAGGAAGTGGTCTCCGCCATTGAAGCAGCCGGCGGCAAGGCTGTGGCTCATCAGGCAGACGTCGCGGATCTTGATTCCGTCCAGACACTCGTCCAGCGCGCCGTCTCTGAATTTGGGAAACTCGATATCGCAGTCAGCAATGCAGCCTATAGTGATCGCGAGTTTTTTTATCAGGCCGAGATGGAAGGGTTCCGTCGTACAGTCGATGTCACGATGTGGGGAGCGTTCTATTTGACTCGAGTGGCCACGCAACAGATGATCGCTCAACAGTCCGGCGGCATTATCACGTTGGTAAGCTCGCCGCATGCCTTTATTCCGGCTCCACGAGCCATGGCCTATAACATGTCCAAAGCTGCTCTGGAACACATGGCACGTACTGCCGCCATCGAAGTCGCGGAACATGATATTCGTATTAACATGATTCAGCCCGGCTGGATCGACACGCCCGGAGAACGTAAATTCGCCAGTGAAGAAACACTGGAAAAAGCCGGAGCGAAAATCCCGATGGGGCGACTTGGAAACCCACAGGAAATCGCTCGGGCTATCCTCTTCCTCAGTGATCCTCAGCATGAATACATGACCGGAGCCACGCTACTGGTCGATGGAGGAATCAGCCTTCCCTGGTGGGCAGCCCGCGGGTCGGCAGCGCCTTCTGACTAAACTCTCTTCCCTCTGCACCTTACAATGAAGATCATGCCCAACTACCTACTCTCATGTGATTGCTCAAGCCAGTTTATCATCGGTACGACCGATGCCGGGAAAACTTTGCAATGCGCCGACTGTGGTAATTCCATCGTGGTACCCAACCTGCGAGAGATTCGCGAGTTGCCCACAGCCGAACCGACGAACGTTGCCAGGGATCTTACCTGGGAAAAACAGAATGGATTGCTCTTCGGAGTTGGCATCGTCCTTTTCACATTAAGCCTCTTATTGGCACTCTTCGAATTCTATCAGGCCAGCCAACTCAATCTTAACGATACAACCGAAGAAGAAATCAGTTACGGCAATGCCGTCATTGATCAAATGCCTCCGATGGCCGCGATCCAACAATGGCGGCTTATCCAAAGCATTGGACTCGGTGACCAACGGGAAGTTGAATTCCTTCAAAACAAAGCTTTGTATGAAACGCACCAATTCTATGCCATGCTTGAGTGCGGTGTCGCTGTATTTGGGTTGGTCCTGTGTGGCATTGCATTTGTGATGAGAAAGCGGACAGATGCAAACAGTTCGAGTTAACAACTTCGAGGCTGCTTTTCAAATCCGCGGACAGGGACAACCACTTTTGCTGGTGCATGGTTTCCCCCTGGATCACTCGATGTGGCGTTTTCAATTTGAAGTTTTGGCCACGCAATATCAGGTAATCGCTCCGGATCTACGTGGCTATGGACGCAGTTCCAGAGGGCAGGCACCGCTCTCGATGAAACAATTCGCCGACGACCTGATCGCCCTGCTCGACACGCTCGGGATTCCGCAGCCGATTATCTTCTGTGGACTGTCTATGGGTGGATACATTGGCTGGGAGCTTGTAAGAAATTACCCCGAACGCGTCAGCCGGCTCATTCAATGTGATACCCGCAGTATTGGTGACACAGATATTGTTGCCCGCGGACGTAGGCAGATGGCAGCCCGAATTATTGAACAGGGCCCCAATGGAAGCGCTTTGGCAGCCGATGGCATGATTCCGAAACTCTTTAGCCAGCAGTCGTTCGACCGAATCCCGGAACGAGTTGAACAACTAAGGACAGTCATCGCCAACACGGATCCTGCTCTGATAGCTGAAACCCAACATGCACTAGCACAACGCCATGATGCAACCGCCTGGTTGCAGACGATGGACGTCCCAACACTTCTCCTGTGTGGCCAGCATGATTCGATCAGTCCGCCTGATGAAATGCGCGCAATCGCTGAAGCCCTACCTCAAGCCTCGTTTGAGATTATTCCAGATGTCGGGCACATGGCGCCTCTCGAAGATCCTCATACCGTGAACGATCTGATTCGACAGTTTCTGAGCGATTTCTAAGCAAGCTGCTAGCAGTTTTGATCTGACCGCAAAATTAATTCCTCTATCCGCAGATTTTCCCCGCGGATGCTTTGTGAGCGTTTCATGAAATTCCTATAATAGGCACAACAGAGAAAAGGGCGACCTCATTGAATGTCACGATTCAACGGACGGTAGCCAACTAAATCGAATTGCAAAACATCCTGAGAAACTCTTATCCGTTTGTCAGGATTACAAAATACGGGAACATCGGTGTGCTTTCACTAAGACCGAAGGTCAAGGAACTTACATTCCAACTTTTCTCTCGCTCGCTTCACCCTGAACTCTTTGAAGTCTTTAAAACTCGCCATATTCAACGTGGCAGTTATGAAGCTCAGGTCGACATCACTCGCGACGGACACGTCATCACATTTCAACACCATAGCGTCACCATCGCTGAAGTGGCATCGGCTCAATCGCAACCGCTGCCGCAACGTCGCCGCTTACTTGCACATCCGATTGCTGGCGAGCGAAGTGAAGTTGTCAATTGTCGGGGTATTGAATATCAAACCAGCTTTCAGCTCGAAGTCGTGCCGCAGGAAATCTTCTGGTCCTTCCAGCAGGAATTAAGTCAGGATAGTGAACTACGAGGAATGGTTCACTTCTTCGACAACAATGGGCGTATGGCAACCGGAGCAATGAGTTACGTCAATTTGGAAACACGGCAAAACAGCCTGCTGATTCAGGCTTTTCACACTTTTCCGGACGATCTGGCAATTATTAAAAGCCAATCGGTTTTCAGCGTCTAGCTACCTTTTTCTGTAATCAACGACTCAGCTATCAGTCGCCTGTCACTCTGGCCTCACTGTAATGCTCATCTGATTAGTACAGCACGGCTACGGCTATGTTGTACAGAGCATGTGCACCAACAGCGACTCCAAATCCACGCTTTAAGAAAACAACGCTGAGAATCGCACCGACAAAGAATCGGAACACAAAGGTAAACCAATCCTGCTCAACACCAATCGAATGAGCAGCGGCAAATCCCAGACTCACAACGGTCACTGCCAATCCATAAGCCAGCCAGGTCTTCAATTCAATCCTCAGCAAAACCCAAATAACGACTGGTAAGAGAAGTAATCTAAAGAACAACTCTTCATAAATTCCAGCTCCAATCATAGACAGTAGATGGTGCACATTCGTCGACGATACCTCTTCGGCGATCCAGGCGGCCACAGGATCATTCGCTATTTGATAGATCGCCTTGAGTGCCAGATGCTGTATCTGAAATACACCAAACAGGACAATGGCATACCCCACACATTCGATCAGCATTCCGGGCAGGCAATGCCAATCAACTCGCCACTTCAACTTGGAAATGTGATGCCATCCCAGCAGGACAGCACAGGAAAGCAGCGGGAGTAAGAGGTGCTGGCTAAAGCCTGCCCACTGCAGCAGTTCGCGTAGCCAAATGTCAGCAAGATTTCTGTAAGGATCACCGCTAAGCCAGAGTCCGATTTCATAGACGATCAGCCAGGGTAGATAGAACACCAGATTGTTTAACGGCGTCCGTGACTGGTGAAAATAACTGGTTTGAGAATCTGGCAATGCGGAGATCCCGTCTGAAATGCCCAACTGACTTAACGGCCATCGCCTGTAAGACGTAACAACGCTTACCCTTGTTGAGCTTGTTGATCCTTCAACGCTTGTTGGAACACTTTTAATTGTCGACGCATACCCAAACTTCCCGGATCCATGTCCACTGCCTGTTGCTGGTACTTCACAGCGTTTTGGTAATCCTTCACGGCATAGTAACAATGCCCCAGCGTATCCAGATAGCTGGCCGATTCCCAGTTTCTCAACTCCAGTGATTTTCGGCTATAGTCCACTGCCTGCTGGTAATCACCCGTTGTATTGGCCACAAGCCAGGCATATTGATTGAAGGCACGAGCCAGATCCCACTGTAAACGAGATTTTTCAAGACGATCCAGAGTATTCTTGATTTTCGTTTCGACAGCTTTGACTTCATCTTCATAGGACGCGGCAGACACTTCGATTGCCTTCAATGTCGTTTCCCGAAAAGCGGCATCTGATTGCTCGAACCGATACATCGCTATCAAAATATCTCCGTCGTTCGGGTCTTCGGCAAATCCAGCCTCAAGACACTCCCGCTGCTTCGCCCATTCGCTACGACTGGCATGATCACACGCCCGGAAATACCAATACCGCGAGACAAAGGATTCCATTTGTGAGTAAAACCGAACTACCGACTGCTTTAAATCGTCATTCTCCCGATTCTCAACCACAGGTTCAAAGACGAACCTGGCTTTGTCCTCCTGCTTCAAGTCATGGAAGATTTCACCCAGAAGTATTCGCATTCTAACGCCCATTTCCGATGCAAGCGGAGCCTGTTGGATCCCCTGTTCATATTCAGCAATCGCCCACTGGTGGTGTTGTCTGGCGGTAAGAAATGACGCGATCATCATATGAGCATCCAGATCTTCCGGATTGATTTCCAACGCTTTGGCCGCCTGTTCATTTGCTTTCGCTTCATCGCCACCTTCCAAAAATGCTTCGGCAAGACGGTACACCAACTCCGGATACTCCTGAAACTCAACTGGAAAACGATCCGCGATAACTTCGGCATACATCCAACTCTGTTCATTAGCGAACCAGTCAATCGCTTCAATAAGCTGCTCTCTGGAACCATCCAACAGATTGACGCTGCGTCGGGCCACCACGGCCGCTGCTGTCTCATGCTCCAGGCGTCGTAGCAATTTGAATTCCCACCGGAGTAATTCTTTTACGAGTCCGCGACTCGTTCGTCCCGGAAACGTTGTGAGCAATAGTTCTTCTTCACGACCTAATCGATCCCAAATCACCACCGAACTTTCCGGGGCGATCAGACTTTGGGCATAGGCATTCATCCATTGAGCCGCCGTCCGGGCACTTTGCACATGAAGTTGCTGCAGGCGGGCCGCATAAGACTCCCGCTGAGTTTGTGTTTCCGGCACGGACATTCTCATGACCTGTAAGGCGGCATAACGAGACTGACGACCATCGGACTCAAAACGCACCATTCTGCTTAATGCTTCCAAACCTTTGGCTTCCGGCAACGCCGCCAGTTGCTCCATCAGGCTCCGACGACCTGCCCGGTTCTGTTCCTCATATTTAGCCAATAACTTGCGTACTTCCGGAGCATCGGTCCGCAACGCCCATTGAACTTGTAAACTACGTATGAGGTATTTGGCTCGTTTTGCAATTTCAATGTCGTTGTGGTTCTGAGCCTCGTGAAGTTGATCAAAAGCGACCAATCCCATTTCCCGTAGTTTGCTTTGTGCAAATTCCCGGGAAGTAAAATCGGTATTACCAAGTTGCTCAATTAACGACTCTA
>DEAW01000241.1:9719-10812 GCA_002348315.1 Planctomycetaceae bacterium UBA2972 | reverse complement strand
ATAATCAAGCGCACTTCAATCTCCTTACCTGAGGAGTTAAGGCAGTTTTTTGTAGTGATCGCTGAACGCTGCTTGATTCGTTCGGCGATGGCTTTTTTTGACGCTTTGGTTACCGTCATCCCTTCCGTCGGGAGATGTTCGTCAACCAGCGCACCCTGAGGATCGACCACGAGTGACAATCCTGGAAACCAGGCGTTTCCGCTATGGCCACATTGATTGGCATAAAAAATATACATGCCCGTTTCAAAGGCATGTTTTCGCATGAGCTTTTCATGTAGGGACTTGTGATATTCGGCTTGCTTGGTTTGGTCCCCATTTTGAATCAGCTCGTCGTTTCCACTTCCACCCACGGGCAATAAAAACAGCTCTGCACCGTGTGCGGCAGCGGTGTGAAAATAGTCGGAGTGATTCAGGTCGGCACAGATCCCAACGCTGAAAGTCCAGCCTTGCGATTTAATAACCGGCAAGGTCGTACCGGCCACAAAATATTTCTCCTCGTCCTTGTTTGGTAACCATAATTTGTGAAACGTTGTTAAGTGACCGGTAGGTCCCACAACAAGTGCACTATTGCGGAATTTATTGCTTTCTCCATGACGCTCGATTGTTCCAACGACCAACGTCATATGGAGCCGATGAGCGATCGCCTCAAGTCGCGGAATCGTCAGTGTTGCAGCTTCGTCAACAATACGGCGAATTTCGTTGATCGGAATGCTTGATTTATTGAGCGATCCGGTAACACACTCTTCCGGAAACACGACGAAAGTGGCTTTAGCTTTATGAGCCTTATTGGACCAACGTTCGATGCGATCCAGATTGGCGGCAGGATTTCCCATTTCACTATGCATTGCCACTGAAGCCACGCGGGTTGTTTGCGCTAGAACATCGTCTGTCATAAAAGGTGCATGCAAATTTCCCAAAAGGAAAATGATTGCGAGCCATTGTGCAAAACGCATTGAGGGATCTCCTATGAATGGAATGGCTAATAATATTACGGATCGTCAACTTGATTAATACATGGCTGATTATATTGCTCGTAAAAATTGATAACAAACATTTTGCTACCTACGTGTTTTACGTTTCTTTCCTGCTGTAA
>DEAW01000241.1:0-9362 GCA_002348315.1 Planctomycetaceae bacterium UBA2972 | reverse complement strand
TGCTTACGTTCAATATGGCAATGAGATTCAGAAAGAACGTTCCTTATTTACCACGCCCCTGTCTAACTTCTATTGAATACGAGAGACCTTGAAGCATTGAACGATCACCTATCGTGCGATAGAAACCTGCAACGGAGTCTTCAATAGCATCGACACTTTTGGCACAGAACACACTCGCATACCAAAGGCCTGGAGCTAACTTACGTGTGATTTGTTTAGTATCCTGCCTACCGGTTGCCATGTGTGTTGCATTTTTGCGAAAAGCCATCGTTTCCTTTGCCAAATAGAGATGCAGATCGGTTGATTCATTAGATTTCAATTCAATTGTGACTCGCTGATTGTCACCAAAAGAAATCGGCGGCACGGTAAATGTAAAGTGGTGATACTGTAATCCTCCAATTCGAGCAAACTGCGGTTGGTTGTCTTGGGAAAATTGATCCATTGTCCGCACCTGATTTAATTCAAGGTGTGATTTAATCATGGGAGTTCCGACACCATCCAGAGCGTACAAGAAAGAAGACTCTGTAAGCAATAATTTGTCACCACTCTCACTTCCTTCAGGGTGGCATCCAATATTAACGATACGACCAACGCCCTTCGCTTGTTTGTAAGCCCAGATTGCTGCTCCGCCATCCACCTTGTGTCCAGGCTTATCATATGTTGCTAGGATTTCGACATTTTTCATCGACGACGAGATTGTCTCAGTCGGCAACCAGTTACCGTTATTGTGATATATGTCATCAATGCGGTTGTTTTCCCCAAACTGTCGGTAACTCAGCAAAGGTGACCCCTTTGGCAATACATGTGCAACTCGCACATTCTTCATGCCGGTGTTGAACGTATTGTAGGGAAAGATATTCAGATAGCTTTCACGAGGCTCAGTACGGCTATCAACATTTCGCCCACTGAAAAAGGAACCGGCACACGAACCACAATAACTGCCGCCATTGAAATAGAATTCGCGAATGCGATCCAAACCATTGGCCGTCAACGATTCTCCGTGGCGTGTTGCCCCGCCACCATTGACATAAATCATTTTAAAACGGGGCTGCCCATCGGGGTAAAGAAGGACACCATTAGTATCATAATCTGATCCAATCAATAGCTCGTTCTGCTTACTTTGGTCAGTGCCAGCATAGTATTCGTATGACAGTGTGAGCGAATTTGCGGCATGTAAAGTCTTGCGGCTTGTCAGGTATTTCCCACCATCCATAAAGATATCTTTGTAGAACCCATCAAACCGACCTTCATTTATGTTTCGTCTTTCGTCACTTCGATCGATCCCACTTTTGCAGGCACGTTGTACTAATACTCGGAAATTCTCTCTTGGACGAGTTGTTCCGTTAGTCTGTGTGAGTACCATTCCAATCAATTCGCGAACCGGATCCACAAACACATACGTTCCATCTGAACCAGTATGGGAAAACACACCGTTCTTTTCTGACACTTTCCATCCCAAACCGTAGTTCTTTGCTGCTGGTATGCGTTCAGCTTGAACTCCGGTCATCTCTCTGACAGAGCTTTTGGACAACACACGCTTTCCGTTATAAACACCGCCGCCAAGAAGCATTTGGCAGAATTTGGTGTAGTCTAATGCGGAGGTGACCATACCTCCCGAACCTCTCGGGAACGGCCAGTCCGGCGGATCATGTGGTTTCCATCCCGCCTTCCATGAACCATCTTCTTGCCTAACAAAGACCGTGGACATACGTGCGTTGTTAGCGTCGGATTCATGATTGCAGCTTTCCAACATCCCAATCGGCTCGTAGATCCGCTGCCTTAAATGCTGTTTGTAGGAGCCAGTAATCTTTTCAATCATTGCAGCTAGTATGTTGTAACCGGCATTGTTATAGGAATATTTATTACCTGGCAACTCCTTGAGTGGAGTGTTGGCAAACCGGTTAACTTCTGCAATTAATCGATTGGGATACTTATCCGCATCAGGCGGTAATAGTGGAGTAATAAACAACCTGTCAATTGGAGATCCACTTGTGTGTGTCAGTAAGTGCCTGATCGTGACTGGTTTCCAACTTTCATTCGCAAAAGCCGGCAAATAAGTCCCTATAGGTTCATCTAGATCAATGAGGCCATCATCAACTAATACTAAAACGCCAGCCGCTGTTAACGCTTTACTGTTGGACGCCATCCTAAACAGAGAGTCCTTCCGCAATCTCACCTGTTCATCGATATCTCGATATCCAAACGCCTGATGTAAGACGACTTTTCCGTGGCGCGCCACCAAGATTACTGCACCAGGTATTTCATCCCCGTCAACGGAATCTCGAATAATGGACACCGCATCGGCAAGTGCTGTTTTATCAATTCCTACAGAGCCTGGATCATCAAAATCGCATAACAATGTATTAGCACACACCCACTCCGACGAAGCTAATAAGGTGTATAGATATATCGACAAAATGAAGTAACGCTTCAACAGATTAGCTCCATCAGAATTTACCCTTGTTCATGTCCCCTGAAGTAAAGTCATCGACTAATCGATTGCGATACATCGAAGCACTGCCAACTCTTTATTGCCCGGCACCGGACAAAACTTCATCTCTTTTCCCGGCAGCAAAAAATGACAACAAACTTTTAACACCAGGAAGTTCATATAAGCCACTATTTTAACGGTTTTATTCAATAAGGCTATGATCAAACAAACCGGCTTAATTGTTGCATTTTTAAACACTGTGCATTTTTGGTGTACAAACTGTCAACAAAACTAATGCTTGAGCACCACTAATAGCCTTTTATTCACACAATACATGGCTGAAGGACTTTTTTTTGAGATTTTAACGCGTTTGGCATGGAATCTGCTTTTGAACTAATTATTGGTTCTGGGGCAATTATTAATTTGACCGACAAAGGAACATTCCATGAAGACGTCTATGAAAACTGTAGTGACGACAACTGCACTAATGACTTACATGTTCAGCTCTTTGGGCTCATTATTTGCTCAACCCGGTCCAAACCTTGACCCTATTAATCCGAACTCTATTGATCCGGAAAGAGAGCTAGTTATCACAGATCTAAGTGTCATCGAGCATCCCATCCTAACTGATCCTACAAGCGACACACCATACTGGACTTTCAAGTATCTAATGGAGCAAATGTCCATAAACCAGGACACATCACAATTCGTCCAGACGTGGTTAGAGCAATGGTTAGTCGATCAACCCGTGGGGTTTGGAAATTCTCCGGCTAGAACCTCTATGCAGGAATTGGTCATTGATCCATGGCTAGCAGCAAGTGGCGGCAATGAACTTGATTTGACAATAGCTCCATTCAAATTACTTGCCATTGTAAATCGCGTGGATATGCGATCATTTGATTGTGAGGATATTTTCTCCGCCGGTGAAGGGAGATTTGTCTTTGCTGTACTGGATGAGGATGGGCAGCAGCTTGGAGGCGGTTTCACCGCTATTTTCGAATACAATCTGACGGCAACCAATTTTAATCAACTCAAGCAATGGGCCCTAAGATGGCACGAACTCGGGCAATTCCCCATCGGTACTGACACTTACATAAAAAAGCTTTCCATTATCACACGCAAGTTTACGGATGCCTATATTGACTTTTCGGCGCTGCCCTCAGGTCGACCATTTATTAATTCGCATTTAAATCAACTACGCACTAATGAAATAGGTCTGGCCAGACCCTGGGAACTACGTGAATTCACTCTGGATACGGACTCTGGCAGTCTGATTCAAACTCCTGTAGCACAAACTCCAGACTTCAATTTCTTTAACGGTACACAGTTAGGACGTATGATTATGGGATTCATCGTCAATTCGGGAATGGAAATACCACCTTCGATACTCGGTAGCGCAGCTCCCACACCATTTGGAGTCCCTTGGGAACCTGAGAATGTTTCCTCACAGTCCCGACATCTGTTTGCAGTAAATACATGCAATGGATGTCACCAAGTTGAGACAGAGACACCGTTCGTTCACATTGGCATACCATTAAACAATAACTTGCCAACATCGCTTGGAAATCCTGCCTTTCTCTCCGGATTCATGACAGGGATCGATGTACAGGATCCTGTGGACCCAACCATCATAAGATCCTTCAACGACATCGACAGACGTCGTGTCGACTTCGCCGAGTTGCTGTTCTATATATCGCAAGGAGTTCCGGGACCCTGTGACCAGCCGATGTCGTCAAGGCGTGCACACTAACGTGCATATTTGAAATTCCTTAAACTTGGCTTGCGCATATATGTCAGTCGTTGTTAGGTGCAGCGACTGTCGTATATGCGATTTTGTCGCTTTTCGTAGCTCCGCTCTGCCGGGCGACGCTAGGGATAATTCCGACCTGACGGTCGTTTAGTTGTCGCCAATAGATCCGCGTCAATTGTCATACCTCTCCCATCTCTGACCACTGTTCGATTCGGCGCATCGACAAATATAAAATGCCGCGAACATAAGAGAACAAAGAGTGCATACGAGTCATTTAGGCTGCCAAAACCTAATGATTCCAAGTGTATCGCCGATAACCACTTTTTTGTCACTGTAATCGACCGCTGCCTGAATCGGGATGCCTTTGTCAAGCACCAGAGAACCGGTCTGATTATTGCTCGCCCTCCAGACTTTTACGCGATTGTCTCTGCCGCTAGATACTACGCCACCGTCTTTGCGAAATTGCACGGATAGGGCTCCACCTTGCAGCTTTCCCGAATATCCTTCCGGACGCGTCGGGGCATGGGCATTGGTACTTTGCATCGCCACAAATCCGGTTTCTGCATTCCACCAAATCAAACGACCATCATCTCCGGCGCTGGCAACTAATTTACTATCACTTCGCCACGACAATCCTCGAACAGATCCCTTATGGCTTTCGAGCGACAATAGAATACCCCCATTATCAGCACTGCTTAAATACAAATTGCCAGCACGGTCACCCGTTGCGATCTGAGTTCCATCTGGACTAAACGCTACTGAAGTAACCCAGTCTGTATGACGATCAATCCGATAGACTTCCTCGCCACTTTCCGTTGAATAGACCTTGGCAATTCTCCCGGGACCACCGAAGGCGACGAGTTTCTGATCAGGGCTCATGTCAGCCGTCAACACCGTATCCAATTCGTCGCCAAATCGGCCAACCACCTCGCCGGTTTTCACGTCGTACAAGACGACCGAGCCGCTATGCCCCGGTTGCCCACCAGCCGACATTAGAATTTCACCGTTTAGACTAAATTTCAATACATGAGGTACGCCCGGATCAAATAACAGATGCCCAATCTCTTCTTCTGTATCGGTGTTAAACAGACGTATCTGCTTATAACCGCTTGCAGCAGCCAGTGGTGCCCAGGGACTTGTTGCCAATCCCAATATCGCCATATTTCTGGAGGTGGAGGCGACCTCAACCTCTGGTAAATCGACGGGCATCGCCGGTGGCCCTTCTGGCTTGACGCTGGCTGACGCACCCGGCGTAAACGTCAACGTACTTTTAGCCAACATGGCTTTACTCGAAGATGTTTCACGTAATCCGGTATCGATCCATTTGGCGATTAAATTGATTATTTCCTCCGGAAGAGGTGGTGACTCCGGCGGCATCCGTGCTGCATCGTCCTCACTTGTAATGGCTTGCATGAGAACACTAACGCCTGACTGGCCTGCTTTGACAACCGCTCCGGCACTGCCACCTTGGATCAGGGTCGCATAATTCTGGAGATTTAAATCCGCGTTTTGCTCGTCGTTACCATGGCATTTAAGACAGTACTTTTGCAGGATCGGCTTGATATCGTCTGCAAACGTGACAACCTCGTCCTTTTCACTGCCCAAGCACTTCCCGATATCGGCAGGTGCCGACACGACCGCCAAGCCAAAGGCGATCAGCAGGTATCGAAATTTCATCATTCTGAGCATCTTTGGTTTTCGACTTAATGATTTGTCATAAACTCGGTGGAATTAATCAATGCCCAAAGAATGTCTTCGTACGGTTCCCGTTGGTCATGATCTTCACCAATAAGTCCCTTCATAGACGCCATTTCGTTAGCAGTGGGAGTGCGACTTAGGCAGCGAATGAATAACTCCTCAACGATTTCTTCCGGCGAGTCTTTTTCCTCGATGAGTCTGGGGATCAGTCCTGACAACACAGCCTGCTGCACATTATTTCCAACTGCCATATGTAGAGTCTGTGACAGAGTCGCTTCGGACTTGGTTTCACAGGCACAAATCGTATTGCGACTAGATCGCCCAAATAACTTCAGAAAGTCGTCGCGCCAAAGCGGTCCAGCCGTATCCCCCGGAGTACGCGGATAAAACTCAATGGCCTTCGTCCCTTTGGGGAAGTCTCTAAAGTTCCTATCCCACTCAGTCGCCTTGATGATTGAATCCAGCAGGACGTCAGATCGCAGTCTCCTCAGACGAGAGCGTGAAAACTGCCGGTCATCAGCTTCATTTCCTGCATTTGGTGTAGCGGAAAGTTGGTATGTCCGGGAATTGCAGATATCACGAATTAATGCACGTAGGTCGTAACCGCTTTTTACAAAATTCCCACTCAATGCATCTAACAACGGACCGTTGGTAGGTGGATTGGAAACTCGCATATCGTCCACCGGTTCCACCAATCCGCGGTGAAAGAAATGAGCCCAAACACGATTCGTGTAATTCCGGGAGAAAAGCGTGTTATCACGTCCGGTAAGCCATTCTGCCAGGGCGATGCGAGAGTCTAATCCCTCTTTTATCGGTGCTTCCCCGCCAATAACGGTTGCTGGCATTTCGCGGCCGTCCACCAAATGACGCACAGGAGGAGCGTTACGTTTGTTGTAGATATAGAACTCTCTTGGCTCTGCCCCGGCCTTCCGTGTAATCCCAGTAAAAAAACTGACAAAACCGTAGTAATCATCCATCGTCCATCTATCGAACGGATGATTGTGGCATTCGGCACATTGGATTTGTACACCGAGAAATAGCTGCGAAAAATCGGCAGCAAAGTTCTTGGGTTCAAACCGGACATTGTGTACCAACATCGTGTATAGGTTTGTTGGTCCATCCGTTAAATTGCTTCCACTGGCCGTTACTTGTTCATACACGAATTCGTTGACTGGTCGATTTGCTTCAATCTGATCATGGATCCACTGATAATATGATTCCGCGGCTTTTAGATCAGTCGCTACGGGTGTGTAACCACCACCCATTAACCGGACTGACTCAGCCCACAATCCGGTCCAGAGATCTGTGAAATCTTCACTTGCCAGCAGTTCGTCAATCAAAACGGCACGCTTGTTAGGACTATCGTTCTCAACGAATTGCCTGTACTGCTCGACGCTTGGCGGCGCACCTGTCAAATCCAGATAAATACGTCGGATGAATTCTGAGTCGTTGGATAATTGCGACGGATTAAGCTGAAGTTGCTCTAACCGATCAAATACCAGTTCATCTATATAGTTGACCAAGTCCATACCTGACCACTTGTATTCAGCATCCTGCGGTAGCACGATGACTTCACTTCCAACGGTAAATCGGTCAAATCTCGCGAAGACGTAGGTATCACCTTTGGCGTGAGATGACACAACACCGTCGTTTGAAATCGATGCGGTATTGTTGTTATTAGAAAAGAACAATGCCAAGTTAGTAACATCTCTTATAGAACCGTCTGAGTATCTGGCTGTTACTTTTGTGGGAGTATTCTTTTCGATTCCATCAAATTGCAGCTGCGGTGGATCAATCGTAATATCCACAGGGACAGCAACCTGTTCTCTATCGTTTTTAGCACCCTGCTCTATCCAAGTCAGAAGGGTCTGATAATACGAACTGTCTTTTTTGAATCTCTGTCCACCTGTATGAGCAACGGCGCCTGTCGCTTTTAGTAATAACAGGCTTTCTTCGGGCACGGCCATATTGATACGTCGGCCAACGATTTCCTCAGTAAGGCGAAAGTAATCGCCCTGTTTGTCGAAGCCAAAGAGTGAAAGTACGAAGCCATCTTTGCCCCTTGAACTTCCATGGCATGTCCCCTGATTGCAGCCGGCGCGGAAGAATACCGGCATCACATCGTTGGCGAAACTGAGCTGTTTTTGTTGCGCAGGAAGATCCGTCGAAATCATCAGTAACAACAGGAAGCAAAGCTTTGAGCGATTCACGTTACTGGCCTCCTTGACTCGTCGCAGGGTCCACCCGAAGCGTGCCGTTTTGCGTGACCTGCCGAATAGATTGGCCGTCGATGTTGTAGGTTAGCTCACATTTCAATTCTTTGTATTGGCCAAGTAGAGCTTCTTCGGTTGCTTTGAGCGTAAACGTGATTTCTTCAGTGTCCGATTCGATGTGATAATCTTCACCAACGGTGGTCACTCCCTTAGGCAGACCAAGTAAAGCAACCCTGGCCGTACCGGTAAACGCCTGCAAGTGTTCGACTTTGCACTTCAATTCTGCTATTTGATTTCGCCGAATTGTCCCATTGGGAAACTTGATTGCCACGTACGGTGAAGTCACGACTAGGTCAAAGAAACCTGACGCCACTCGTCGCACACCCACTCCGGATTCCCAATCTCCGTCTTTGGTGTGTCCGTTCATGGTCATACGATAGGTCCCCGGCTTGGCCGACGGTGAAGCACTCAGTACGAACTCTGCTTCAGACTCGCCTGCAGGTATTTCCAGTCGGCCGCCGGTTGAAACGCCTGGTGGAAACCAATCCGGTTGCATTTCAACGGACCCATCAAAATCTTCATGTCGATTAATCCGTACCTTGAAACGTAATTCACCAGCCTGTGAGATCGGGATGTTCGGCTCAATAACATCTATTGTGAAAGGAGAGGATTCCACGATACCCAGTGCATAACGCTGTAAGTGGGCATGATGCCAACTGCGTCCACCAGAGTGATTAATAAACGGGATATACGCCTGACTGCTTGTATCAACAAAGCTACCATCATCCACTCGCTTCAAGAGAATATGAAACAGGTGTGCCGACGGTACTGCATCAGCATCTGCGACGAACAGACAGGGAACTCCATTCATCCCGGATGTGTAATCAGGCGCGATCATTCTCACACCTCGAGGTAAGCCCACAGGTACTAGCTGCAAGTCACCATCATAGGTATTCCCGTTTTCCTCGGCGATGTATACATTGACGGACCATTTGTTGCCCTGAGGAATAATAAAACCGGCTGTACGATTTGTTTCAAAACGATCGTTCGCCCAACTGACAGTGTGGTTGTGAATGGTATCACGAGCTTCAGCAATTTCCACTCGATAAACAAATTTTTCACCTCCGAGTCCACGCAGATCGTGAATGCCAATCAAGTGAATACCATCATCCTGTGGCGTGTGATTGGCCGAACCGTCGAGCAGTTCAGGACGCTGAAGCCCCCGTGGGATTACAGGCTTGCCCCGCTCACTCCAAGTGGCATCGTCAAT
>DEAW01000126.1 GCA_002348315.1 Planctomycetaceae bacterium UBA2972 | reverse complement strand
CAAGCGAAGGCTATACCACAAGCAAAGTTACCTGAAGAGTGAGCAGCGATCGGTGCGCCGCCAGAGTTTTCAAGGTTGTTGGCCATCCAGTTTAATGCGCCGTAGAGTTTAAACGAACGTACCGGAGTGTAACCATAATCTTTGAGCCAAACTCTACGCCCCGGAGCGACCCCGAGTTCCTTTTCAAGCGGATAGGATCTGATGAATGGAGCGGGCGAGATGTGCTGGTAAATGACTCGGGTCGCCAGATGAACGTCAGCTATGGTAGGTATTTGTAGAGTCATATTGCAGGTGTGAACAGGTAAACAATTAGACCCGTGGTTCGCCCTTCGGGCTACGGCGGGCAAGCGGGTAAACAATTAGATAATTAAACAGTTAATCAATTAGACAATTATTCAGGTAAGAAGTTAAGCAAATAGTCAGTTGAATCGCCAACCGACACTGTCATGCAAAGCGCTGGCGTCCTCGATCCTTAATCGGGCGTAGCGGCTAAAATCGTGTTGTCCGATATACAGAATCCCAATCAAAATCTTAGTCCCGCGAGCCAAGGCTGCGATACAACACCGCGAAGGCCGGACGGCCACACGGTAGCCTATGTCTAATTGGAATGAGTGTTACTTCTTAAAGTATTCATGAGTCGGGTCGGCTCCACTGATGAGATAGGCGACCAGGTCCATTATTTCGTCGCGTGTCATCCGGTTGAACAACCCTGCTGGCATCGGAGACGTCTTAGAAACCATCATCTCATCGATTGTGTTGCGGTTGATCGTCACTCGTTTATTGGGATCGGTAAGATCGGTGTTGAGTGTCAGGCCATTGTTGTTCAGATTAACGACGACTCCACTGTGAACGAGCCCTTGGTCAGTGATAACCATCACGGCGGAGAACTGGTCATTAATCACTTTGCTGGGGTTTACGACCTGATCAAGCAAGTCGCGAACAGAATACCGTCGACCGGCGGTCGTTAAGTCTGGTCCTGTCATGCCGCCTTGATTCTGAAAGCGATGGCAGGCATAACAACCAGCCGCAGCAAACATGGTGCGACCGTTTTCGAAGTCTCGGTGTTTAAGTTCTGTGCCTGCGGCCTGTACAAGTTCATCCAAACTCCATTGAGTCTCTTTGCGTCCGTCAAAAATTGCTCCTAACGTTTCTAGAGCGGACTTTTGTACGGGTTTTTTTGCTAGCACTTCCTTCAATGAATCCTTTTGAATATCTGTTAACGAAGCCACTGCGTCATTACGAATAAACTCGATAAATTTAGCGAAACTGGCACCACCGCGATAATTTGCCGCCTTCAGAAACCACTCGAAATAGGCTGTCTGTAATTCAGTAGTCCAGCCAGTCTTTAAAAGTCGGATTGATCGAGCGTATTGGACCTGCTCTTCCTGAGTGGGAGCGATTTCGATCAATGCCATGGTCTTAGCAGCAACGGTTGGGGATTGAAGGTATGCCAGGGTCTCGCAGAGAAGCCAGTTTAGGTCTGCTGATTCGGATGGGAATAGCGGGTCAATCGCAGCAACGAGTTTTTCCTGAATTGATGCATCGGGACGACCGAACCGATTGAGCACGATTTGAATCGTACGTTGCAAAGTAAGCTGGGTGTCGGCGTTGAGCGAACGCATGTCGATAGACAGTATGGCTTCGAGCAATTTGGCTCGCATGGACGTATCGACGGGCGGGGTTGCGTCATTCCGATGCTGAGGGCAAACACCAGTCACACGCGACAATGCTAATAATGCCTCTGCCTTGATCGTAGGGTCATGCTCGGTGAGTGCCAGGTCAGTCCACGACGCGACCGGTTGGTGTTCGATGGCGATGCGAGCTGCCCAGCGAATAAATCGATCGTCATGAGAGAGGTTTGGCCATGCCAACGCGATGGCCTTCGGATCCTGTTTTCCATGAAATACTTCTAAGGATCGACGAAGCTTTGTTGCCTCATTGATTGCCGGCCTGGTTGCGACTAACTCGGTGGACTCCTTTCCGACATAGGTCACTCGGTAAAGCCCGGATTGGACACGGCGACCACCAATCGTGAAATACATGCTCCCATCTTCGGGGTGAATGATCGCATCTGTAATTGGAAGTGGCGCCCCGGTTATAAATTCTTCCTTGGTTGACGTGTAGGATGCACCGTCAGGCTTCATGTGGACTGCGTAGAGTTTCCCCCAACTCCAATCCAACGCATAAAGTGCATTTTGGTATTTAGCCGGAAATTTTGCTCCGTATCCAAAGGTCACTCCTGTAGGTGAACCAGGTCCAATATCCAATACTCCCGGCAGATTGTCCGGATAAAATACAGGACGCTTCCCTGCTCCATTTCGCCATCCAAATTCAGAACCGCTGGTCACCTGACAGATTCGCGTCGGTCGGTACCAGGGAACGTTAAAGTCGTATTCCATATCGGCATCGTAAGTGAAGAGGTCTCCATTGCGATTAAACGCAGCGTCGAAGATGTTGCGAAAGCCGTTGGCATAGGCTTCGAAATTCTTTCCGTCCGGATCCACTTTGTAGATGATACCGCCAGGTGCCAGAACGCCCCGATTGTGTCCTCTACCGTCCGGGAAGCTCGGCAACAGGTGATCTTCACCCCAAACCTGTGGTACTTGTGAGTTCGTAGCCAGGTCAGTGGGAGTCGTGCTATTACCGGTAATCAGAAAAAGTGATTTGCCGTCCGGGCTTGGTACGACAGCATGGACTCCGTGGTCTCCGCGTGCTCCCAGTTCCCGCAGCATTTCAACTTTGTCTAATTCGTCGTCGCCGTTACTGTCAGTAATTCGATAAAGTCCTGAAGGGATCTTTCGTTCGTAGTCATTGACACCGACATAGAGGGCATCAAAAGCCCAGACCATACCATTGACAGCCCTGATGTCGACATTAACTGGCTTGACATCCGCACTGGTTATGGATTCACCACTTTTGGGAGGAGTGATTTTGTAGAGCTTACCGAATTGGTCGCTGACGATCAGTCGTCCTTTATTGTCAGTGCAGAGATTTACCCAGGAACCATGGACGTCACTAGGAACGGAGTAGAGTAATTCGACCTGAAACCCGTCAGCAGCTTTAATCCGATTGATTGGGGTGGCAGTGTTGCCGGTCTTCGCCGAGACAGCTTCGATAGCAGCTTTGCCTGTTTTGGCATCCAGAACCTTTAATTGCAGGTCCTTGAATTCCACTTTCATCGGAGCACCTGCGTGAAGTTGTAATGCAAGAATACCTTTGCGTTTGGCTTCCGGGTGGTTGTCGGTCAGATCCATTGTGGTA
>DEAW01000166.1:9708-10235 GCA_002348315.1 Planctomycetaceae bacterium UBA2972 | reverse complement strand
ACGTCCTCACCTCGATCACCACTACAGCTCCTGCAATCGGAGACAGTGACACGATCACCACAGGTGAAGGAGATGACATTGTTCTCGGTGGTATGGCCGGTGATACGATCGACGCCTCCACCGAAACCGCTGATGACGACGACATCGTACTGGGTGACAACGGTAGTGTTACCTTCGAAGCTGACGGAAGCATCACACAGGCAACCTCACTCACAGCTGATACAGGTGGTGCGGATCAAATCACCACAGCCAACGGCGATGACATCATCATCGGTGGTACCGCCGGGGACACGATTGACGCCGGAACAGACGCCGACAACAACACCACGCGTGACATTGTTCTGGGTGACAGTGGTACTGCCAACTTCGATTCAGAAGGACAAGTCACTGAAGTATTCAGTATCGAACCTGCGATCGGAGGCAATGACACGATTACCACCGATTCCGGAGCCGACATCATCCTCGGTGGTCAGGGTAGTGATACTATTACTGCACAACAGGGAAGTGACATTGTCCTGGGTGACAGT
>DEAW01000166.1:0-9390 GCA_002348315.1 Planctomycetaceae bacterium UBA2972 | reverse complement strand
CAGTGGACACGCCGTCTTTAATGCTGAAACTGGGCTGCCTACAAGTATCACCACAACGGCTCCAATAGAAGGTGGCGCGGATGACATTGCCACAGGTGACGATGAAGACTTAATCATTGGCGGGACAGCAAGTGATACCATTCGCGGCGGAAACAATTCCGACATCATCCTGGGTGACCATGGTTTGTTCGATGCGACATTCCCGTCAGCACAGGTATATCAGAGCATTTACATAGAAGACATCTTCCTGGGCACCAACGATACGATTTACGGTGGAGATGGTGATGATTTCATCCTTGGACAAAACGGAGCCGACACGATCCATGGCGGTGCAGGACAGGACGATATCCTCGGCGGTCACAATGTACTGGGCGGCCATGACGACAACGACACGATCTCAGGTGGTGACGATGCTGATGTGATCCTGGGTGACAACGGGGTAATTCATCGAGACTGGACTGGAGACTCGAACAACCGATGGGAACTCTATCCTGCTCCATTTGCAGACGTCAAACGAACTGTGGAACGTTTTGATGATATCGAAGCCAACCTGGTCGGAATTCATGTACAACAATTCACGGGCAATGACACCATTTCCGGCGATGAAGGTGATGACATCATCCACGGCCAGCGTGGTGACGACGTAATTCACGGCGGAGCAGGGGACGATGAACTGATAGGTCAACTCGGTTCAGATACGATCCACGGCGATGCCGGACACGACACGATTCTTGCCGACAACGGTTACATCACTCGGGATTACATTGATAGCCAGCATGTAAGAACAAACAACAATGAATCGTGGCATCGGGATATCACACTCCAGAGCTATGTCACGATTTCGGAAATGTTCCAACTACACGAATCCTTAGCCAGCGAAGAACTTGATCGTTTACTCGCAGCCGACTGGACCGTCACTCTGGGACGCTATAACAACGACGGACAACAGGTTCATGGCCAACACAACAGCTGGGACACACGTTCCATCCTGCTAGAATCGTACCCAATTCACGATGACCAAATCAGCGGCGGTGACGGGGATGACGTGCTGATCGGACAACAGGGCGACGATGAGATTACCGGTGACGATGGCAATGACCTGATTTTGGGTGACAATGCTCAATTCACTACCGGTGTCACCAGTGACCTTCCGTTGATCAGCAATGGCTACCAGATCTTCAGTAATGCCACGCCACCATACCAGACTCTACTGGACAGCGATGCCATAGCTTACTCACAAAACGAATCCGGACAGTCCTATCTTGCAAGTCAATACGAGCAAACTTCGAATAGTGCCCATTGGAGTCAACCTGAACGTGGTGAACACACACTTCAAATTGGATACAACGGAGCTTACATCCAGCCACCAATATCCATTCGACCTGAAGAGCTGAACTACAATGCACCATTCAACTTCAGTCGAACCTTTGGAAACATCGCGTCGAAAGAGATTTCCGGGTCAACCGACACTGGCCGGACAGGAGTACTCCAGGACCGCTACATCACAACAGGTGCAGCAACAGGCCTGATACCTATGGCCATCATCAGCCAGCAGGCCTCTTCAAACTCCGAATCCCAGGACGGCAATGACACCTTAAATGGTGGAGGGGGAGATGACCTGATCCTTGGCGACTTTGCTCAATCCTACAATTCGCTAGTCTCCGGAATCAATGATGTAGAGCAGGCTAATCAGGCTGCGGACACACAAATTCAATTACTACAACACACACTTAGCAGTCTTGCAGGAGATCACCTCTACAGCACGGATAACACTGACGCCATCGAAGTTTCCTTCGGAAATGATACGATTCGTGGTGACGCCGGAAATGACATTCTTGTCGGGGATACCTGGGAACAGATATTTGGAATTCAGCAAAGCCTCCCAACTTCAGAGGCTCGCATATTCAAAGCCGCGAAATCCAGTCTCGACTATGCCTACCAATTACAAACCATCCTCAGCGATCTGGATTCACAACTCACATTAGCTCACTTTGGTCTGTTAAGCGATCTTTCCAATGAAAGCACACGACCCGATCATGCTTTAAGATTTGGAAACGATACGATCCACAGTGGTGAAGACGACGACAGCATCTACGGAGATAACTATCAATCCGTCTTAGGTACAGTCCTGAGCAATCGATTTGACAATGCAGCCGACAACCAGGACATACTCACTCCAGAAATCCGTTCAGCACTCAGCACATATCGCGATCAACTCCAGTCGAACCTCGATGCACATCGACAATCCAACAATGATGTTCAACTGAATACCTTTACAGACAACGAACTGGCAGCACTGCCTGATGCCGTTGAGCCTGACATGAACTTTGGAAATGACACTATCGACAGTGGAGCGGGTGACGATATCGTCAGCGGTGACTTCACAATCCACGTGTCACCACTCGTTACTAACGAGACGATTGGCGTCTTGGCTAAACAGGTCCTTCCGCGGCGGCCAGACAGACCAGCCATTGAAGCATGTCTGGACAATGAAACTGCAGTCTCCGATAAACTCAACTGCTTTAACACCGGATCCGACGATGTTCAGGAACATGAACTCATTCTCATCAGATTCATTGAAAGATTTAATCAGGAAGTAGAGGCCTTCTTAGAACAAAATCGACATGAATATGACTATTCGATTCTGGAATCCAAATATTCGCATCCGTATTTTGGTGCAAGACACTCCGAGGAGTCCCTCGCCGCTTTCCATGCCGGTAATGATCAAATCAACGGCGGAGAAGGGGATGATTATCTTCTGGGAGACAGTATCTCTTACTTTAGCGAACAGCTAATCGATAGTAACGGCAGACAATCACTGACGTTTGCAACGACCGACGACGCAATCCATCGTGATCCCTACGCAGAAAGACTGGATCAAAAACTTGAATTCCAGTCAATCCACCGCAACCGATTCGAAATCCTTAATCGATTCATCTCGGGCTCTGACAGCTCCACGATCGAAAATGACCACATCGACGGAGGACAGGGAGACGACATTCTGTTCGGTCAGGTTGGCAATGATGAACTAGCCGGAAACCTTGGCGAGGATCGTTTATATGGTGGTAGCCATGAAAACGATTTATCAACGGATTCTGGCGACCTTGAAGCACAGAATTCTTCAGATGATCACCCGGAAGCATTCCTGCTTGGGTTACTGAAACAACAGCATGAACTTAAAGATGACGCCTGGAGTGAAGCTTTCCAAACTGATGCCGTAACAATCGCTAACCCTTCTACCGCATCCACTCTCATGTTTGACCATCTCGCCGGGAATTATCTGGTATCTGACGAAGCTACAGACTGGTCTTACGAAGCAGTTAGCCACAACCCGATCAGCCATACAGACGTCGATAGCGATGGTTTCACCGCTCCAAATGATGCTTTGATTATCATCAACCGTATGAATGGTGCAGGTAGCGACGAAGTACCATTTATTTTGGGCGGACTTACGAGCAGGATCTTAAGCAACTATCATTTGGATGTTAGTGCAGACAATCTTCTATCACCGCTGGATGCATTGATCGTAATCAACAGGCTCAATAGCAATTGATCGTAGACGCAAGATTTATTAGTAGTCACGTGACAGACGAATAAAGACGCCGTCGAGCATGATATCTTCGGTTTGGTGCGAAAACATCGCTTCATGAGTGTCATCCAGAAAGACCAATCGACTGGCCATGCCACCCCAAAAATTCAGTTCGTAACCTAATCTCAAATCATATTCCCCCAGCACCAAACCTGCACCAAAAGATGCTTCAGCTAAGAGATGCGCCTGTGAATATGAATCCTGAACATCCACCAGCAACGTTCCGCCGGAATTGTTCGTTTCCTGCAATGACAAGGAATGTCTACCGTAGGCCAAAGTAGCTTCCATACTGCCAAAAATGTAGTAGCGGTCTGAAATGTCATATCGCCCCAAACTGCCAAGCCTCAAGCCAAATAGTGCACTTTGATTTTGCTGAACGACGCTCCCATCATTAAAGTCGATTCCGTCGTAAGATGTATCCAATATTTGGTTTGTATCCATCCATCGAAATCCACCAAAGACAGTAATGGAAGCTCTTTCTGAGAGCTTAATATCGCCCCGAACCTCCGCATCAAACGAGTCGGTATCAAGCATGGCTGCCATCGATGCATCAAAGGCTCGTTCATTAAATTCCGGGTGGCTACGAGTCGCATAGAGTGTTTCACCGGCTGCTGCCTCAATGGAATCTGACTGTCTGGTTCGATAATTAGAATAGACCAATCCCAACTTCCAACCATCATCTATCTTGATGCCCAGAATGGCCTTAAAGTTGTCATCTCTATCGAAGGAAAGCTCCTTGATATCCCCCTGACCGATGGCTAAAGCACTACCCGTATTAGTGACGGCATAATCCAGATCCCTGCGACGGATTTTCCAATTGGAATGCTCTACACCAAAATACAACCTCCCCTCAGGACGCTTTCGCACTTGCTGCATCCCCATACGATTCTGCCGAGCAAGAGGATAAAGATTGTTCTCTACAGGAATTTCATCTTGAATACTTGGAATCGAATGGCTTTCCTGCTTATCATCCATACTGTATGACACGATTTGATAATTGACGTCGTTCGCGTTTACCACGGAGACCAACAATAGGCCGCATATCATTCCCATTAGACTGGGATGTCTTGACTTAATCGTTTGTTTTTGAGTGCTGGCAACCATTTTTCAACCTCGAAAATAACAATGCTTACTCTTATCGTCGTCATTTCCTTCCCCTTAACTTTGCTAGAATTGTTAAATTCCGTCTACGTATCGAAAACCACCCCACTTGACGCCAACTACTAGTGAAATAGAATCAATAGTACTCAAGTTTGGTCCTGGCAAACCCAATTTAGGGTGCTTGCCCGCTTTCGCCTCTTGAGAAAATGGAGACTTCTGTGGGCTCGGTGTGCCTAATTGGTTCACTTATTATTTCGCACCACAGAGAACGAAATCGATTCATTACACGCGAGGGCGAATCCTATGACCACTTCTTTATTTGCAATCGGCATGCCGGGACTTCCCGAAATGCTTATCATCGGCGGTATCTTTATCCTCTTTTTTGGTGCCAACAAACTACCGGGCCTCGCAAAAAGCATTGGCAAAAGCGCCAACGAATTCAAAAAGGGTCTCAAAGACGATACCCCAATTGATGCTGATGACGACGATGACGATGTCGTTGACGAAGATAGCGAACTGTAAAACCAGTTCGGCGTAGGAATGCTTCCTACGCAACTAACTTCCCATCTAATACTCCGATTGACCAAACCGATTGCAATCATGAACGAGCTCTTATTACAAACTGTCGAAGGTAGCCAACTTCCAATCGCCCTCATCTTTGGCGGCATGGGAATGATGGAAGTGATGGTGATCGCACTAATCGCTGTCATGCTGTTTGGCAAAAACCTACCCGGGGTTGCCCGCAAGTTCGGTAAAACCTACCGCGAATTCCGTAAAGGACTCAGCGAATTCCAGAATTCAGTCAAAATGGACGAGTACGTTAGTGACGTCTCCAATGACTATTACAATGACCCTTCTTCAGCAAATAACTCTTCTGCGTCCGGAGCCGATGACTGGTCCGCTGACGACTATGATGACTTCGAAGCTCCGGACGTCCCGATGTTTGAGCCACCGCCGACCGAACCGACCGAATCCCCAACTCCCACGGAAGAAGCTGACTGAGCTAGACAATTAGACAATTTAAATTTGAGCTGGTTTCCCAAGCCGCTTTAGCGAATCAAGAGTTTTAATTTGTTCTCCCGAGATTTATTTGGCTAAGGCACACGCTCCAACTACTTCGCAATACAACTGTTTAATTGATTAAATGTCTGACTGTTTAACTGCCCAAACGTCCTCCCGTCTTCACTCCGTTCCACCAAGCACCAACTACGAGAAACGGACCGAGATACATCCACGGCGGATGAGGAATTATCGTGAGCATCAAAATCGTGCACAGTAGCATGACAGAAAGAACTGGTGCGGAATGAGCTTTGGGCATTTCGTCGCAACCTCTGGCTACAAACACCGTTCCCACATAAGTCCCAAACATCCAGGACAGTATCGGAAAAGCCAATGCTCCCAAAGGAGCTGTCTCTAAATACTCACGAACTACCACATCCACTTCCTGCGGAGTCATCTCTTCGGTCACAGGTGCCACGCCATAGATCTCATGACCCAACCCCTGAACCAATGCCACTCCAGCCATTGCAATGAGAACGCCAAGAAGTGGTATGAGAATACTACGGAGCATGGACTGCATTCCTCTTATTGATATCGGTAAAAGCTTTCCAAACACAACACTGCCATGGCTGTGCTATACACTTTACCACCGTAGCCGCCCCATTTCGTATCGGTAGGCCAACTGCCATCAGCAAGCTGGATCACTGGCACCACGCGTTTCAACGCTCCGCTCCAGGATTCCCATGCCGGCCCTCCAAGCTGACGCATCGACAAACTTCCGTAATACCAGTAGTAAAGATCTGGACGCGACTGACTGGGCAATTGCAAAACGATATACTCCGATGCTTCCTCTACCTGCTCAACACTACGATGAGCATCCAGCCAAATCCTGCATGTCAATGATTCCGCCGTCATCGTCCGAGTCGCTCCAAACCCCGGTCGATACGCTGCCAGCCCACCACGTGTTCCCGTATTGCATGATGCGAGAAACTTGACCATTAACTCTTTCGTTTTCTGCGGCACTGTCATTCCAGCCTGCTGCGCACTTCTTAAGGCAAGCACCTGCCAACCAAACTGACTCATATCTCCTGCATCCGCCGGTTGATATCTCCAACCACCCGTTTGCTTATCCTGTGAACGAATCGTAAACCCAATCGCTCTTTCCGCAAAGCCTCGAAGCCGCTTATCTCCCGTCAAAGCATACGCTTCACAAACTGCGATGGTCGCCATGGCGTGACAATACATCCTCGCAAACAAACTCGCTGCACCGGACAGATTCCCATCTGAGCCTTGCTGTCCCAAAAGATATTCCAAACCATGCTGAACTGTGATTCGATACTGGCCTGTTAGATGCGTATTGCCATCTCCCATTAAAGCCAGCAACGCCAACCCTGAAATACCTGTGTCCGCATTCGCGCCGGTAGCTCCACGACGCTGACCGTCAACTTCCCGATCCACGCCTGCCCCAAACTCAGATGCGTCCCAGCGACCATTTTCATGCTGCGTTTTAACCAACCACTCAATTCCCGCTCGCACAGCAGCCTCTGTCTCCAACGTCGCTCCGAAGGCAGCACCACGAATTTCTTCGGTAGCTGAATGGTTAAATCGAGCCTGGTACTGCTTTGGAATCTGCTTGCCGTCCAACCGCACCATCGGATCTCTGGCCGGAACTGGCTCGACGGTCTCGATCGCTTCTAACTGACCTTCAATCGCAGCGACCTGTTCTATCCTGGCATCCACCGACGGAGGTGCGTCGCTTTCCACTGGCACGACAGGACTCTCCCCCACAATTTCCTCTGCAGACTCGATAACATCCGGTTCGACATCGATCCCGGAATCTTCTTCTACAACCTCCGCTTCCTCCGACTCCTGAACCTCTATCGTCTCACTTTCAATCTTCTGAGTGATCTCAGGCTCAGCAACCGTCGGCTGGTCTACTTGTTGCTCTGGCATTTCATTCACTGGCGGTAATTCCTCTGCAGGTTCCACCGTTTCAACAACGTTGGGAATCTCTTCGGAGGGTTCGACCAACTCGGCGGGAGAATCGGGAAGCTCTTCGGGATATTCCTCATCAAGCTTCGGCTGCACACGCTCTTCGACCGGTGCTGTATCATCTAGCTCTGATTCAGTGATTAATGAAATCGTCACAGGCTGATTGCCACCCAAATCCATTTCAAGACCGAGCATTTGCGTGCCATAAAAGAAAATAGCCAACAGAACGTGCGCAAACACGCTTAACGTAAGGCACTTAATCAGGGGTTTGGCGTTACCCAGACGAGTCCAAGAAAGAACGAAGAAGGCAATTGAAAAAACAATGAGCCCCACCCAGACGATGACACCCACAGTTCGATTAATCGATGTCGTCGGCGTCGCTTGCTCAGCAAACAGAAACAGGCATCCCATCGGATTCATGTCTTACTCTCCGGAAGAAGCAAGTCGAACCGAAACACCCAAATCACTCACTCCGGCATTACGGCAGACACTCAACACCGATGCAACATTTTGAAACGCACCTTCGGCATCACCTCGTATAACTACGTTGACAGTGTCTCCCGCCTGCTGCTCACGCTTAAGCTGTACTTCAAGCTGCTGCATATCCATCAATTCACCATCGAGCGATACCGTTCCGTCTTTAAAAACAGCCACCACGTGACGCTTCACCGTCGGAGCAACAGAGGCTTCACCACTCACTTCAGGCACGGTTAACTCAAGTTGCTGTTCCACTTCGGAGAATTTCGTCCCCACCATAAAGAAGATGACCAACAGAAAGACGATATCAATCATCGGAGTCAGGTTAATGACAGGCTTTTCGTTTTGGTCAATCTTAATAGGCATAACTACGCCGCCCGCCGCGTTGATTCAGCTGAGATCACTCGCCGTTTCGCTCGATTTACTCGTTCACCACATACGGCCTGTACCATTTGCTGCGAGTATTCATCCACTTCCATCAGCAGTTTATCCACTCGACTCGAAAAGTAGATATAAGCAATCAATGCCGGAATGGCCACAGTTAAGCCTGCGGCTGTTGTTACCAGGGCCTGGCTAATGCCTGCGGCTAGAAGTTCGGGCTTGCCCATCGCTCCGGTTGCTACAATCGCATTAAAGGACTGGATCATCCCAATGACCGTTCCAAGCAAGCCGAGTAGGGGAGTGATCGTTGAAATGCCATTGAACAGTTTCAGGTATTTCCGCAGCTTGTTTCCCAGTCGTTCCCCGGCATCAACCATCGCCTTTTCGACTTCCTGAGCCGGTTTACCCCAACGTCGTATTCCAGCTGCAAGTACCAGCGAGACGGGACTCTTATTTTCTTTGCAAACCCGATAGGCCTCACGCTTGTCGAGTTCTCCTGCCTTGAGCTGTTCAAGAATACGTTTCACAAAGGGTCTGGGGATTATTCGGGCTCGCCTCAGACTCATCGCACGTTCCAACGAGAACATGCACAAGATTAGGGAGCAGAGTGCGATAGGTGCCATTAATAGACCGCCGGCACTGAGAAGTGTAAGTAGAGACGTACCTTCGGACGCAGGTTCCTGCTGTGCTAATGCCAGTCTGGAGCACCCGACTAACAGGAACAAAGATAGAACGATTATTATTTTCTTATTGCGCATCATGGCGGACCGATCCCTGGGCCTTAAACCCGCGCTAAACTGCCTATCTCAACACTTCTTCCCTGAAACGCCTGAAAATAGACTCGATATCTC
>DEAW01000087.1 GCA_002348315.1 Planctomycetaceae bacterium UBA2972 | reverse complement strand
CCCGCCAGATTCACCATTCAGAAGCAACTGAACCGGAGAACGCCGGATACATTCGAATTGCCGAGGATCTCAACAAACTGCGATTAATCATGGGCGTTGGCATCTTTTATGCTTCATTATTACTCTATGCTGTAATGACGCGGGCCAGCATCCAACACATTGCCAGCGACTCCCCTTCTTTGAGTCTCGGAAACACAATGATGTTATGCGTCATCTTCTTCATTTTCCCACTTGGTGTGTTAGCCAAATTAATCCGTCGTAACACGAGGCCCAGTCTCAAGTCCATCACTACAACCGTCAGGTTACATCGCAAGTTTTGGACTGGATTTTTTGCCGCATCTACGGTCTCAGTCGCAGCAATCCTCTTTGTACTACTATCTAGCTAGTAGTAAACTCGACTCCCCTCTGTAGGGGTTTACCATTACAATAGATACCTGATTTGGAGTATGTTTTCCTTCGCCTGGTATTATTTCCCTATGTCTAAACATAACGTCTTCTTCTCTTTTTGTCTCATTGTCACCTCAGTTATTTCCGTTCAGGCAACTGATCTGGCAACCAATAACGTTGGTATTGTGTCTAGCGGTAACGCGGTTATCCACGACTTGCAATTGACTGCAGGTGACACATTTGAGGCAACAGTAAGAATTGATACGCCTTCGAGCCTTTTTCCGAATGCTCGATTAACAGCTTGCTTCGAATTGATCAAAGCAGCTGACGCCAACGCCACGCCTCGAGCGCCGTCTAATGACGCCGAAATGACTCGAAACGTAGACGCATTTGGAATTTACACCGCACCTACGGCCAACTGGTCCAAATTACTGCATTCTCACGATTCCGATGTCTATGTAAATTATCGCGCGCCAGTCACTGGTCTTTACCGCCTCACTATCGCGGCCGAGGAAAAAGCCATACCAATGTATGAAACAGCTCGGTGGCGTGAACCGGGAAACATACGTAAAACCGATGCTCCTCCCACGGCGGTTAAATGGCCAGCCGATGCGAAGGTGAACGTCTCCTATCAATTCTTATCCCTATCGGTTGGGCACATTCTTGGCAGTCATACCGGGATTGAACTGGAACCCAACGACACGCCCGAAATGGCTCAACCCATCAATCTTGGAGACGCGTCCACGGATCAGGCATTCTCAGTCTTGGGCAGCGCGGATGATATCGAATACTTCGACAACGGCAATTACGGACGGAGTGGTGATGACTGGTACCGAATCGATTTCAAAGGGGATATATCCCGGCTATTGACGGTTTGTCTTTCCATTCCCGACCAGCAGGTTGCCGCACAAATCCGAGCCTATCGTGTCAAGCCAGAGGATGCTGAAAAGGGGCTTGGACAATACGTTCCGGGACGCTTGATTCCAATTGAAGAATACAGCACGGGTAAAAATGAAAACGAACGAAACCATCAGCAGACGGAACAGCATCGGATTGCAATCAACAGAACATTAAATCCGGGAGAAATCTATTTCCTCAGAGTGGAGGCAAACTCGCCGGCATACGACCTGGAAATTAGATGCGTTCAGCCAGCGCCATACAAGGATGCACGCCGTGCAATTCGCCACGGCCTCTATGACCACATTGGGCAGGTAGACGCCTGGTTAACTAATCGACCACGCGGTGCCAGCGTGGATCGCCGAATACGCGACACAGGAAACCTATTGGGAACGAACTGCATGAGTTGTCACACTCAGTCCGGCGTTTGGGGGCCAGCCGTTCCTTTTGAGAACGGTTACCGGCCACAGAACGTGCAACTCTGGAGGCATCTGGTCAACACCTGTTATCAATCCCTTCGACCAACGAATGTGCTCAAAGACGCTGCTAATAACACGAGTCTGGCTCCACTGGACCTTGGCGATGGACCGGCCGGTACACGAGTGGCCGGTCACGCGTTGGTTGCGCTCGAACGTGTCACCGCTCCCCGCCAACTACAAAGTAAACAACAGTTGAGGACAGCGAATTTCATATTACAATCAGCCGATCCCGGAGGGATCAACGCTGCCGGTCCTGGAGCCAACGTTGGCCAGGGTGTGGTTTATAACTACACCGGCGAAATCTTAGCCAATGCCTGGGCCAAACAAAAGGAAATACGTTTCTTCAGAGCATTAGAAGAAAAGGCAAATAAGATGTTGGCAATCAACGTCAAGTATGCCGACGATCTAGGGCATAGAATCGAATTCTATAAACGTTATTTTCCTTCTGACTATGTTAGTCAGGCCACCAAAATCGCCATGGCTGAAAGCGATGAGGCTAAGCGTGCTGAACTGATCAAAGCTGCCGAGCACCTGCAGACTCAAATCGATCAAACCGTAGAGGCTGACCTCAAAAGGCTGTTCCAAACACAACTGAAAGATGGCGGATGGGGATTCAACCCAGGTGCATTAAAAGACGGGACATGGCAAACCCCGGCAGGAACGACGTCGGATCCAAGCCCTACCTCAACTTCTTTACTAGCATTTCATGCTCTCGGTTTACCTGTCGATCATCCAGTTGTTAAGGCCACCATTGACAACCTCCTACGTAATCAAAAGCCAACGGGTATGTGGAAAATCGCTTCTCAGACCGGATTCGTATCAACTAGTTACGCGCTCAATGCACTATCGCGTTACTTCCCCGAAGAAGAGTACATCGTTGATCCTGGCAATTACCAAATTGCTGAAACCGCCACCACGGAAGAGATCATTTCAACCCTACGGCGCATCTATGTCGACGCGACTCCTGAATTGGCTGTCATTGCGGCTCCCTATACGAAACACCCGCTTGCAACCGTCCGATATTACGCTGCCCTGACACTCGGGGCCCTGCATGCTGAACAGCACGTTGACTCATTAATAACATTGTTAAATGACCGATCCAAGCAAGTGCGGGAAGCGGCCCATTGGTCAATGCGGCAAACTCTGATTGACGATCACGGCTGGGAACAAATACTCGAAACGGCAAAATCGGGAAGTGACTTCGCTCGAGAGTCCGCCATGCGTGCTTTGATTATGCTCGTAGACAGTGAGATGCCGGAATCATCTTTGAACCATAAGTCGCTCACGGCGGTTCTCGATCACGCCTTGAATGATGATCCACATCCAGCCGTACGGTCATGGGCGACTCGCAGCGCCTGGCAATGGTGGGTTTGGAATCCAACGGTTCGTGAAGACATCAACAACGCCTGGCTTCGACTCCTATCTCGTCCTGAAACTGAAGCGATCACCGAACTTGCCTTACGGTACCAGAGTCACGCCCTCTTCGTAGTCAATGGACACATCGCTAACGGATCCAAAGAACACCATTATAAAGAACTAGCGACCCTGTTCGTAGAACTTCGGAGTCTGCGAGCTGACACCAAATATACCGACCAGGAAATCTTTGATCGGCTTACAACTCGTTTAGTGGCAATAGCATCAACATTCCATAAGCAACGCGGAGGAGACGGCGGCCCAGGTCAATTAGGATATTGGACAACGTTTGCCGACGACCTATTCGGCGGTGCCGTGATCGACCATTTAAATGCCATCGAGACAAATACGCCTAATGAATACGGACCGACTTTCCTATCCACCATAGAAGGTTCAGCAAATATCCCCAATGAAGATCTTCAGGAAATATTGGTTGAGCTTTCAATCAATGGACCGGAACACATACGACCACTCGCTTCAGAATCAATTAGCGATCCTCGTTTAGTTTCTCTCATCGCCGTTCCAGAACAACTCGAACCCATGATCGCTCAATTATGGCGTGGAGCCATGGATCCTCCCCGACGAAAGGAATTATCTGAGCCCATTTTGAAGATGTTTGCCAAAGTGCGCTGGATTATTCCTCAGAGTGAAGAACAGAAAAACGAAATCCTTCATTTTCTGGTCCCTGACCTCTCGGGTTACCTAACGGAT
>DEAW01000062.1 GCA_002348315.1 Planctomycetaceae bacterium UBA2972 | reverse complement strand
CTCAATTGAATGCACAGGCAACAGAGATCGCAGAGCTACGCGAACTCATTAATTCCAAAGTGGATAACGGTACGTCCAGAAACAGCGTCAACCTCAATGGACGAGTCCATGCAGACTACTGGGGTTTCCCCGGAGCTGACGCAACGATCGCGACACTTGAGGGTGGCGACCCTCAGGACCGAATCGGATTCCGCCGAATGCGATTCGGCGTTAAAGGAGATATCGCTCCTAACATGAATTACAAAATCGAGATGGAATTCGCCGGAGGAAATCAGTCCGAATTCCGCGACGCCTATCTCGGCTTCAAGAATCTGCCAAAGATCGGCACGCTGCTGTTGGGTAACCAAAAACGCCCCTACGGTTTAGACCACCTGAACAGTAGTCGCTATAACGTCTTTCTGGAACGACCATTTGTTATAGAATCCTTCAATCAGGATGCCCGTCGATTTGGACTGGTTGCCTACAACACCACAGAAGACCAGACGTACAACTGGCGTTATGGTGTCTACAACACACACCTGATGCAAAATTCAGGTCAGCACATTAACGATCACGTGCAACTCGAATTTGCCGGCCGCCTGGCTAAAACTTATCGCTGGGAGAATGAAGGACGTGATTACGCGCACTGGGCAGTCTCCGCAACCACCGCAGCCGTCGATGCAGCGTCTTCTGAAACCCGATTTCGCCAACGAGGTGAAGCGCGACACAAAAATCGCTGGATCAACACCGGCAAAGTCAACGATGCGAACAACTATGAAATACTGGCCCTAGAATGGGTCTCCAACAGCGGACCTCTACAAATTGTCGCAGAGTACCAAAATATGTGGATGCACACCGATGCCGGTGAAACCGCCAACTATACCGGAGGCTATGTCTACGCTGCCTACTTCCTGACCGATGACTACATGACCTGGAAACGAAGCAGTGGTACTCTGGACCGAATTAAGCCCAGTAATCCCTTCGTACGCACTGAAGGTGATAAATCCGAACAGGGAATGGGTGCTTGGCAAGTGGCAGTACGTTGGTCCTGGGCAGACTTTAGCGACGTTATGAATCTCGCAAATGCGGATGCGGTTACCGATGGTAACACCTATGGGCTTCAAGGCGACGCGCTCACGATTGGCCTTAATTGGTACTGGAACGCTAACGCTCGCATGCAACTCAATTACATTAATGGCGATATCACGACCAACAACGGTGACAACGGAAGGTACGACATCATCGGCACCCGATTTATGGTCGACTTTTAATCAAGAAAAAGAAGCCCTCTTCAATAGAGTGTTAGCCGAATATCGACCACTGGGTTTCTTGTAGCAAGCAAGAAACCCAGTTTTTTATCTATTCGATATTGAAATTTGAAACTGGGTTTTATAAATTTTATTTGCGTTCGCCGTTATTAATTACAAACTAACTCTATTTTTAATGGTCACATTATGAACGAGTCTCTCGAGACGCCAAATATAGAATTATCAGAAGGTGCAAAGTTAAAAAAAGACTTCATAGCCGGCTTGGTTGTATTTTTAGTCGCCCTTCCTTTATGCCTGGGAATAGCTCTCGCATCCGATGCACCGCTTGCTTCAGGACTGTTAGCAGGAATCATTGGTGGTCTAGTCGTAGGTAGCATTAGCGGCTCGAGCACTAGCGTTAGTGGCCCGGCTGCCGGACTCACGGCAATTGTGTCTGCCCAAATCGTGTTAATGGAGGGTTTTCCGCAATTCTTAACTGCGGTATTTCTGGCAGGGCTCATTCAAATCGCAATGGGTTGTATGAAAGCGGGTGCCCTATCTGCGTTTTTCCCTTCCAGTGTTATCAAAGGCTTACTGGCCGCCATTGGAACCATCCTAATCCTGAAACAAATCTTATATTTCTTTGGTGGCGCTAAGGATTTCGAGTCAGCTTATGAGCTCCCGGAAACGTTTAGCATTCTCAAGGACGTCGCCACCGTTTTCGAAGGGAACATACAACAAGGCCCGCTGGTAGTCGGAATCATATGCATCACCCTTCTTATTGTTTGGCCTCGCATTGCCGTCTTAAAGAAGACCTCGTTTCCGCCGGCGTTAGCAGTCGTCTTGCTCGGTGTAATCCTGCAAATCCTTTTGAGCAGTATGGGGGAAAACTGGGCGTTTTCTAAAGAACACCTGGTCGATGTCCCATCCCTATTTGGTGACTCTGCCGCGGAAGCGACGGAAGCGGGGGCTACAGAGACTGCGGATGCTGCCGGAAAAACATCCGAAGAACAAAAATGGATCGTCTTCCCCGACTTTAGTGTGCTGACAGGTTTTCAAGTTTATCTCGCAGCGATCACAATCGCAATTGTGGCATCTCTCGAAACCCTGCTCAATCTGGAAGCGGTCGATAAACTGGACCCCAAGAAAAGGCCGTCGCCCCCTAGCCGAGAACTGATCGCTCAGGGGGTTGGTAACACCGTCGGTGGTCTGATTGGTAGCCTTCCAGTAACATCCGTCATCATACGAAGTTCCGTTAATATTCATGTCGGAGTCGAAACCAAGAAGTCGACTATCATCCATGGTATCTTGCTGGTTCTTTCAATTGCAGTATTTGCAACCTATTTGAACTACATTCCACTTACAAGTCTGGCTGCGATTCTACTCATGACCGGCTGGAAGCTTGCCAATCCCAAGCTTTTCCGCAGTCTATGGAAAATGGGAGCTCGTCAATTTGTTCCATTTATTGTGACCCTAGTGGCGATCGTTTTCACAGACTTGCTTCTGGGAGTGATCATTGGAATGGTGGTCGGGCTGATCTTCGTGATGCTTTCTACGGTCTGGAACCCACTGATAACTGCCGCTAAGGTGTTTGATAGCGAAGTTGCATTGGGTGATGACCCCATCCGCCTGGTACTAGCCAAACACGTAAGTTTCCTCAGTCGGCTCAAAATCAAAAACGTTCTTAATGCTATCGAACCTAATTCAACCGTGATTATTGATGGAACAAAGAACGAGTTCATTGATGAAGACACACTGGATTTGATCGCCAACTACATCGAAGAATCTGCCGAAAAAGGAATCACAGCTTCAGCAGAAGGCCTTGAGTTACCCGAACAATCAACTGGTTTGCACTAGTAAGGAGACATAACTGTGAAATTGCAAGACGAAAAGAACCCGGAAGCATGCCTCAAGATGCTACTGGAAGGTAACGAACGCTACACTGCCGGCACTCCACAAGCTCATGACTTTCAAGAGCGTATAGCAAACACTGCCGGCGGCCAGTCTCCTTCAGCCGTAATACTCAGTTGTATCGATTCACGCGTACCGGTGGAACAAGTCTTTGATGTCAGCGTCGGCGATGTTTTTAGCGTTCGAGTCGCTGGAAATATTAGCGGCACGAAATCACTCGGCAGTATTGAATACGCTGTTGGCGTGTCCGGCGTCCAACTCGTGATAGTGCTTGGGCACACTCGCTGTGGTGCAGCAACAGCCGCAGTCGAAGCCGTCGTAGCAGGGGAAAACCCATCCGTCGTCAATGAATGTGTGCATCTGCCATCGATCATTGACGGATTCAAACCAGTCGCCACGCCGGAAAGCCTCAGCGGATACGCCGGTAGCGAAGCCGGCGATAAAGCAGCAATCGTTGATGAAATTGCTAAGCAAAACGTCATCCACACCTGTAACACTTTGATTTCCAAGAGTCCTGTGATCTCGCGACTCCTGTCCGAAGGAACGATCCAGGTAATCGGAGCGATGTACGACGTGGCCAGTGGCAAAGTCACTCTGGTTTAATCCGCTACAACCCGACGCAAAAAACTACCCGGGATTTGAACACCTACCCTCTATCCTACGTAGTTCACAATGACGCTTTCCGGCGTAACGCTTAAGTAAATTCGCATACCTTATTTGCGATTCTACTTCTGGCGTGCGTAGATGTAGTGTTATACTAAGAGCCGGATATCATTTCGTTTTCATATTTTCTCTTTTAATCGGAAAACACCTTCGTGCGCAACATAAACCTCCTTAGCCTGCTTACCATACTCGTTGTCGCGCTCGCTGGCTGCGATTCTTCGTCAACATCCCCCGAAAACTCCAAGCCTCCGGGATCCGACGCACACAATCACAACCATGGTCACAGCCACGCCAACGAAGGTCCACACGGTGGACACATTCTGGGTTTAGGCAATGAAGAGTACCATCTGGAATGGTTACATAACGAATCCGGAAAACTGACCTTCTATCTGCTCGACGCAACTGCCAAAGAAGATGTCTCCACAACAGCTAAATCCATCTCCATCGAGACAGTTGTCAAAGACGAGACGACCACGGTGGCAGTTAATTCAACTACCCCGGATGCCGAGTCTCACAATCGATTCGAAGTCATTGACCCCGTCCTGTTACAACGTCTGGAACTAGTCGGCCATGGAGTCACCGCCAAAGCAACCGTCTCGATTGAAGACAAAGAGTACACCGGTGAATTTGAGCACCACGATCACGGGCATGGGCACTCACACTAACTCCGATGGCTCTCAATATTCTGGCCATAGAATCTTACTATGGCGGCAGTCATAAAGCATTCCTTGACGGCTGGACATCCCACAGTCGCCACCACTGGGATTTGCTTACACTTCCGGCTGAACGCTGGAAATCACGAGTGCGTCACTCTGCATATCATTTTGCCTCCGAAATCCTGAACTACTCAAAGCCAATCAATGTGCTTTTTTGCACAGACCTGATCAACCTGGCAGATCTCATAGCTCTAACCGCAAATCGTCTGACAACCACTCCGATAGTTCTTTACTTCCATGAAAACCAATTTACTTATCCAGTCCAACCTCCAAATAAGATCGACCAAAACCTGGCCTTTCAAAACCTAACCTCAGCAATAGCCGCCACTGAAATCTGGTGGAATTCCCAATTCAATCAGACTCAGTTCCAACGAGCCGCCAGCGAATTTACCAACCGACTTTCCGACTACGACTTCTCAATCTATCTGGAGTCATGTCAGTCAAAAAGCAAGATCTTCTATCCGGCTGTCGACTTGTCTCCTCCAAAAGTCCGCCGCCACTCTGTACCAACGATCACCTGGGCAGCCAGATGGGAGCACGACAAAGCTCCCCAGGTCTTTTTCCAGGCTATGGATATTCTGAGACGAAAGGGAGTCGAGTTTAAGTTGAATGTCATGGGAGAGCAGGGAAGCTACACGCTGGAATGTTTTTCAACAGCGAAGGAGTCACTGAAAAACCACATTCAGCGTTGGGGCTACCAACCATCTCGCGAAGAATACCTAAACGGTTTAGCCGAATCAGACCTGTTTGTGTCGACAGCCCGGCACGAGTTCTTTGGAATCAGTGTTTGTGAAGCCGTATTATGTGGCGCCTATCCGGTGCTTCCTCTTCGCCTGGCCTATCCCGAGGTAATGCAGCTGGATCAGTATCCCGAACGCCGGGAGCATTTCTATCAGGGAGGAGCCAACGAACTTGCTCAGCACCTGATTGCACGCATCCATCAACTCAAAGACGGCCAGCTTTGGCAATATCCCCAGTCACAACTACAGAACAGTTTCACTCAATACCAAATG
>DEAW01000088.1:8710-9628 GCA_002348315.1 Planctomycetaceae bacterium UBA2972 | reverse complement strand
GCGCAGATGGCTAGCTTGTGTGACAGTGCGAAGATCAACCTGCAAACCATCAGACAACAAATATTCAATTGAATAATTTCCTACAACGATCAACAGTCATTAAAATAACAGCTTGTGTTCAAGATTCCATAATCATGGTTATTGTGTAAAAGGGGCAGACTAGATGACGAATTCCAGTCGTAGGGAATTTTTGAAGGACTCCACAACTACAACATTGGGAATCACCGGTGGGGTTACGCTGTTGGCCAATCCGCGTTCGGTTAATGCGACACCTGCCAACGACAAGCTAAACCTGGCGATCATCGGATGCCGTGGGCGGGGCAATACGCTAGCGCAGGCGTTCGCTGGTCGTAACGATTGTGAATTCACCTGGTTTTGTGACGTCGATCCCGAGATGTACGCCACTCGAGCAAAAGGGATCGCCGCACTCCAGGGCGGGCGAATGCCAAAGTACACCAAGGACTTTCGCAGGATGCTCGAAGATAAGTCGGTCGACGCGGTCATCATCGCCACGCCGCCACACTGGCACACACTGGCAACGATCTGGTGCTGTCAGGCCGGCAAAGACGTCTATTGTGAAAAGCCTCAAAGTCACAACTGCTGGGAAGGAAGGCAAGGAGTCAAGGCGGCCAGGAAATACAACCGTGTCGTTCAGATCGGGTTGCAAAATCGCTCGGCCCCCTACCTTCACGCCGCGAAGAAGTACATCCTCGACGGCAAACTCGGAAATATTGACCTCGTGCGTGTCTTCAACCAGAAGGGTGAGGGCAATTTCCCGATGGCTGCGGACAGTAAAACTCCCGTCGGTTTCGACTGGGACATGTTCAACGGCCCCGCCCCGGAGCACACTTACAACGAGAGTCTCCGTCGTCAATGGCGATTCCTCTGGCGTTACGGTGGCGGCGACATGCACTATGA
>DEAW01000088.1:0-8319 GCA_002348315.1 Planctomycetaceae bacterium UBA2972 | reverse complement strand
ATGGGGCCCGTTATGATCGCGAAGGGGGAGCGGAAACGCCAGACACTCAATTGTCCGTGTTTGAATTCGACGACCTGATGATGACCTTCGAATTGACGCTCAATACGCCGTACATGCTCAAGGCTGATCACGGGATCCGCGACGGTGATATGTTTCCGCACTGGCCGCAGAACGCCGAACGCGTGGAGATCCACGGCAGCGAAGCCATGATGGTTGTGGGGCGTATGGGTTCGGGGTGGCAGGTCTATGTTCGGCCAAAAAATCGTCATCCAGTTGTCCGCGACGAGATGTATGGCCGCTTTCCCGATGAACCTCATCAACAGAATTTCGTCGATTGCGTCCGCACTCGGAAAACACCCAACGCCGATATTGAAGCCGGACATCTCAGCACGCTGCTGGTGCATTACGCCACCATCAGTTACCGCCTTGGGGGAGAGAAGTTAATGATCAACTCAGAGACGGAAGGTATCAACGGCAACGACCGGGCACAGGCAATGTTGACCCGGACGTATCGATCTCCGTGGGTAGTGGAGGAAGAGGTGTGAGGCTGATCGCCCACGTGAGGCCATGATATGACAAGTGCGTCTCGCGGCCTGTCGGTCACTGTCGCAAAATCCCCTTTTCCCCGGTTTGGCCGGTTTCCTGCTAAGGTCGGTACCGAACTCTGACTAGCCAGTACGTGTGAAGTTGCCCTCACCTGAGCAGCTTCGAACTCGACAACTCGTCAACACAATTTCATTCGTAAAGAAGGCAGCTCACAACGTAACTGTCTAAAATATTACAGAGTTCACTGATTGAGATTGGCTCTGAAGGAAAATCAAATGCTCAAGAGGAATCTTTCACACGTAATCACATCAGTAATGATTGGATGGCTCTCATGTCTTAGTTCGTTAAGCACAGCAGCAGAAGAGCCGTGGAAGCAGCCGTTTGCACCGGACGAGCATACAGTCGTGCTATATCATTTCGACGAAGGTGAAGGCAACGAAACACGTGATGCTCTTGGAGACGAATCACTAACACTACGTGCGAACAAACGGAGCCTGTGGGGGCAACATGAAGGGTTTGGCACGACAGCAAGATTTGAACGTAAGGATGACGATCCGAACCTGCTTATAGGCCCGGTAAACCACGACAAGTTACACCTTCGTACTTGCACAACCGCCTGGACAATTGAGGCATGGATTAAGTATGAAGGTCGGGGCGGTTTGGATTCTGGACGGACAGCACTAAACATCTGCGGGACAGACGAAGAAGGGTTTTCCCTACCCACCGGAAAGCGTGGTGGCTGGAGTTTTGGGCTGCACAGCAAGTCCGGTGTCGGAGACTTAACAAAAGGCATCACCCTCTGGGCACGATTCATGGGTTCCCCCCGGGGTAAGGACCCTAATCACGACACCAGTGGTATCTTGCTGCCCTACGCGTCCGGCGGATATACCGACGCCCAACCAGCCATCATTACAGATCATCAGTGGCATCATGTTGTGTGGCAGTTTAGATATGCCGACCAAATGAATTTTTTCTTCCTCGACGGAAATCTCATTCGCAAAGTGCAACTACCAATAAACGATGAAAACCGAATCATTGAGAACAATGCAGTTGACGTCGGGATCCCGTTTGTCGTAGGTGGCTTTCAACATTCACAAGACCCACCATTTTTTCTGAGATGGGGCACGTTTGAAGGTCAAATCGACGAACTTCGAATCTCAAACGTATTGCGGTATCCAGTTGCAGAGAAGCTGAGCATTCTTAAACAAACATTGCCGGACGCCGGGTTCAAGGTGCCATATAGTATAGATTTCGATACCGATGCGTCAAAAGGCTCCGTCACATGGAATCTGGTTGCTGGCCAGTTGCCCGAGGGGTTAGACCTGGATACAACTCGTGGTCGGATAAACGGCACACCTGTTAAGGACGAACCCACCAGTAAATTCAAAATCGAAGCACAAGACGAAGCCGGCAACACTGCCTCGCAACAATTTGAGATCGCTATTGCCCGCGGCGAGCTAGTAACAGAATCTCTACCACCAGCATTTGTAGGTGAGACCTATCATGCTGACCTAAAAACAAAGCACCTTGCTGCTCCACTTAAATGGGAAGTAATCAATGGCGAGTTACCCCGGGGTATCGAGCTGACGGCGGGTGCTGAGGGATCCCCCGCCAGTAATGTGATTCAAAACGAGCCGGGCAGATCTACAACCGCTAATTTCGGAGCCATTTTAGCTGGCACGCCAAGCGAAGAAGGGTGGACTGACTTGACGATCCAAGTCACCGATTCCAACGGCACTGTTGAACAGTGCGATTTCATTCTGAAGGTACTTCCTCAAGAGTTGATTCAGATCAATGCGGACAAGCACACTGTCGTATTGTTTGATTGGCAGGGCCCTGATGGCAAGCTGATTCCGGATCGCATAGGTGAAAAGGCCCACACGCTGACCTGGACCAACATGGGCGGAGACCGGCGTGTGAAATGGCCCGGTCGCGAACAGAACTTTCCACAGTTTACCGGTCATGGTGAGCACGGATTTGCCAGCGAAGGCAAAGGGCTTGCGAAACTAGACTTTAAGACTTGTGATAAGGCATGGACATTAGAGGCATGGGTTCGTCGTGGCGGACCGATGCAGGCTTTTGGTGGAACAGTCCGGGGAAAGCAACATCCCTTTCATTTCGGTCACATTTGCGGGACATACGACCTAACCAAAAAAGGCGTCTGGGAATTATACTTGTCTGACGTCATGTCAGACGACGGTAGCATGGCACCGGGTATACACTTTTTTGGCAACAAAGAAGACCAGGCGTTAAAGGATCTACACCCATGGCATCGACCGGATGGGATAGTCGGTGATCGCTCTCAGGCGGGAATTCGCGATACGGAATGGCATCATGTAGCCTGGCAGTACAACTACGAACAGGACCTGCATGAATTGTATTTAGATGGAAGACTGATTTGGAAGATGAATAGTCCGGATGGTCGCAAGCTGGTGAACAACCGCGAGCACGATGCCCAATTTAGTGTAAGCACGCGGCTCACAGGATATTCCAGATACGGTGGTGCGTTTAATTACCTTGGCGACGGCAACTTCTTTGGTCAAATCGGGGAAATTCGAATTTCCAATATCCGCCGATACGGACAGTGAGATTCCACACCATTGTGCAAACTCCACTCAGCCACACTGTGCACAAACAAACGTTGTCCGGTCCAGTTGAAGAATCCCGGTTAGGCTTGGTTAGAATCCTCCCCCCCCTCTCCCCTTAAATGGGTTGAAGATAATCCCCGCTCCTGCATCGCTTCAACGGTTATAAGGATTTACGAATGTCCTATCGGTAATCCTTTCGCACTTCTGCGCTGAAACATTTAAAATAAACTCTGTGTATTTAATGCGCATCGTCAGCGCGAATTGCATCTCACGATCATGAAAAGACGAATATTGCAATATCCAGCATCTCACTATCGCATGAATGCAATCGGACTGTACTTCGTTGTTGTGAATTTGGTTTGGCTGGTTGGTGTAGCCCCGGCAGTAGCCAAAGACGAGGATTTGTCGAATGACATTCAGGTCACGATTTATGCGCCCAAGACCGCGTCATTCCCGGGATGTACACACATCGCCTTTAGCGGTAAGACGGAAATTGTGACCGCGGGCAATCGACTGCTCTATCGGAACGATACACAGTCACCGTTTCGTGAGTCGGCCATCAAAGGATTGAAAGACGCCCATTCGGTCGCATTCAACCCACACGATCGGCTCTTTTATGCGACGGACACGGGGAACCATCAGCTCATCACTTTTCGTGATCCGGCGAATTCCGGGGTTCAAACACGTCAGACCTCGCTGGCGGAGATTAAGCTTCAGCGTCCGCACGACATCGTATTCGATCAAGCTACCGGCTGGCTTTACTCGCTCAACCCGGACAGTAGTCAGGTGTTTCGGTTCAAGACCACGGGCAAGACAGCAGGCGCGTTGGATCTATCTCAGCACCTGGGCTATTCACGCGCGCTGACGATCGTGGACGGCAGACTCTACGTCGTTGGCTCGAGTGTTGGTGCAGTGGTCGAAGTCATCCACTTTGGTAAACAGCAGTACAAAATCCACAACAGTTTCGAGAAGAAGAAAGATGCGCCGGCTGGCAGTTGGACGTCGACCGGTCTGGTGTTAAACGACGTGGACTTCTTCCAGGGCCATTGGTACGCCACATCCTATTTCTGCCCCACCTACGCGGGGAACAATGACTACAACGAGAACAAGTTCATTCGCTTTAAAACCTGGCAGGACTTAAAAGAAGGAACATGGGATGATCTCAGTCATTTACTTCCCAGCAAGGTGGTGCCTTACTACTTGACGCCTCGTGGAGAATCACTTTTCATCGCCGTTTTCAATCACGAAGATCCGGGGACGTTTGGTAAGGTGTATCGGCTGACGATAGCCAGATAGTCCAAGCGTTCTGCGAGCCAGTTCTTGTGTGCCTATAGAGGAAGTCGTCTATAGAACTTGCAAAAACTATATGGCAATGATCAGTCAGCGACTCGAGCATTTGAATTCTTAGGTAGAGAATAGTTTAGCGAACCCGAAGGCGTCGAAGATTCAATTATGTGGAAAAACACATGCGCATACCGTGACGGTCTACTGATGCATCCGGTTCCAGAAAGAAGGATCCGCTACCGACTCGCCCAACATTTGCCTTCTCACTACGCCCCTTGCTAAACTGAAGGTTTCCGCAAACATGCGTTACCCTCTCTATTACACCAACATGCCGGACTTTGACCCATATCACCGGGGGCTCGGTGTTTCTCCTGACACGAACGCTCGACACACTGAAATTAGTGACGTTCTTAAGAAAGAATCAATGATGAAAAAAATTCACCGTTCGATGGTTGCCGCATGGTTAGCCGTGCTCATCCTGACGTCCGTAATACAAGCCACGGAGCCAATCGACATCGCCTCGCGGAGGGAGCTGCTCGTTGATCATCATCTCATTGAACGTCTCGATGGCGTGCGGTTGGAGCTGCATCGACCAGTGCGCCGTGAAGTCGTGTTCCGCACCGACGCCGCGTGGGAAGGAAACGGCAGCGGGTATCAAAGCGTGTTTCAGGACGGCGACCGTTTTCTGATCTATTATCGCGGCGGCCATCATCCAAATTCGAAAGCTTATAAAACCAATAGGAACTCCTGGGACACGCTCTGCGTGGTCGAGAGCAAGGACGGCATCCATTGGACGCGTCCTGAATTGGGTATCGTCGAGTTTAACGGCTCCACCACAAACAACCTTATCCTCGATGCAGCGATGGTGAGCGACTTCGGCGGCAGTCCCGCTCACACCGCCGTTTTCAAGGATTCAAATCCGGATTGCCCACCGGAGGAACGCTACAAAATCGTGATTGTTGGGCGGAAGCCCAAAGGCCTGTATCTCATGGTTTCGGGCGACGGTCTTCGCTTTAAGTTGAAGAGTGAGAAGCCATTCGCGACCGAGGGCGCGTTTGATTCGCAGAACCTGATGTTTTGGGACTCGGCCGGCGGGGTTTATCGCGAGTATCATCGCGCTTTCGACCAGGGTGGATACAAAGGTGTTCGCGGCATCATGACTGCCGAGTCGAAAATCCCGACCAGTTTCCCAAAGCCGCAGTGGCTCAATTATCCCAGCGCGACCGAGCAAGCGCTATATACCAACCAGATTCAACCGTATTTTCGAGCGCCCCACATCTTCATGGGTTTTCCCATGAGATATAACGACCGAGGCTGGTCGCCGTCCATGACCAAACTGCCCGGCCTGGAAGAACGCCAGTTTCGCGCCAAGCAGCACCCACGATACGGGACGACAGTGACCGATGCAGCATTTATGACCAGCCGCGACGGAAAAACCTTCGATCGTTGGAGCGAAGCCTTCATTCGGCCCGGTCCGGCGCGACAGGACACGTGGGTCTACGGCGATAATTTTATCTTCTGGGGTATGGTCCCAACAAAGTCGCACCTTCAGGGCGCGCCCGATGAAATCTCGCTGTACGCGACCGAAGGCTACTGGGAAGGAAAAGCGACTAGCTTCCGCCGCTACACGATCCGCATGGACGGCTTCGTCTCGGCCCAGGCACCTTTCAGCGGCGGCAAATTGCTTACGAAGCCATTTAAGTTCGACGGTTCTCAACTGGAAATGAATTTCTCCTCGTCCGCGGCTGGCACCGTGCGAGTAGAACTACAGGACAGCGCCGGTAAACCGATTCCTGGCTTTACGCTCGCCGATTGTAACGATCAATTTGGCGACGAGCTTGAACGAGTTGTCTCCTGGAAAGGCGGAGCCGACGTCGGTTCGCTAGCTGGAAAAACAGTGCAGTTGCTCTTCGAGTTAAAGGACGCAGACCTTTACGCATTCCAATTCACCAACGGCGAATGACGATGAGGAAAGCAATACTTCCTTTTCTTCTAATTCTCGCCGTGGGCATAATGACTGCGGATAAACCAGTCAATTGTGTTGAGCAGGAATCCCAACAGGATTCGGGAGCCTTTACGTTGATCGTTTTGCCGGATACACAGGGCTACGCTGATGTCCGGCATAAGGAGACACAGAAGCACTGGCCGGGTATTGGTGATCAGCGCTGCTGCTTCTTTAAACAGACCGAGTGGATTAAGGAGAACAAGCAGAAGAGGAACATCGTTATGGCGGTGCATGTGGGAGACATCACCCAAACAGAACACGATGAAGAATGGAAGATCGCTGATACCGCTTTCAAGACGATTGATGACCAGGTTCCTTACATCCTGTGCTCGGGGAATCATGACATGGGTTATTCGTCAAAACACCGAGAGACCAGCCATTCGCGCATAAGCCGCTTTGGTTCCTATTTCCCTCCGTCACGTTTTACGAATAACCGTTTGTATGACCCTCATTTCGGCAAGGAGAAAAGCCTGCACTTTTATGAAGAAGGAGAGATCGAAAACTACTACCTGTTTTTAGAAGCTGGCGGGATGAAGTTCATGATTCTCACACTGGAATTCAAACCTCGGGATCAGACTCTTGCCTGGGCGAATAAGGTTGTTGCCGCGCATCCCGATTGTCGGACCGTCGTTGTCACACATAGCTATCTCACAAGCAAAAAGGGGCAGCTGTCGGGTGCTGACCACTATGGGGTCAAGGGGAACTCCGGAAAGTCAATTTGGGAGAAGTTCGTCAGTCAACACAAGAATATCTTCCTGGTCCTGTCAGGACATGCCCAGGAGAATCTGCTGACTAGTCAGGGGAAACATGGAAATACGGTGCACCAGGTTCAGGCGGACTATTGGTATTGGGATTTACCCAGGATCAAGGCCGGAAGCGGTTTCCTACGCATCATGACGTTCCGTCCTGACAAGAACTCAATTGAAGTTCAGACCTATTCGCCGGTGCTCGACGAATTTCTCGTACGACCCAAAAGCAACTTCTCGCTGGACTATGCCATGTCGGGTAAAGTCGAACAGTCAACCGATGCACGTGGCCGAGGGGGAGATTAGCGACGACCGAATTCCACTACGTCAAATCTGGTTTCGCCGGAGATACTCAAGACACACACGAGCGGTAGGATGTATCTGGTAAGCCGGTGACGGTCTGGTCGCGTATGACTGACATTTAGTTGTTTTAAGAAGAGAGCTTCTTAAAATTCTCGCGAAACTGGTTTCCAGTTGTTGTATTCGGGACGTTATCGTCAGTCTTCGCTGTGTTACGTTCTAGTGGTTCATAAAAATGGTTTTCGCCGCGTAGTATCTTAAAGCGAAAATAGTTTCTAAGATTCGTTTGTGCCGCCATTAGATTGAATGCGATGCCTAGTGCCCACCAGCGACTTTCGCCATTGTAAATGATGAGAAAGAAATAAATCGCCCATGAGATATCAAATATCGCATCAACTAAAAATAAGAATCTACGAGGTTGACTCAACCGTCTAAAACTGACACCTGCGATTAAAAGGCAACCAGCGGTCAGATAAAAGTAGTTTAAGGATTTTGCGGGAATGCCATTCTCAGGATCGGCTGCAACGGGTATTGCTTCAATCAAGAATAACATAGCAAGCAGAAATACAAAAAAAGAATGGCCGCCGAGCTTTTGCTGCAGATCATCGAATGATGGTGGCCCGACCCAGGTCTTGATTATTCGTTTGTCAGGGTTGTTTGAATCAGCTTTCTGCTCAAGACTAGCGCTTTGCCCGTTCACTGTGAACGTTACGAAAGTGCCCATCATTCCAACCTTCCCCCATGCTTTGTCCCTCGGAATCATATAGCACTTGGAAGGGTTTGCATATAGATATGCGGCATCATCAGTTAAAGCTAGATGCCAGTCTCCCTTGTAGCCATCAAACTTGCC
>DEAW01000057.1 GCA_002348315.1 Planctomycetaceae bacterium UBA2972 | reverse complement strand
GGGGATGATAGGCTATTACGTTCCTCATAGTATCCATCCTGCGGGTTATCACACATACGCGAAAAAACCCTTACCCTTTGCGTCGCTAGCAAATCAAAAGAATCACATGGCATTCTACGGATTCAATATTTACATTGATGAAAAACAACTCGCGGCCACCCGTAAGAAGTAATTGTCATCGGTGAAGCGGACACGATGAGCTATAATAATAAACGTAGTTACTAAGCAATTCATTGCGAACTGAAACGGCCGTATTTTGGATCTCAAATTGATGCGTCAAATCATTCTGTTAAGCCTGATTTTCACTGGTTCCACCGCACTAGCTGCTGAAAAACCAACCTACGAAAAAGATATCGCCCCCATCTTTCAGAAGAAGTGTGTCTCCTGTCACAATGCGGCGAATCAAAAAGGTGAATTGGACCTCTCGACTCCCTTCGGATTGTTTAAGGGAGGCGAGTCACAAAGCACGCTTGTCTCAGGTGATTTGGATTCGAGCTACCTCTACGAACTCGTGCACACAAAATTGATGCCACCAGAAGGTGAGGGAGAACCGTTAACCGACGAGGAGGTTCACACGATTGAAAGCTGGATAACCAACAGTACGCCTTTTGCAGATGGTACAGATCCGGATTCATTCGTAGCAGCATCTGAAGTGAATCAACATGATATACAGCCCATTATGCTATTGCGGTGTACTGTGTGTCACGGGAACCGGCGGCAGGAAGGCGGACTCGACCTACGCACGAAAGCGGCCATGCTCAAAGGTGGTAAATCAGGGCCTGCGATAGTATTAGGAAAACCCGAAGAAAGTTTGATTATTAAACGGATGGCGGCTGAAGAAATGCCGCCACGCGATAAGTTACTTCCCTCCGGCGTGAAAGTAATGCCGGGCAATGAAGTTGAGATGCTTAAACGTTGGATTGAATTGGGTGGTCCCGAAGTGGTCATTGCACCGGATATCGCAACCGTCAGTGGCGATCCTTTGGTCACCGAAGAAGATCGACAACACTGGTCATTTCAAAAACCGGTTCGTAGTTTGGTTCCTCATGCAGAATCCGGACAGGCCTACAATGCTATCGATGCATTTGTACTGCAGCAACAAAAAGCTGCCGGCCTGACGATGTCTGCTGAAGCCTCGCGTGCAGTCCTGATACGGCGAGTCTATTTTGATCTTACCGGCTTGCCTCCTAATGCAGAGGAAGTTGAGGCGTTTGTTAACGACACGGACCCAGCAGCTTATGAAAACCTCGTCGAACGTGTGCTGGCAATGCCTGCCTATGGTGAACGTTGGGCACGGTATTGGTTGGACGCAGCCGGCTATGCTGATAGTGAAGGGAAACGAAGTGCAGACCCGGTGAGAAACTCGGCCTGGCGATATCGGGATTACGTTATTCGCGCCTTTAGCAAAGACCTGCCGTACTCCGAGTTTCTGCGACAGCAAATCGCGGGAGATGAATTGTTGGATTACTCCAATGCCGAGGTCATTACTCAGGAACATGTTGATAATCTGGTGGCGACCGGATTCCTAAGGATGGCTCCCGATGGGACAGGTTCCGACGTGGTTAATTCTGTCGCGGAACGGATGGAAGTTGTTGCCGATGAGATTGATATTTTCTCGTCAACGGTCTTAGGGTTAACCATGAAGTGCGCTCGCTGCCATAGTCATAAATATGACCCCATTCCACAACGTGACTACTACAGGCTTATGGCCGTGTTTCAAGGTGCCTACGATGTGCACGACTGGTTGAAACCAACAGCTGTCCCCAGCCAATCCAATGGCGTCATGAAAAATAGAACATTATCAGTTTCCACTCCGGACATGATCGCCAAAGTGGATGCTCACAATCAGGTAGTGCAAAAAGATATTGACGCGGAGTATCAACGGCTTGAGGCTCTGGAAGCCGAGCTTCAGGAGGCCCATCTCGCGAAAGGGCTGGAAACTTTACCGGAGGCCATCCAAGGGGATGTTAAAACTGCCTTTGAAATTGACGGTAACGAGCATGATGAAATACAGCGTTATCTCTTCGAGAAGTTTGAAACGCTGCTGACTTTGGATGAAGCGGAACTTGGTAAAGACAAGGCTTACCAGGAGTTGAAGAAAGAAGTCGATGAAAAAGTCAAGGCACTGAACAATCAGAAGCAGACCGTTCCTACAATTCGGGCGTTATGGGATCGTGGAGAGCCGTCGCCAACTTATATTTACGTACGAGGTGACTATACTCAGTCAGGCCGATTAGTCGGGCCCGGTGTCCCTAGTGTTTTAACCGATGGTAAAACGCCGTTTGTGCCTGCAGAACTGGAGGAACAAGCTGTCGGTACCGGACGTCGACTCGCATTAGCGAACTGGCTGGTTTCAGCAGATCATCCGCTTACATCTCGAGTGATGGTAAATCGAATTTGGTCACATCACTTTGGCAGAGGGATTGTATCGAGCATTGATAACTTCGGTAAATTGGGAACACTTCCCAGTCACCCGGAATTGTTAGACTGGCTAGCCGTTGAATTTGTTGAATCCGGGTGGAGCGTGAAGCATATGCATCGTCTGATGTTGATGTCCCGTACCTACCGCCAGGTGTCGGATTTAAGCGAAGAACTATTGGTGGCGGACCCGGAAAACGTTTTGTTGACCCGCATGCCATTACGGCGCCTCTCGGCAGAAGAAGTTCGAGATTCGGTGATTTCGGTTGCCGGAATGCTGGAACAATCAAGATTCGGAGAACCTGACGCTGTGAATGTCAGAAGTGATGGCTTAGTCACGGCGATCGCCCGCGACGGCGCGTATCGCCGCAGTGTTTATTTGCGTCAGCGTCGGAAAGAGATGCCGTCCTGGCTCGAAACCTTTGACTTGCCGCAAATGAATCCGGCATGCCAAACCAGATCGACTTCGAATGTGGCTCAGCAGGCCCTGTATCTTCTCAACAGTGAAATGGTTCGTGAACTGTCAGCGGAATTTGCGATTAGGATTCAGGCCGAGACACGAGATGTACCAGCTCAAATCGAAAAGATGTATCTTGCTGTCCTGAGTCGAAAACCGGACGCGACGGAACTTGAGTTGTCATCGGAGGCACTGCAACAGTTGCAGCAACAATGGCAAGTATATCGGGATTCCCTGCCGGAAGCGGAACGGGAAACGGTAGATGCCGAATTGAAGGCACTTACGATCTTCGGCCATACACTTCTCAACTCAGCAGGATTTTTATACGTAGACTAAGTCGTCTTAATAAAATAGGTCAATCACATGAATTCAAAACTGATTCATCGAAGAGGCTTTTTCGAGCGGGCAGCCGACGGTATCAGTGGTGCAGCCTTAGCATCGCTCGCGCTAAGTGAATACGCTGTTGGCGAAGAGATACCAGCAGCACCCTCTCTGGAGCCGGCATCCGGTGGTCCACGCCGCGGATACGACACGCAGCCACGGGACACTCACCATCCTGCCAAAGCCAAAGCGGTCATACAACTGTTTATGAATGGTGGTCCCAGTCAGGTTGATTTGTTCGAGCCAAAACCGCTTCTTGACCAGAGGCACGGTGAAGACTACTTCAACGAAATTGCTGAAGACATTAGTTCACCGCAGGCTGCGGGCGGGCTGTTGCGGACGCCGTTTAAGTTTAAACAACACGGCGAAAGTGGTGCGTGGATCAGCGATGCATTGCCTCATCTTCATGAAGTCGTGGATGACTTGTCCTTTATTAAGTCGATGTACAACAACCATCCGAATCATGAACCCGCTCTGTTTAAGATTCATTCAGGACGACTCCTGCCAGGTCGGCCGTCTATCGGAGCGTGGGTTTCTTACGGGCTTGGTAGTGTTAACCAGAATCTGCCTGCTTATGTCGTACTTGATGATCCACGTGGGCTACCTGTAAATACAGTACAAAGTTGGCAAAATGGCTTTCTCCCTCCGCTTTACCAGGGGACCCGGGTAAGAAGCGAAGGTGCTCCTATCCTTAATCTCAATGCTGAAAATCCCTATCCGGAAGGCATTACAACCTTACAAAGAGATTTACTTCGTAAGATCGACCGGATGCACCGTAAGGATCGGCCGAATCAGTTACAGCTGGATGCTCGTATTAACAGCTACGAATTGGCAGCTCGAATGCAGCTTGAGGCGGCTGATGTATTAGACATCAATCAGGAATCCCAGGCGACGCTTGATATGTATGGTGTGGGAGACAAGAAAACAGACTCCTATGCAAAGCGTTGTATTATGGCGCGTCGGATGGTCGAGCGAGGCGTTCGATATGTCCAGATTTTCATGAGTGGGCAGCCCTGGGATAGCCATAACGGTTTAGAGAATTCAATCAAATCAGCGGCCGGGCAAACAGATCAGCCAGTGGCGGCATTAGTCAAAGACCTTAAACAACGTGGTCTGCTTGACGATGTGTTGGTTGTTTGGGGAGGCGAATTTGGTCGCTTACCGATTGCACAGATGCGAGATAAAAAGAATTACGCATCGGCCGGACGGGATCATGGGCCACGCGGGTTTACGCTGTGGATGGCCGGTGGCGGTGTGAAACCGGGCGTTAGCTATGGAGCCACAGATGAAGTCGGTTATGCCGCTCAGGACAATCCCGTAAGCATCGCCGATTGGCACGCTACAATTCTTCACCTATTGGGGCTACATCATCACGATCTGTTCTTTGAACGCAATGGTTTGAAGGAACGCCTAACCGATACGTTTAAGCCTCGGATCGTTGAAGAGATTCTGGCCTAACGGTTTGCTATTTGATTTGCAGTGAATAAATGTCACTGTTCGAGTAGGTGATATGAATTTTGACGGCTTTGCCTCGCAGTTCCTTTAAGGTACGGCCCTGCTTCCAGAGAACTTCGTTGCTAATCGCATCACCGCCCAGCGAGTCGGCTTCATATTTTGAAAATCCAGGTATGGGTTGGTTCTTCTCGTCGTATAAATCGACTCCAATGCCCCCCTTACCACGAGTTTGATTGTTCAAAAAGATGGCGTCGCCTTCAATGAGAATGGGTTTGGTGACAATTTGGGACTGTCCGGTTGAGTGCAATGAGACAAATCCGTCTTTTCGAATTTCGAAGCGTCGAACACGGGAATCGCTGCCTGTGTAGTAAGCCTCGGTGGCGTAGATGCTAAATGTTGTGTCGCTGTGGGGTAACGATAAAATTCCCCGGCAGGCATAATTACTACGATTGCCGGAACGGTCTTCAGGAAACGATTCGGGAATAAACGGCTCATTGTTCCGGAAAAAGTGTCTACCGTCATGGCTGTGCATGAAAATAGGCTCCACTCGCGAATTCTCGTCAGGTAAATACCTGGTGGGGAGTCCTACATAGAGCTTTGGATTGCTCGGATATTGCTGAATCGCGTTGGTGTACAAGTGTTCGTGATAATCTTTGGCATAACTAATGGGGGTTGGCTTTGTCCAGGTCATGAAGTCCTTTGACTCACAATATTGAATAGAGCGAACTCCATTGATGAAGAGTCGTGAATAGCAGACATATTTCTTTTTGTTGGTGTCCCAGAAAGCGATGTTTTGCGAATCAAATGCTCCGTCAGTAATGACAGGAGATTCGCTGAGGAGCTTCCAATTCAATCCGTCAGGTGACGAGAAGACATAGAGTCCCCGTACACCCTTTTGACGCTCGGGAACTGTGAAGTCTCCTTTGACATATAGACCACGAGAAACGGCTTTGTATCGTTCAGTAACAGGACATGCTGGATTCTCATCAACAAATGGCGCAAAACAGTGGACTCCAATGCCGTCCCAGACGATGTTGTTCTTTTTGCTGCCAGCAAACTCCCAAATGCCTAACTCCGGCTTTTCCCAGTGGATACCATCTTTACTGGTCGCAACGCATGTTACTTCCCGATGGGTGACAATCTTTCTCGTGGTGTCATAGTGGGATCCCCGATAGTAGGCGCGGTATTGGTCGCCATCCTGAAGAAACGTGAAGTAGGCGCTTACATTGCCTTCCCAGGGCTTGTCCGTGGTCAGCGAAACCTCTTTGGGCGTCGGTGTATGGTATTTCCTGTGAAAGTTTACATGAGATTCAATCAAACTGCTGTCACCGAACAATTGGATATCGTTGCCGATTTTAATCGGTTCGGCGGCCAATGTTGACCAGGGTAGCGTAACGAGTAGCAAAGCAATTACACGAATCATCGTTTGAATCTCCTTGGGCGAGTTTGTTCATCAAGTATCTCATCGAGAACAGGGTCATTTATTTTCCCCATTTCCCGGGTGATTTGTTTGATGAATCCTAGTGATAGTGTTTGGGTCTGAGAGTCGTCCGAACCTGCAAGATTGTTTTCCTCGGCAGGATCTTCCTGAAGGTTGTAAAGCTCCATCCGTCCGGGGTTTGCGAAATCAATCATGAATTTCCATTCTGGCGTGCGAATCCCGCGCATATGGGTTTTCGCTCCGTGGTGCATGCTGTATTCGAGATATAGATTGGGGTCCCAGGCGTGTTTTTTACCTTTTAGCAATGGAGTGAAATCCTCACCCCGTAAAACAGCGTCTTTGGGCGTCTGGATCTTTGCCATGCTCAGGAGTGTGGGGAACCAATCGAGGTTAGAAAACGTTTCGTCGTGTACAGTTCCCGGTTTAATGACTCCGGGCCAGCGGATTGCTGTAGGGACGCGTAAGGACGAGTCCCAGAGATTTGGCCGGCGAGAAGCAGGAATATGCTCCCATTGCTGCTCCGGATTTTCAGTCAGAATACGAATTGCATTCCCTTTGTACCACACGCCGTGTTCCCCAAGATTGTAGCCGTGATCACTGGTGAATATGACGATCGTCTTTTCTTCAAGCTTGAGTGACTCGAGCAACGCAAGAACTCGACCTATATTGCGATCGACACTTTTAACAGAGGCCAGATATTCCCGTGTTTGCTTTTTGACTTTGGCAACATTGAGGTTGGGATAATCCGGGTTCGGGATTTCAGGATCAAGATCTTTGAATGGTTCCCAGTCCTCCGGCCTGACAGGAAGCCACGCTGCATGAGGAGCTCGGAAGTGTAAGCTGGCAAGAAACGCGCGGTCTTTGTTTTGTTTGATGAAATCCAGCGTGTGATCGGTAAAGATATCACAGGTATAACCCAGGACTTTCTTAGTTTCTCCCTCGAGCGTTTCCATGACAGGGTCTTTAGGCGGGCAACCACCAGTGCGAATACCTGCAAAGACGTCATATCCAAAACGGGTGGGGTGTTGCTGATCCTGAATACCCAGATGCCATTTTCCGAAGAGTCCGGTGGCGTAGCCGGCACCCTGGAAAAGCTGTGGAAAAGTGAGTGCATCGGGTGGTAGCCCGAGTTGCTTTTCACTGCCCGGATTGATCCAGTCAGTGATTTTGTATTCGCTACCGTAACGACTGGTTATCAGGCCAACACGGCTGGGGCTACAGACAGGACTCGTGACAAAACTATTTCGAAGGTGAGCACCCTCATGAAAGATTCGATCGATATTCGGTGTGATGAAACGTGAGTCTCCGGCCGCATTGACTGCGAAGGGAGCCTGATCGTCGGTATAGATGAACACGATATTCGGCTGTGCCTGAGAAGCAGCAGCCGAAAAGAGCAGAATGATGAATGTCCCAACAACGAGGTTTCGCATTTTTTGTCTTGTGAGGCAGGAGGTACGATAACGGAAGCAATCTGCCTAATTATTATACAGCCAAAAGGGTAGGCAGGTCGGTTCTGCCCCGGCCGGGAAGGAATGTGCCATACAGGGGATTAGGAATTCGGCGGTTGTTCCGGGACGTCAGGTACCAGTAATTGAATGGGGCTGGTGTTTCCGAGGTAATTGCCATCCGCGTCGACCTTACGACCGTTTCCGTTACTTCCTCGTACCGTGGTCGTCACGGCGATCATCTTTCCGTCGGGATGTACATCTAACGAGTGGCAGTTGGAAAGATTGGTGAGCATGAAAATCGGGTCTTCGGAATCCTGTTTCTCAAGGTCAATGAATTGGAGCTTGCCTGTGCCCGGTGTTCCGCTAGTAACCGCCATGAGGAATCCCTGCGGGTGAAAAGCGAGGTCCTCACAGTAACAATCGGATGTTGTGCCGAGCTCGCGAAGAAACGTTTGTTCGGTGGATTCCCACGAGAATCCGATGGCGATCGGTATTCCCTGAACTGTCCCCCCGTTTTTTGGCCGTGTCCCGCCTACCAGAAGTGTGCCGGAGTCATTTGAAAATATCATACACTGTACTCCGCCTACATCCTGAAGACGGTGAGCAAGAAAAGTTTCACTGGCATCAAATTCTCGCAGCGGCGACTTTTTCTTCATATCCCAGTGGATAACTTTGCCAAGGGCGTCGGCTGAGACGAGTGCGTTATCCAGTGGACGAACCGAAACATGATAAACATCGGCGTCGTGTCCCTTTAGCTCATGTTGCAGCTTCCCGTTTTTAGTTTGGAAAACTCGCACGACCTGATCTTTGCCGCAGGTGGCCAACCACTGGCCGTCATTGGAAAAGGCAATGCTTCTTAACCAGCCGTCATGGGCCTGTTCAATGCTCCAGATAGGTGCGGGCTCTGGCTGCGTATAATCATGAGCCTGTAGTTTTCCCCAGGAGTCTCCGGATATCAGAATGTTTTCGGTTGGGTGAACAGCGATAGCCTGAACCCACCCATGATGTCCGCCAATGGGAGACAATTCAGTTGGCTCTTCAGTGGTGAGATCAAAACGTCGTATATCCCCCTGATAGCTTCCGGCGATGAGGAGGTTCCCGTCATGGCTGAATTTGGCATTAAACAGCTGACGATCTGCAGAGGGAGCGATATGTGGCTTGTATTTAATATCCATGTGTTTTATCGGCAACCTTAGGCTAACAGCTCGCGGATGGGGGTACAGTCATCGTTAGCGATGGGCAATGGTTGTCCGTCATTGATGTATTCAGTATGTTCGGAATCTATGCCTAGCGCATTAAACCAGGTGTGGAAGAAGTGTCCAATATCATGAGGCTCGCTGGTGACCCAGGTCCCTTGCTCATTCGTTTCACCGATCATGGCGCCCTGCTTGATGCCCGTTCCCGTCATTGCAATTGACCATGCCTCGGGCCAGTGGTCTCGGCCAATATGCCCATTGATTCGTGGCGTGCGACCAAATTCACTCATGGCAATCACAAGGACGTGATCCAGCATGCCACGTTGATCCAAATCTTCCACGACGGCGGTGAATGCCTGGTCGAAACGCGGCATGAGACTGGCATGCCCGTTGAAGTTGTCACCGTGTGTGTCCCATCCATAGGAGTTTACTTTGACGAAACGGACTCCTGCTTCGATCATCTTTCGTCCGATAAGCATGTCTCGTCCGAGCGGTGTATCGCCGTAACGTTCCACGTCCGCAGGATCAGGATCGTCAAATAATGAACGTCGTTGCATTAAAGCCTGAGCTGTATCGTAAACAAAATCCTGAGCTTCACTAAATGTTGGCGGGCGTTGGCTTTTATATTGCTTGTTGGCAAATTTCCGCAACGCATTCCGCTCATTGTTTGAGTCGTCATCAAACTGCCCGGGAAGCAGTATGTTGGGCGGAGCCTCTCCTTCTCCGATAGCCAGGGCACCATATTTCGGGCCAAGGAAACCGGCGTCCTGGTATTTGAAGCCTCCACTACCAGGTTTGACCCATACGTAGGGCGGTAGCCCGCTATCCCCGGGGCCCATGAGATTGGCAACCGCAGAGCCAAAATACGGATAGACCACTCCTCTGTCTTTAGGGTCACCACGATTAATACGCGGGACGCCTGCCGAATGAGAATTGTCAAAGGTGCTGACCCCCCGATCTAAAGCGAGTTTGTGCATGATTGATGCAGTCCGCGGCATTAATTCGCTAAGGTGGATCCCGGGGATTGAAGTTGGGATAGACCGGAAGGGGCCGCCGAATTGAGTGTTGGGCTTAGGGTCCCAGCTCTCCAGTTGACTCATTCCGCCGTCAATCCAAATGAACAGAACCTGCTTCTCTTTGGATTTCATGTCATCCGCGATCAATGGGTTAACCAACCCACCAAGACCACCCAAACCCAATGCTCCAGCGGCGGCAGTCATACCGAGTAATTGCCGTCGGGAAACCTGATGTTCGTCAGGTGTGCATAGTGAATTCGTTGAAGGTTTCATGGTCATAGCGATGGGTTAGTGATTAATCGCAAACTCGTTAGATGCTAGTAATGCCCAGATTGCCTGCTCAATTGCAGCAGTTTTGTCCGGATGGTTTGAAATAAAAGAGTCGAAGTGATCCTGTTCAACCGCTGTTGGATGTCGCGAGAGAACAGCAAGGTAGAGTGTGTTAGCATAGTTTGCCGATTGTTGATTCAGGCGTTCAGCAAGATTGCCCGGCTGAGCAGGTATCCAGGAGAGGACGCGAGGGCCGTTTAGGACGAATAAGGCACCACGTACAGACGGAGCAAAATCAGTTTCCGGCTCTCGAGGCGGATTGGCAAAAGCTGCAAGAAAGTCCGTTCGAATGTCGTCGAGTCCTAACAGTAGTGGCTCTTCTTCAGCTTCTGGATCTGCTGTTGCTGAGGAATTGTCGTCTGCAGACAAGAGGTTCAATTGCCCCGTAGCCGCAAGCATGCTCCACATAAGTTGCTCTGCACTCATCGGTTTTTCATGGAAGATCCGAAATTCCTTTGGTTTGGCATCTGCCAGCCCATCGCTGACAACACTCGTCCTTTGATACGTGTCAGATAAAGCAATTTCCCTAATAAGCCACTTGATGTTGTAATTGTGGGCGGCAAACTCATTCGCCATGTGCGTTAGCAGGTCCGGGTGACTGGCAGGGTTGTCCGAGTGATGTAAATCGAGTGGGTGAACGAGTCCTCGTCCCATCATTAAGAACCAAATGCGATTGGCTGCATTAAGATTAAACGACTCATTAGTGGTTGCTGGTAGTTGTTTTGCTAAGTAATCAAGAGGATTGAATTTTGGTACACCCGGGGCTTTAGTCTCTTTGTTTGGCTCAATGGCAAACTCTTCACCGGCCACAAATTCAGGGATTGGAATCTCAGTTAAACCGGGAAGTTTTGGACCAGTCGAAAACGCTCCCTCTTCAAACACCGAATTAAACTCGAGCTTCGCTTTTACTGGTTGCATTCCGATTGCGGGAAAGTCAGTATCCCGGCGAATGAAACTGTTATTGATAAATGCGAACAGCCCCTGAAAGTCGGCTTGTTTGTAGTCATCAATAAAAAGGTGGTCGTGGCATTGGGCACAAGCCAGATCCATTCCAAGAAACATTCGGCCAATATCACGAGCTAATCCGGGAAAATCGGTTGGGTTTTGCCCATACTTTTCGAGTCGCTTGGTGAGGAAGTATGCCGAACCTCGAGAGTCTTCGTTGCTGGTGTCTGGTGATACGATATCTCGCACCAGTTGATCCCAACTTGTGTTGTTTTCAAAACTGGTTCTTAAGAAACGCTCCCAATTGTCATCTGCTCCTCGTCTTTCCATAAGCATGACGTTGAAAAATTCGGTCATTCGTCGGGTGTAGCGTGGGTCAGCCAACAGTGTATCAATGAGCTTTGCACGCTTAGCGCGGCTACTGTCACCGATAAACTGTTCTGCTTCCAGAGCCGTGGGGATTTGGCCCACTAAATCGAGATAGATACGACGTAGGAATTCGGCGTCGGTTGACGGTTGAGCTAGTGGCCTGGAAGTAGCGTCGGCAATCTGCTGATCGATAAACTGGTGTAGCTGTTGCTCCTGACCGTAAGCAAACGAAGGAAGGCAGAGTGTTAATGCGAGAATATACGTTATGAAAGACTTCATAACGTTAAGTTTACACGATGTACACAAATGCATGCGAGTGTAATAATGTGGTTCGCTAAGCAGCCAACTCAGGAGATTCACGCAGTAAAACACGAATAATGGCTTCCATATGCGAATAGCACTGGTTTCTGTCGTTCATGATTTGTTGATATGCGTATTCGCCGTGTTTTTCGTCAATGATCGAAAGTGGTTTTCCTGTCTGCATGGCATGTACCTGAATTTCACAAGCTCGCTCTAAATAATAAAGATCGTCGAATGCCTCGGACATGTTGGGTCCGATGACGATAACTCCATGATTGGCGAGAAACAGGACTCGGTTTTCGCTCATCAGAGATGCCATGCGATTGCCTTCCTCATGATCAAGTGCCAACCCGTTGTAGTCCTTGTCATATGAAATTCGGTTGAACCAGCGTAACGAATTTTGAGTACAGTGAATTACCTCACCGTCTTCTAAGCAGGCTAAGGTGGTAGCATATGGCATGTGCGTGTGAAGCACCACGGTGGCTGCCGGAATATTGCGGTGAATTCCGGAATGGATGAAAAATGCTGTAGGTTCCGCCTCATGCGTTCCTGAAATCAACGTGCCGTCGGTGGCTACCGTAATGATGTCACTCGCTTTGATTTCCGACCAGTGAAGTCCCTGAGGGTTAAGTAGGAATTGCCCCGGAGTACCCGGTACTTCGACACTAAAGTGATTGCAGATCCCTTCACTTAGATTTAGGCGATCTGACCAACGCAGGCAGGCAGCCATTTCAAGTTTTATTTTTTCAACCGGGTCGACGAGTGATTGGTAGTAGGTGTCAGGGCAGATGGTCATAAGATCTTTACTTCAGTTTTGTTTTGCCAGGCGGTGTTATCCATGAGACCTGAGTGATTAACAGATCGAGTGCTGCATAGCTGATCGCCTGGTTTGTAGCATGAGCAGCATTTTTATTTGCTGGGTGAGTGGCTTGTGTGGCATCGCCCACCAGGAAGACGTTGAAGTCCTGTCGGAGGTTTTTATACCCGGCCGTCGTTTCACAGACACACATGTCAGTGGCGTACCCAACTAACAAGATATGGCGAATTCCCTGTTTTTTAAGAAAGGCCCGGAGTTCCGGGTACCCCTGATTGTCGAAAAAGACCACATCGTTATCGTGGACGTCGATTGAATTCATGACCGGAATCGGGAGTTGCCAAAAATCTTCGCCATTGTAATGTGGCGACGCGTCGATTCCCTGGAATTGTCGAAAGTAATCCACGACGGGAGTTTCTCTTCCGAGTTCGAGCGAGGTGGGGACAGGTTGAGCTTTGTAGTTAAATGACTTCAGAGTTTTGATCATACGCTGCCTACCAAGCTTGCGGGTGGCGGACGAAGGTGATTTTGCCGTGGTTCGATAAGCAGCGGCGCGGGCAGAGTCCGGTTCGCCGGGGAGACTGTAGAGAACAGTGTTAACGTGAGGCCTTAGTTGTTCTAAAAAAGGAGCAATTACCTCCCGGCTATGACGTAAGATGCCTTCATTTTTCAATGGAGTCCCGCCGAAGGCGACGCCGGCAGGTTCGGGCGTGACCCACCCCTGTCCATCATCTACTCCCCACGGGTGTACGAATACGATCGCAGTTTCGGAACCATTCAGTTTATTGGGAATCTCGATGATACCCCTGGCGTTATACGAGAATCGCCAGGCCCGGACGTCAATAGAGGCCCCTTTGTCATTAACGAGAGCGGGTGCCTCGTAGTGGTTTTGTTCCAGAATCGGTGCTACGTAATTAGGGAAGTCTGCGAGCAAAGGTTGAGGACGTTTAATCGGTATTAAAGTGTTTTGATAAGTGATGCTGTCCTGAGCTAATGATGGTGATGCAACGGATAGCAATGCAAAACAAAGTAGGAACGAGTTCTTAGTCATGATTCGGATGATGGGTTGAGGCTATGTTATTTTACGGTTTCGGCGATGCGGTCTATTGGTGTAATCGCTGCTTTATCGGCATTCGATTTTACCAGATCGATCATTGTCTTCAGCGTGACATGCTGAGGATCCTCGATTACCAGACAGGACGGATGGCAAAGGAAATCGAAAGTCATTTGGTTTTGGATGACTTCCTTGATGGAAAGAGACGTTGCCTTAACAAACTCATCTAACGTCCAAAGATTCGAACGAAAGGCATTCACATCACTGATGGGACTCATTGGGACTTCGATTAGGCCAGACTCGTACTTGAATGGCTGGGCATCAGCCTGAGCCTTAACAATGCTGTCAAATACTTCCTCGGACACTCCCTGTTCAGTTCTTTTCGCCAGGTGGTTTGGATAGACGCTGCTAACCCACTTGAAGCCCAGTTCGAGAAGCATGGCTTGTATATCAGGACGTTCCGTTAGCCCTGTGTTGAAGCCGCCCGGAGTACGGAACCCATTCTGTTCGATACCGGCTCGTTGCTTCATGGCAATTTGGGTTAAACGAATGTTTTCCCGTAAGATCTGAGGAACCGTTTTACCCTTAACTAGCCAAGGGCTGCGAGTAAAGCGGAATTGGGTCTCGGTGGGCGTACGTGCTAATAGGTAAACATGATCGTAGGTGTGATTGCCAATCGGATGTCCCAGCTCGTGGATTTCTTCGAGCCACGCGATGTCCTGCTGTTCCAGAACACGTCCCACAAGGAAAAAATGGAGCTTTACCCCAGCCTTTGCAGCTATGCGGGCGGCCTCAAGGGAATACTTCTTGGTGGCCTCGTCTAAGTCGCCTTTCCGGTAGTCCCATTCGATGTTTTTTCGCGTAGGGTAATTCCGGCTCATTTCCAAATCATACGTAATGGCAATCTGTGCTTTCTTCGCTGGCTGAGCACCTAGAGCCTGACGCAACAATAACGGCGTGCTTGCCAAACCGGTTACGAATCGTCTGCGCGGATATCTCGTCATGATCGTTAGTACCTTGTCTTATTAATTTGCCAGAGGGTCGCCGTGATTGAGTAACCAGGTGTTCATTTCCTGTCGAAGTTGTTCCTGGATAGAGGCGAATTTAGGATTCGTTGCTAAGTTCTTCAATTCGTGAGGGTCGGTGCCTAGGTGAAATAGCTGCACTTCCTCTGCCAGAGGGTAATCGATGAGCTTCCAGCCTCGCATGCGAATCATTCGTTGTGAGTTTTTAAAGTATCCGATGATAAATGGGTAGATTTCGTCTATTTCGTTTCGCACTACTGGCATCAGGCTCGCCCCTTCAATGGAAGGATTAAATTCCTGGTTCGTGATATCCAGAAAGGTAGGGTATAAATCCCGCAAATAGCACTGGGTATCAAATTGTTTGCCGGCTGGAAAACCCGGTCCGCGGAAAATGAGCGGTACGTTGATCGTATGTTCGTACATGTTTTGTTTTCCCATCAAACCATGGCTGCCCAATGCAAGTCCATGGTCACTGCTAAAAACGACAATGGTATTGTTGGCCTGTCCCGATTGTTCAAGGGCCTCCAGAATCCGACCGATTTGTTGGTCCATATACGAAATGACAGCATAGTAAGTTGCCAGATCTCGTTTGATATCCTGACGGCGACGGGGAAAGGAATTCAGGAGTTCGTCACGTCCCTTCAGGTTTCCATGGTCGAAGGGGTGCTGTGGTTGATAATTCTTTGGCAACGGCATGCGTTTCGGATTATAGGCATGTTCCCAACCAGGAGGCATAAGTAGTGGGTCGTGAGGCGCCGTAAAGTTTACGTGTAAGAAATAGGGCTTGTCGTGGTCACGCTCGATGAATTCAATAGCGGCATCGGCGAATTTTTTTTCAATGCCAGGCGTCAGACCGACTCCTTGTTCCGGGAATAATTGTTTGTCGTCGGTTTGGAAAATCCAGCCACGGTAACCTGTCACTTCGCGACCGGCATCGTCATATTGTGGCATCTCCGTACGTCCACCGGATGAGAAGAGCCCAAGTGACTCCTGATATCCGCGAGTGGATGGCCGGCCAGCAACCATCCATTTACCAACATGGTAGGTGTTGTAGCCGATCGATTGCATGGCCTGAGGCCAGGTGGTGTGCTCCAGGTTGGGGGAGAGTGATGGTTGGTGTACTCCGTTGCGAAAACCGGTTTGTCCGGAAAGGATTTCAGCTCGACTCGGGACGCAGAGTGGATTCGCACAGGTTGCCCGGGTAAAGACCGTGCCTTCACGGGTTAAACGATCCAGATTTGGGGTTTGTATAAGGTCGTTCCCGAGTGCGCCAATCGTATCGGGACGTTGGTCATCTGAAAGTAAGAATACGATGTTCGGGTATTCCGCAGCGAATGCGGAACTGTTAAAGCACAACAAACAGGCGACGAAAAAAGAATGTATGAAAACGGCTGTTCGAGAAATGAATGACATCGTCGGATAGTTTCTAATAGAGTTAGCTCAGAGGTTGCTACGTGTTGTAAATATAACGGTTTGCAGGATCTGTCTCAAAATAATTAGAAGGTCAAATTGTCGTGAAATACATTTTTATAGTTTTGATTTCGCTTGTTTCTTTGAAGCCCGTATTCTCTCAGGGGACTCCTCGTGCTGATACGATTTATCTCAACGGTAACGTTCACACAGTCAATAGTAACGATGCTACGGTTTCGGCGTTCGCAGTAAAGGGGGATCGGTTCCTGGGAGTGGGAACCAATGAGGAAGTGTTGCTCCTGCAAACAAAGTCTACAGAAATCATTGATCTGCATGGAGCGACTGTCATCCCGGGTTTAATCGACTCTCACGTGCATTCGTCCGGGGCGGCCGTGTATGAATATGACCATGTGGTGCCACCGATGCATGAAATCGCAGATGTCTTAGAGTACATCAGAGTCCGAGCGGAATTGCTCGATGATGACGAGTGGATCTTTTTGAGCCAGGTGTTTATTACTCGCCTTAAGGAACAGCGGTTTCCCACTAGAGAGGAAATGGACGCAGCCGCACCGAAAAATCCTGTTATGTTCAGGACGGGGCCAGACACAGCAGTGAATTCACGTGCGTTGGAGTTGTCCGGGATCGATGACAGCTTTGAAACACCGAAAGATGCAAACTACAAACTTGAACGCGATGCAGATGGAAAGCTGACCGGAGTATTGCGTAGCGGACGATCGCTGTTGAAATATAAATCCAATACGAAGTCCCCCTCGGCTGAAGAACGGGTCGTTCAGTTAGAAAAACTGATTGCAGATTATAACAGCGTTGGAATAACTTCAGTTTCCGATCGAAATGCCAGCGATGGCGCTGTGGATAGCTGGCGAGCATTACATGAGTCAAACTCGCTTAACGTACGAGTGTTTCTCTATTATTCAATGAATGCAAAGTCCCAACCCGAGGCAATTCGTCAACGGATTGAAGCGGCAGCGGCAGACCCGTTACATCAATACAACCCGCATCTTTGGCTGCGTGGCGTCAAAGTGTTTCTTGACGGCGGCATGCTTACCGGTAGTGCGTATATGAGAAAGCCCTGGGGCGTAAGTGAAATATACTCGATTAATGACCCGGATTATCGGGGTATGCGTTACATCGAACAGGAGAGATTGTATCAATTCTCGAAGCTGATGCTGGAAAAGGGATTTCAAATGACAGCGCATAGCGTCGGTGACGGTGCAGTCCATGCATTGCTGGATGCTTATCGTATGATTGATGAGAATGATTTCAAAGTTGCCAGGCACCGGCCATGTATAACGCACTGTAATTTCATGAGCGCTGAAGCCATTGAATCCATGGCTGAGATGGGAGTAGTGGCGGATTTGCAACCAGCCTGGTTGTATATGGATGGAAAGACATTGCTGAAACAGTTCGGCGAGAAGCGGACGGAGTATTTTCAGCCCTACCGTTCTCTGTTTGATAAAGGCGTCATCATTGGAGGTGGTTCGGATCATATGCAACGCATTGGTAGCCTTCGAAGCGTAAACCCATACAATCCGTTTCTGGGAATGTGGATTACTCTTAAGAGACAACCTAGATATATGACGTCATCGTTACACCCGGAACAGAATTTGACTCGCCATGAAGCATTGCGACTATATACGATCAACAATGCGTTTCTAACCTTCGAGGAAAAGGAAAAAGGTTCAATCGAGACCGGGAAACTAGCAGACTTTGTGGTCCTGGATCGCGATATTCTGAAAGTGGATGTAGACCAGGTCAAAGATGCGAAAGTGATGAAGACGTTTCTGGGAGGCGATCTGGTGTACGAAGTTAAGCCTGAGGATCATAAATAAATGGATAGATTAAATCGACGAACGTTTGTTCAGGCAGGTGTAATTGCAACTGCCACTGCATCCTCGTTAGTTGCACGCGGGGAACGTAGCCCTTTACTAACACCCCGTACAGAGAATGGAGTGGATTGGTACAACGTTGAGGCCTGGGGGATTGAAGGACGAGGCTTTCATGACACGGAAGTCTATTTCGACCGTCTCCCGAAACGAGCGAAGGAGATTGTTCGTGATCCGGTTTGGAATCTCAGTCGTCATAGTGCCGGAATGGTCGCTAGATTTAAAACAACGTCGCCAGATTTACATGTTGATTACCGGTTGCGTTCGTCGAGCCTGAGTATGAGCCATATGCCGGCGACGGGCGTGAGTGGAATTGATATTTATGGCCGGACTGCCGACGATGAAGATCGATGGATTCAAGTGACGCGACCCTCACAACAGCATGTGAAAACACAAATCTTTGGCCGTATCGATCCGGGCCCCGATCAGGGTAGGTTGTATACGGCGTACCTCCCGCTGTACAACGGCGTTGAGAAACTTGAGTTTGGAGTAAAGCAGGGAGCGAAATTCACTGCGGTGCTTCCGCGACAGGAGGCTCCAATTGTCTTCTATGGCACGTCCATTATGCATGGGGCATGTGCTTCACGGCCCGGGATGTCAATTTCGGCGTTACTTGGAAGGCGATATGACATGCCTACGGTGAACCTGGGATTTTCAGGAAACGGGCGTTTAGAAATGGAATTGGCAGAATTGATTGGTGAAATTGACGCAGCGGTCTATTGTGTTGATTGTCTACCAAATCTGAATCCACCTCAGGTCGCTGAACGTACCATTCCGTTTATTCGGCGACTTCGGGAAATGCGTCCCCAAACTCCCATTGTGATGGTGGAGGACCGTTGGTTTACCAATTCGTCCTTCTTTGGCTCGACGAGAGCTCGACACGAAGGGAATCAGAAGGCATTTCGAGCTGGCTACGTCGACCTCGTGGACGCAGGCGTGAAGGGCCTTTATTACTTAGAGGGTGTCGAGTTATTGGGAGACGATGGTGAAGCGGCGACAGATGGATCACATCCAAACGACCTCGGATTTATGCGGTATGCAGCCGCCTATGCTAAAGTACTCGATCCGATCCTCAAGCGATAATATCGGTGATGTTTTAAGAGCCTAAGGTGATTTGCACGTGATGATCCACTCCAGAAGGACTTTTCTTGGAAGGCAAAGCGGGAGGTTAGCCGCTTTGCTACTGATCGTTATTGGTATGCGATCTGCTGCGGCTGACGAGGCATATTTTGAGTCAAAGGTGCGTCCACTTTTGCTTGAGCATTGTGCCGAATGTCATAGTGCGAAACATGGAATCGTCGAAGCTAATTTCAATATCGATTCGCGAACCACTTTGCTAGGTGGTGGTGATCGTGGAATTGCCGTAGTCGCTGGAATGCCACAGGCCAGTCTGTTGATGCGGGCGGTCCGATATGATGATACCGATCTGGAGATGCCACCATCGGGGAAACTTCCGGACGAAGATGTCCAAATACTACGCAAGTGGATTGCAGATGGAGCCGTAATGCCGGAAGGTGCCCCGGTTGTATCGCAGCAGACAGGCGTCGACTTTGAGAAGGGGAGACAGCATTGGGCGTACCGTCCGTTGGTGGATTCGAAAAGCAGTAAATTGGATTCCGAGGTGATTGATTATTGGGTCAGGCGTGGGCAGCGGAGGACAGGCGTTAGAGTTCAGACGCAGGCAGCACCGGAAATATTGATAAGGCGTCTGGCGTTTACGCTCACAGGATTGCCACCGACGTTCGAGGAAGTTGAAGACTTCCGCGCGGACCCAACGTCGAGTAGGTATAACGCATTGGTTGAAGACTACCTTGCCCGACCACAGTACGGCGAACGGTGGGCGCGGCATTGGTTGGATTTGGTGCGGTATACGGACACAACCGCGAGTTGGCTTAAGAGTACGGCCGGTGCGTGGAGATACAGAGATTGGGTAGTGAAGGCATTCAACGAAGATCTTGCCTACGATCAATTTGTGAAATATCAATTTGCCAGCGACACGCAGCCGGAAGCGGGCCCGGAAGATCTCCGAGCGTTGGGCATGTTAGGGCTCAGTCCGACGTACTGGAAAGAGCCTCGTCTTGCGCCCGTCGTATTGGAAGCAGTGATTGCCGAAGAGTGGGAAGAACGTATTGATATGGTGGGGCGTACTTTTTTGGGTATGTCTCTCGCATGTGCTCGATGTCACGACCACAAATTTGATCCGATTAGTCAAAGGGATTATTACGCCTTAGCCGGAGTCTTTGCCAATACGCGAATTCTGGATGTGGCGATTGTCGCGGAGGATAAACGAGAGGTTGTTCGCGAGGCGGATGCAAGAATTGGAGATCTGAATCGACTAATTCACCGGGAAAGCTTAGCCCGTTCGACCGCCGACGATAAAACGATTCATGATAAACGCATCGCCGAAGCAAAAGCGAAAATCGCTGAGCTTAAAAAGGTAACAGAAACTGCTGTTCAAAAAGTCCCGGGCGTGGTGGACGCAAGTATTGGCGTGATAGCGGAAAGCGCGGATATGTCAAAGGTCGTGTATGACGAAATGAAGATGGTGAACGTTGCAGTGCAGCATCGAGGAAATCCGGCTACAAAAGGGGAGGTGATGCCTCGTCGGTTCCTGGAACTGTTTAATGGAGAGAAAGACACGTTTAACCAAGGCAGTGGACGTGCAGAGCTTGCGAACGCTCTATTTCAAAACGCTGAATTTCTTGTGGCACGAGTAATTGTGAATCGCGTTTGGGGGCACCATTTCGGACAGCATTTAGTTGCCACGCCGAGCGACTTTGGTTTTCAGGGACATGCTCCTACTCATCCGGAATTACTAGATGCTTTGGCTATGCGACTTATTGAAAACCAATGGTCGCTCAAGTGGTTGCATCGAATCATTCTGCAAAGTCAGACATTTAAACAGGGAAGCGTATTTAACGCACGATTTGCTGAGCGGGATCCGGAAAATCAGTTTTATTGGAAGATTGATCGCCGGCGTTTGGATATCGAAGCCTGGCGAGATAGCATGCTGACGGTGTCCGGTCGTTTGGATAATCAAATCGGTGGTGCTCCCATCGATCTATCTGATCCAGCCAATAATCGGCGGACAATTTACTCGATGGTCAAGCGGCGGGAGCTGCATGATGTGCTGAAGATGCATGGTTTCCCGGAACCTACCGGGCATAGCCCTAAGCGAGAAGACGTTGATACTCCCTTACAACAGTTATACGCACTCAACAGTGATTTCATCTGGGATTGCGCAATGAATCTGTCTGGCGAGGTGGATGTAGATGTTCCAGTAGACGTATTAGTGAGCTCGCTGTACCAGCGAATTCTTGTCCGTATGCCGTCTGAGACCGAATTGATTTTGGGTCTTGAATTTCTGGCAGAAGAAAAGAATCGGAGTGAGCGGCTTGTGCGGTATGTGCACACGCTATTGATTTCCAACGAATTTGCATTTTTGGAATGAGAGGGGGGGATCTGATGAGACAATTTGATACTCCGTTTTCGCGTCGAGATGCGATTTCGTCGATGGGTGGAGGCTTAGGAGCTGTTGCCTTAAGCAGTCTTGTAAATGCGGCAGCGCCGGAGACAACAGGGTTACATCATCCGCCAAAAATCAAACGGGTTATCCAACTGTTTATGAATGGCGGAGCCTTTCAGGGAGACTTCTTTGATCCTAAACCAAAGCTGAACGAATTTGCCGGCCAGCGACCAATGGAAGTGGAGTTGCGTACCGAACGGAAGACTGGAGGACTGTTGGAAAGTCCTTTCAAATATGCACGACATGGCGAATCTGGTCTGGAGATAAGTGAGCTGCTTCCTCGCTTATCGAAGCATGCAGATGATCTCTGTGTATTGCGGAGTGTTTATACGGACAATCCAAATCATGGCCCGGCATTACTCTTAATGAACAATGGTTCTATAACCCCGACTGTTCCATCGATGGGTTCCTGGATGTTGTATGGTCTGGGGTCGGAGAACGAAAATCTGCCAGGTTACGTCGTGCTCTGTCCCGGTCGGCCGGTTAGGTTTTCGATTTTGTGGAGTAGTGCATTTCTGCCGTCTGAATTTCAGGGGAGTTATGTCAATCATTCAAAGATCGAACCTGAAAAAATGATCCCTTTTTTGAAGGGACAACGCCAAACGGCAGAAGCTCAACGGGAAGATCTTGATTTGCTGGCAAAACTGAATGCTGAGCATCTTAATAATCGCAATAGGGCTCCTAAGCTTGAAGGGCGAATTCAAAGTATGGAGACGGCCTTTAGAATGCAGACAGCAGGGAGTGAAGCATTCAATGTCGCTCTGGAAGATGAAGAGACTCGAGAAGAATATGGGACAGGCCATTTTGCGAACGGTTGTTTGCTGGCAAGACGTCTGGTTGAAAGGGGAGTTCGATTTGTTCAAGTCTATTACGGCAACGGACAGCCCTGGGATACTCATTCGAATCACAACACAGCTGTGAAACCACTGGCTAAATCGATTGACCAGCCGATGTCTGCGTTATTGGCTGACTTAAAACGACGAGGGATGTTTGATGATACATTGGTTATTTGGGGTGGCGAATTCGGTCGAACGCCTGTGTCGGAAAATGGTAATGGCCGGGATCATAACCATTATGGGATGACGATGATGATGGCTGGCGGAGGCGTACGTGGCGGATTTGCCTATGGTGCTACGGATGATTTTGGGTTTCGCGCCGTCGAGAATCGCATGCATGTTAATGATCTGCATGCGACGGTGTTACATTTAATGGGAATCGACCACGAACAACTTACCTATCGTTATGCTGGACGAGATTTCAGGCTCACTGATGTGGGTGGAAAAGTAGCGAACGAAATATTGACATAAACAGAGTTCAGAAAATGGGAGTATTAAAGATGAAGAAGTTGAATTGCATGATTGTTGTCATAGCTGTTTTCTTAGCGGGAGGATCCGTGGACGCAGAAGAACTATATAAAGCGTCGGCATTGTCCAAGACCGGAGAATTTACAGGAGGCATTGAAGGGCCTGCTGCGGATAACATGGGGAATGTTTACGCAGTGAACTTTGAAAAGCAGGGAACCATCGGGGTGGTTGCCGGCGATGGCAAGGGAAAGTTGGTACACACACTGCCCGAAGGTTCTGTCGGCAACGGTATTCGATTTGACAAGAAAGGCAATATGTTTATCGCTGACTATCCTCAGCACAATGTGCTTCGGGTCGATGCAAAAAGTGGAAAGTTAACTGTGTTCGCACATGAGGCGACCATGAACCAGCCGAATGATCTGGCTATCGATGGGAACGGGAATTTATATGCCAGCGATCCCAACTGGGGAGCAAGTACGGGGCAGTTGTGGAGAATTTCCAGGAAAGGCGTCGTAACCAAATTAGTAGGCGACATGGGAACAACCAATGGTATCGAAGTGAGTCCGGACGGAACAAAGTTATATGTGAATGAGTCCGTCCAACGCAATGTCTGGCAATTCGATTTGTCCAAAGATGGAAAAGTGTCCAACAAACAGTTGTTACGAAAGTTTGAGGACTTTGGGTTTGATGGAATGCGGTGTGATGTGAAAGGGAATCTATATATCACACGCCACGGCAAGGGCACGGTCGTTGTGTTGAGTCCGAAGGGCGAGATTCTTGAGGAGATTGATGTGCTAGGTAAGCACCCGACGAATCTGGCCTTTGGTGGCCCGGATGGGAAAACAGTGTTTGTCACGGAAGCTGAGAAAACTCGGATTGTCACTTTTCGAGTGGCACATGCCGGAGCGACCTGGTCCAAGAATTACGGCAAGTAATTTCATGGGAAGTCTTAGGTTTGATGAAGAGGGGGATAGCACATGATGCCCCAATCTTCGTCAACGCCGTAATTGATAATGACTAGGCAAACTGCAGTGATGAGGTCCTTTAGTACCAAATTACATTTCGAAACATTGGGTCGATTTAGCTTGCTGTTGTAGGTGGAAGCTCCGTGTACCATTTGGCAACGTAGGAGATAGGTGCGGTCCAGCACTTCATCGAATATGGCCTGCCAGGTTTTGTTGGTGCGCCATTGTTGATACTGAATTACCGTTTGATCTCGTTGCTCACCGTTTTGTATCTCGTGGTCTGCCCAGCGTTTTGAGTTGAGATATTTGTTAGCAACGATTTCATGTAGGCTGCGATCGTGTCGACGAAAGACGTTGGCTACGAATTCATCCTTGTCGAGCAGTAAAATTCGATCCGCGAAAGTCTGCCAGGATTCCTTTTCGGGCATCGGAAATTTCGTTTCCATATCCCATTGGCCGTACAGGGCATTAAATGCTGTCCAACGGCAGAGCAATGCGATATCCAAATCATTCTGATCACAGGCCTGAGCTCGATCGAGCCAACTTAGGGCTCGATGCATGCGAACCTTAGTGTATTCTCGAGCAGAATCCTCTATCGGCTTCCATTGTTGACGAAGTTGAGTCGGGGTGATGTTATGAGCCAGATGAGACATAGATTAGACCAATACGTAGCCGAGTAAGAAAATTCTGAAAATGCATCAGTGACTCACGGCAGCTAATGCGTGCAGGATAGTATACCCAAGACTAGGTGGTTCTCCTGCATACGCTCATTGATCTTGATGGATTGCCTACGAAGATTGTTCGAGATGTTTTATACGCTTATATAGTCACTCCTAAATGTACGAGTCGGTTTTGTAGGGTTAAATAGGACCCCTGAAATCGTTGGTTGCTGAGTCGTTGCTCCAGACCAGCAGCAACTTGAGGTACAATTTCCCGGTGCGATTGTTGTAATTCACGAAGGAATTCTTTTATGCCCTGTGGAACTCCCGAGAAATGAATCTTTGAGTGTTGTTTGTCTTTTCCTTTGCTTCTTTTGGATTTAGTTGTGGGATTACGCTGAGAGTCGTGTTGGTATTCCTGCAGTCTGGCTTCAATTTGGGCAGAGCGAATCATACGGGGCCAGGCTTGTTGGCATAGTTTCGGACTCCCAAAGAGATCGAGTGATTTAATCTGATCGTCAATAACCACGATCCAGCCATTGATACCTTTCGGGCATATGAGTGGTCGCTCATTGTGATGGTCTGTCCGGGCATGCTGAAAGACGTCTTCCATTGCCTTAGTACTGGAATTTACGGACGCTAAGGCTGCGAGTTGCGAAACCTCATCCCAGACGGCGCCTTGATTGGTACTGTGTGCATCTCTACCATTTGAGCGTTTACGAGATTCCTCTTTGGTGGCGACCATACGGCGGCGTAGTGACGGTGAGGCATGGTATTTACTGGAACTAAATTCGGTTGACACATGCTGCCAACGTCCCTCTTCAACACACGATACTGGTATTTTAGACGTTGATTTTGGTGCTAGTAATACGGTCGAATTACAAACTCGATTTTGCTTTGCACCAAGCAGCTGATCGCCTTCCACGAACAGTACATGGAACAAGGAATCGTTCTCGGCGTGCAGCACAGGAACCCGACCATGGGAATCTAATTCCTGGATGACCACCCGACGTTTGTCAATTTCGCGAGTTCCCATCTTGATGCAACCACGATACGGAACGTCGGTCTTCCGGAGGCCTTTTCCAGACTTGGCTCCGGACTTCGTATCGAATTTGCGTTTTTTCAAGCGGCCGTTGCTTCTTAATGGTACGACCGTTAAAAGACCAGAGCTAAGCGGTTTGGCAGGAACGATCCTAGAAGGGACGTTGACCAGGTCTTTAAGCTCACTCGATTTAAAATGGAGTGAATTATTTGAACCGGGTGTTGGGGGCTCGTTGCGACCGGCCGAAGACGCTCGGTGTGGAAATTCATTATGGTGATGTGGATTTCGTTCTGGTGGTTGTGTCATTTCATTCTCCGTTGTCAAAATAGGTTCTCCAATCGCTGGATTGGAATCCTGAATTGCTATCTAAAAAACACTTAGAGCAGTGCCTTCATGAGGGTTAGAGAATGAGAACGAGTTTTAGCCGGCGGGAAATAAAGAAATAATAAAGAAAAATGTCAAACGTGCAAAAATGGCAAGTTTTAGTGAAAATACAAGAACTCGAAATCTAGCGTTTGGAGTTGTTTAATAGCAAAGGGCCAAACGTAAAACCGGGCGCAATCCCAAAGTTGAAAGGTGCTTGGGGTGTATTCGAGGGTATTAAGGACATACAAATGAGTAATCAAATAATCAGAGATGCCCGGGGAAAAGTGATCGGGATGATGCAAGCTAAGCCCAGCAGCATCATCGAAGCGCGAGATGCCAATGGGCGGTTTCTAGGGAGCTATAATCCACAGACCAATATCACGCTCAATAATAGAGGACAGGCGATCGGTACCGGAAACCTTTTAGGTAGGCTGCTCTATTGATAAGTCCATCAACAGTAGCAGGTAGATGAAGTGAGTATCCTCTTAGATGTGTAATATAAAGAAAAATGCCTTTTTGAAAATTTCTTCCGGCTAATCCTGCCGCTTAATCTCTAACCCTCCTGAAGGCACTCGGCTTCAAAATACTCCCCTTCTCCGATCGGGACGCTGCAAAACAGCGAAATATGAATGCAGAGTGCTATGTAAATAAGATGGTATTGCAACGGAACGACTGAAATCGGTTCCAAGACAGGAGGAAAGTGATGTGGGTTTTTACACAAGATGGATTTATGAGCGTCGTGGAACATCGAGACGATCAGGAATGTTTGATAGTCCGAGCTCGGGCGCGGCAGGATTTAGAAACGCTTGCGAAATTTGGAGGCGTGGACGTGATTGTTATGCCGGAAGCTGATTATTACTTCCGGGTCGAAGTTACGAGAACCGTTTTTGCAGCTTTTATGCGCGAACAGGTTCTTGATATTGATTACCCGAATTTCAAAGGGCGTTTACATGAAAGAAATCGGTCTCCGGAAGCGATCGAACGAGAGCAGTTTGCTTATCGTATTTGGGCTGCCGGATGCGATTACCAACGCCAAATTGAATTACTGGGTTCCGAAGTCGCTCGGGAGCTCGATCTAATCAGCAACACCTCGTGATTCAGGGTAATATCTCCTCAGCGAACAAAGAGTGTTCTCGGAAGTTCGCAAGGTGACAGAGCCT
>DEAW01000231.1 GCA_002348315.1 Planctomycetaceae bacterium UBA2972 | reverse complement strand
GCGTTTTCAGGGTCTTCAACCGGAAAAGCATCCTGTGAATCAGGAGGGTCCAGATTTGGCAGCGGGTCGGAATCGGGTAATTCGGCAGGTGGTTCGGCCTCCGGAGGCGGAGATAAATCAAGCGGGTTGGTTTTCGTCGTGGCTTGAATAGTGACGGGATTTGATTTGGTGATCTTCTGAATAGCATCGCCGGTGACTTCCATTTGAACGAGAGTGTCTGTGATGACATCTGTGGCGAGGATTTGTACGACGAGTGTTCTGGATTGCCCTGGAAGGAGTGTAGGGATATCCAGCAGAACGGACTGACCTTCACTGCGATGCCCTTCGCTTGCCAACTGCGGTTGTAATTCTGCTGGCAGGGTTGCCTTAATGGTCACGTTGGTAATCGGTTCTTTGGATTGATTGGTAATCTGGAATCGTCGGGTACTTGTCTCTCCGGCTTCCCAATCGGGTTGGTTATCGGGTGTTAAAATGCTGGCCTGCACGACCGGTGGTGAATTGGATTCCGGTTGGATTGGTGCACTGACTTCAATGCAAACTTCCTTTTTTAAGACCAGGCCATTAGCAAGCGTGGCCTGCAACGTGTGGCACAATGTACCTGCTCGAGTCGCTCGCATAGAGATAGCTTTGACCGTAGTACTGTTAGGTTCAATCGTACGAGATTGAAATGCTAATTTCCGTACTGTGGGATTACCGAGTGGGTTGGACTTTGAAATGTGTATGAGTCCCGGCCCGAGAGTTTCCAGCAGTTGTAATCCGGATATGGGTTCGGTGGAAGCATTGTGTAAGAGAATTTGGAATTGAATGTCATCCCCCAACTTGGCGATTCTGGGGCCTTCGATTGTGATTTCCAAAGGTGTTGTCATTACTTTAGTGAGCGAACTGGCCTCATTTTGCAGTCCTTCGTCACAGGTAACCAGAAAACTCGGATTCGTATCACCGGCTTGTCCGGTTGTATAGCGAATGGTGAGTTGCTTTTGTGTTTGGGGAGCCAGATCACCGATATTCCAAGTCGCCTGATTGCCAGTAATATTGGCGACAGGATTGCTGGTGTCGATTGCTAATCCTGCAGGGATACTTTGAGAAACGGTCACATTGGTGGCAGTTTGATTTCCGGGATTTGCAATCGTCACCTGACACTCCATGGTTTTACCAAGCTCGACAATTTTTGGACTCGAAGAAGTCACCTGAAGCCCGGGAGAGTTCCAGGTAACAGCAATGGTCGATTCGCCGACAACCAGTGCGGGTGTGGCCAGCGAGACATCTGCAGGGCGAATCACTTCTGTCGTGACATAAACGACTCCGGCCTGATTGGCGTTGGGCGAGACTCGGATAGTTGCCTGGCCATCAGCATCGGTTGTTACATCGATGGTATCGAGTTGTTCATTGTTGGCAGCCGAGGATAGTGTTGCGTTTCGGTTGCTAACCAACTTGTATCGAATCGTCCAACCTGATAACGGAGTGTTATCAGATGGGCGTGAGACGGAAGTCGTCAACACCTGATCGGAGCCGGCATTCGCTGAGACGGAAGTTGGAAATTGCCACTGAGCGTCGATCCAATGCACCAGGATCTTTTGGTACTGCTTATCCCAATTGGTTTCAGTCGATGCGCCGATGAGAAGTTCCGTAGTTCCTTTGACATCGGACGAGACGACGACCCAACCTTCTCCTTTGGCAACTCCAATATCATCGAAAACCTCAGTCGTATCCTGATGAACGACTTCGGCTCGATCGGCTGTCGTTGTGTGAGCATAGGTTTCAGAGGCTTGGTTTCCATATTTGGGAAATAGCATACGGAAAGTGTTTGGATTGCCTCCTCCTGCACTTTCGATAAGTCCCTGACTACCTTCGGCGATTGTCCATTCCAGTTTCCGCCCGGGGAGAAGTTGTTTTTTTGAACCGACAATTCCTGCTTTCAGGACGACAGCATTACCGACGGGAGCTGCCATGACTTTGGGTGAGACCCAGATCATACCGGGAGTGATCTGATCGGCAGTGTCGGTGTTCTGATCGGTTGAGCTTTGTGGACGACTGGGTGAACGACCAGTTGCATCTTCACCTGGTTCAGGGATTCGAAAAGCAGGTTTGGGAAAGAGTGTTGGCAGGTCGCGAACTTTTTCAGTGTCGTTGAATGGGCGGGTGATTTCAGTTGAATCCCCGGAGACGAAGAGTCCTTTCCCGTTGGGATCTATTTTGGGGACTCGAAACTGGCTGCAGCCAGAAAGGATCACACAGGCGAGTACCAGGGACGTTATCCCGATACGGAAATGTACTTGTCGCCTAAGCGAACAGATCTTGCCTTGATTGATTGCCACCCCACGTTGTCCTTTCGAATAAGGTTCAACTACCACCATTATTTGAAAAACAGCTATTTCGCGTTAAGACGAATTTCCCCAATTTGGGCCGTGTGTCACAAAAAAATAGCTAAAAACAGTTAATGCAGGGGGATTTTGGTGCTTAGTTGAACTTGCGATATTCGGCAATCTGGGAAAGAATACCTCCGCGATGGTAGCCTTCGCATAATTGAATATAAATGCTTTGGCCAAAAATCTACGTCAGGCGTATGATTTAAGCGTTCGAAGCCAGAAATAATTGCATAGTAAGTGCCGAAACAGATTAGCTTTCGGCGAAGGGAGAATAGGATGCAGCGTTTTGCCAGGAGCATAGTTGCAGGAATTTCACTAGCCATAATCGGAGTCATGCTGTGGGGGCCTGTCACGACAGCTCATGCAGATGATCTTACAGACGCGATAGATCGTGTTGCTTCGACGTCTCAGTCGTTATTGAGTGCTCAGAAAAAAGAGAAGTCGATTACAGCGATTCGAACGGGCTTAGATTACAGCTCACTAGAGCTTCTTTTACGTCAGGGAGTCTCAGCAAAAAAAGAAGATATTGCCAAGTTGCGAGATCATTATATCGAGACGATCCCGGGTTTCCCCAAGAAAACTCGTCTGGGTGCTGAGCAGATTCGTCAGGCATTGGAACAATGGGTGCAGAGCCTTCCGTCTCAGGACCTTAAGCAGATTTTAGAGCAACTCAAGAATGATCCACCGGCATTTCGTCCGATTACCGATGCGCAAGTGACCAAGACACGGACAGCATTAGATGCATCGATTGAGAACCTGAAGGCGTTTCTTAGTGCCGGTGAAGTGGAGTTTGACTGGAAAGAGCAATTGCAGTGGGGATTGCTACAGGAAGAGTTAGCCAAAGATATTCCCAATCCAGCTCGAATGCAGGCTTCCTTGAACGGGTTTTATGGTGCCGAAGTGGTTGGGCTCGAGCGTCCCGAGTTTACCAATGTACGCACTGCTCTGCGTGCTTATATGAACGCCGTTTATTTCAGGAACAATAAAAATTCTGAGGCTATGTACAATTCTCAGGTTGGGAATTTGGTTGCTGCGTTAGAGAACTATACCGAGCACGCCAATAACGACACCGCCTGGCAGGTTGGTCGATTGATTGGTTGGTTAGATCGAGCGGATCAGGCTTCCGACATCCAGCAGCAAATTCGATATCACTTTTACCAGCCCAATATCTATTTGCACGTTTCTCAGAACCTCATCTCGGCAGGTGAATTGATGGAAGTCGACGAAACGGAGCAAATGACGTTAAACGTCAAAGGCCTGGAAGTAAAAGGAGAAGCTAGATTACGTGGCCAGATCTCTTTTCAAATCGCCGAATCTCAGGAAAAAGCGACGTTGCGAGTGATTCTCGACGGTACTGCCCTGAGTCGTAATGTAGCGGAAAAATCAGGCGTCACGGTGGTCAGTCGCGGTACAACGACCATTCAGGCGACCAAGCTTGTTGCCTTTGATGGAGATGGGTTTACCACCGAACCGGCTCAGGCCGAAGCAGCTACAAAGCTTGAGCTTGAGAGTATCGAAGGGCCCTCCTCCACACATGAGTCGATTGCCAAAACCAAGTTTATCAAACTTCGTAGTCAAAATGAAAAAGACGCGTCGGAAGTGGCAGTGGAATCAGTGACAACCAAAATGGACGCTCAGGTACTTGAACTACTTGCCAATGTGATCGATGGCTATCAGGACAAAGTCAGGAATCCGCTGATTCGTCGGGGAGGCTTCCCCGTGAATGTCAATTCAACGAGTACGGAGGAGTATATTCGCCTCAATATGTTACAGACTGGGCGATATCAGTTGGCTTCGCCGACTGAGCCGCCAGCATTGAATCGCGGGACAGATGTCGCATTACGGTTGCATGAATCGTTTATTCGTAACTTCACCGAAGTTGTGCTGGGGGGAGTTGAACTGACGGATGAAAAACTTGTCCAGCACATGACGGATTTAGGAGCGGAGGTTCCCGAGGAGTTAAAAACAGGTAAAGGCAAGAAATCCTGGGCAATTACATTCAATAATACCCAGCCGATTAGTGTAAGCTTCCGGGATAATCAACTTGAGATCGCTATTCAGGGCAAGCAGTTTAAGGATGGGGCCAAGGTCATTAATGACCGTATCCGGATCTCTGCTGTCTATAACGTGCTGAAGACGGATGAAGGAATGCAGTTGGTACGAGATGGTGATGTCAACGTGCAATTTGTAGGTCGTACGTCGTTAACGGTAAGTCAGGTTGCAATGAAGACGGTCATGAGCAAGAAGTTTAATGCCTTTTTCAAAGATGACATCGTCGGTAAAGGTGGCATCCCGCTTCCCGGCAATTGGGCATCTGCAGGGAATTTGATATTGCAGCAAATCGTGTCAGATAACGGTTGGTTGATGCTCTCATATAATCTGGGCAAAGGTAACGCTTTAGGTCAGTAGCGTCGCGGGAAAGGGGAAATCCATGGATCGTTGGGTTGAAGTTTCATTTGACTGCCTGCCGTTACGCAGTGTGGGCCGAATGGACATCCCATTGGATGCGTCTCCTAAGTATCAACAGCGATGTGAACGAATTAAATCGGCTATGCAACGACATGGGTCCTATAATTCGTACTTCCTGTACAATGCCAAAGCGATATTCCATTTAACCAACGATCCCCAAAAGGGGATGATGGAATATAGTTTTGAAGGTACCGTCTTAACCGATACGGCTGATGAATCGACGAAATCGGTCGATTTGAATGTGCAGTTGCTGGGAGAGACCTGCGACTGGCTAATTCAACCGGTGGTGGATTGGTTCGAGCAAACCGTTCGAGAGGCCGTCAAAGTGGAATTTGATCGGTTCATTCGTGCCGGAGATCTGGAAAAGACAAGGCAACGCCTAAAAGAAATCGAAGCCGCCTCAGATGGTGCTGATGGGTTTCTGGGTATGTATCTCTAAGCAGTAATTCGCATTGTAAAAAATGCTCTTTTTCCCCTGCTTTTCTCTAAGATTCAACAGTCTTCGGACGATTTGATCTCTACCGTTAAGTCGCTTAGCGTCCGGAGTTGCTATACCTACCGAGGATAATTGACTGCGGAAATAGGGGGGGCAGCCTGAATAACAGGCTAAAACGACTTGTATATTTGTACCTGCAAAGCCCAAAACAGGAATCAAACGTGACAATTCCTTGTCATAATCCGAGTAAAATCCTAATGATGACGGCTCTTCTTTTTGTAGCCGTGATGATTGGATGCACTCCGTCCAGACCGCATTATTTGCGAGAGCCAGGTGAACTGCGCAGCTATATTGATAGTCAGGTACAGATCGAGTATCCGGATGTACAGACAGAATCTCTGGATGAAGTAACGCGTACTAAGTCACCCATTACGTTGTCCAGGCCTGATTTTGATAAACCCTGGGATTTGACACTGCAGGAAGCTGTGCAGACCGCATTACGCAATAGCAAGGTCATTCGAAATCTGGGTAGCGTAACTCCGTTTGGTTTTGCTGACGGGCTATCCGGACGAACAGCCGGAGCGACGACGGTCTATGATCCCGCAATTTTTGAGACCGATCCGCGAACCGGCGTGCAGGCCGCTTTGTCAGAGTTTGATGCTCAGTTTACAACCAGCATGTTCTGGCAAAAGACAGATCGACCACAGAATGTAAGTACCAGCGAATTCAGCTTTGTACCATTCAATTACCAACAGGATCTGGCTCAGATCGATATGGGGCTCACTAAGAAAGCAGCCACAGGGACACAGTTTTCATTACGAAACCAGACGATCTACGATAAGAATAATCGTGGATTTGGCCGGGCGTTACCATCAGATTGGTACACTGCGATTGAAGGGGAAGTTAATCACCCGCTTCTGCGTGGCAATGGAACGATGGTTAATCGGATCCCCTTGTTGTTGGCAAGAATTAATACAGACGTCAGTGTGGCGATGTTTGAATCGGCTGTGCGAAACATGGTGCTGGACATTGAGAACACCTATTGGGATTTATATACTGCTTACCGAAATCTGGAAGCTGCCAAGATTGCCCGGGATAGTGCTCAGGTGACCTGGAAAATCGCGTATGAAAAAATGGTCGGCGGAATTGAAACGGCCCAGGCTGAAGCTCAGGCTCAGGAACAGTATTTCTTCTTCCAGGCTCAGGTCGAAACTGCCTGGAATGACTTGCTGAAGGCTGAGCAAAGTATGCGTTGGTTGATGGGGCTGTCGCCTACCGATGGCCGTGTGATCCGACCAAGTGACGAACCTGCTCAGGCTAAAGTTGTCTTTGACTGGCAGCAGTCCCACGAGGAGGCTTTGATACGTAGTGTTGAACTGCGTCAGCAGAAATGGTCGATCAAGCGTCGCGAACTGGAATTGAAACTGGCTCGACATAATACTCTTCCTCAAGTTAATCTGGTTGCGATGTACCGATGGCTTGGATACGGCGATCAATTAATAGGCAGTCGTAACGGACTCCAGTTTGTTGCTCCGAATTCCAATGCTGTGGAAGGTCTGACCGATGGGAATTATCAGGAGTTCCGGGTAGGGATCGATATCCGTCCTCCCAAGTTTGGAGCCAGGGCAGAGTTGGCGGCCTTGCGAAATGCTGAACTCAGTTTAAAACGAGACGTTGCTCGCCTCGAAGATATGGAATTAAACACTTCGCACCTGTTAACGACGGCCATGAAGACATTGGATTACAGCCATCGACAGGCTCAGTTACATTACAATCGCTGGGCAATATCCAAGAAAGAAGTTGATTCAGCTGTCGCTCTTTACCGCGGCGGTAAAACGACGTTAGATCAGGTCCTGCAATCTCAAAGAAGGCATGCTCAGGCTCAAACCGACTATTACCGAGCACTGGGTTCGTATTCCAAGGCTATTGCCGAAGTGCATTACCGCAAAGGTTCATTGTTGAATTATAACGATATCCATCTGTCGGAAGGGCCCTGGCCTGATAAGGCATATGACGATGCGATGGAACGAGCTCGTCAACGTGATGCCGGTCGGTATATGGACTATGGATTCACTCGGCCTGCAGTTATCAGCAACGGAATAGCTGAGGAAATCCAGGAGATTCCCAGCGATGTTGTAGACGAGAACGGATCCGACGCTGTGGAATCACAGCCCATGCCGGCAGACGCTCAGGATCAGCCAGCCGCAGAAACTCCAAACGATGAAGGTGACGTGGTCTTAAAC
>DEAW01000251.1 GCA_002348315.1 Planctomycetaceae bacterium UBA2972 | reverse complement strand
GCTCTAAAACATCAAGTCGCTGGTCTCCATCCCAGTCTTCACCGGGATCCAGTACGCCGTTGCCGTTGACATCTTCACCACGTTCCACAGGCACATTTCCAAATGCAAGGAACCCTGAAAAGACACGCCCCCAATTGGCTGGCGACACAAAGAACACTCCGACAACCAAACAAAAAGTCAGGACGACAAATACCTTGACGGTCATGACCTTTTCTAACGTGTTATAGATTTTCCCACCGATGAGGACCGGCAACGCCACCAAGCCAAAGAGCGCATAGGAAAGCAGCAACAGCGTGGTGTTGTATTCCTCTCCCGGCACCTCCCCGATGAATAGGGCAACGACCACGGCTGCAGCAGTCGTAGATAGGGCCGGAATAAGGGCTCCGATATTGAATAATGCAAACGTACCGATCCAGAATGTTGGCCCCGGCTTATTCCGCATAAAGCCTGTGAAAACGGGTTCCCCCGTGTACAAGGCGTACCGCCCGGCCTCCATGTTGTAAAACAGCTGACAGACGATCGCAATCGTCGCAATCCACATCAGACTACCGCCGTACTTGGCCGTAATCTCCGGTCCTAACAACCATTCACCCCCGCCGATCTGAATCCCACACATCACAATACCAGGGCCAATGAACCCCTTAATATTGCTCCAACCCAGGCGTTTTGGCTCTGACAATTCAGCAACCGACCAGGTGGGTAGTTCAGTTTTTGGTAGTACCGTTTTTGGTAGTTCGGAAGACTGCTTCGCTTCGGAATCTGACATAGTTTTGGACTAGCTTTCTATTAGTGCAGAACGATGGCTCGTCCGGGCCCGCCATGGCAATCTCTGATTTTGATGGCTGCAAACAGGAAGTACGCCCGGGACGGAACTTTGTTTACATTACTGAGAAATTCAACACCAACCATTTCGTGACTGCCCAATGCCCAGTAGGTCATCAAAGCTCGTTTTTCTTGCACGCCTCCCAGGTTCGGTGCGTCGGTGGCAACACAGCGTACACCTTTACTTTTTAGATAGACGATGGCATCCGGCCCCGGAGCGGGCCAGCCTTCAGCATCCCCTTTGATCGGGTCAGCCCAAAGTCCTGTGTCCGCCGGTTCCGGTTTGTAATGTTTGTTGACATGCCCTGTCTCAAAAATGACAACATCCCCGGGCTGCAACTCGCCCTGTTTGGCTTCAAATTGTTTGATATGCTCGACAGTGATCTCAGGCGAAAGAGGCCAACTGATCTTTTTAGTGGAGCCCACCAGTTTCTTTACGTTGATCACGCGGGCTTCACCGCAGGTCCAATCGAGTGGCACTTTCTCGGTGGTCATATCACTCACACCACGCTTACCATACTTACGCTCATATTCCTCCAACCACCCACGTACAACCGGGGAATACTGAACCGGAGCATCGGTAGGCGGTAACGCGTAGGACGGAGGAACCAGATTTGTGCCGGCCATGCTATCCATCATGTGCGTGTGGTGCCACATGTCGAGATATTCAGAATAGAGAAAGTTAACATCGAGATATGGCTGACGATGCATTCCGGTCGCAAAGCCTGGTGATGTAAGTGGGTACCCCTGAGCCATCGTGGGTGACAGGTCCACGGCTCGTTTATTTTTCGCTGAGTCGATAAGTCGTGCCGGCAAGTCACCTCCCACAACGGCAAAAGCGCGACCTTCGGAATAAGCTCCATCTTTGTGACGAGGGTGTAGCAATATATAGAAAGAACCAGTTGACGGTAAGGCTCCGAGGTTTGTCGCACTTTCGGTCCAGATCATTCCATACTTCAAACCTGCATAGTGCGTCGGTTCAGCCAGTGTTGGTAGTGGCCCCATACTGGCACTATCGGTGCCGAGCGTCATCACTTTCCTGGTCGCTAAGAATTCCATACAGTCCGGATCCGGATCGGGGTATCCCGGTGCTTTCCCATCCAATATCTCTGAAATAAACCGGTGTCCCTGTGGATAAGGACGATAGTAAGTGTCGGTATAATCACTGCGAAAGAGAGCAACATCACCAAATCGGAGTTGACGATACTGTTTTTCAAACCGCTGCACATGCTCGCGCTTGACCAAAGGGCTGACACCATTGGGAGCCTGATTCAGCAGATCACGCACATCAATCACACAAGCTTCCCCGCCAAACTGCCAGGGTTCAATGCGATCGGTATAAGCTAACCCATAGGGCCCCGATTTTGGCCGCTTGAGATCTGGTCGAGCGACCGAGTGCGGAGGTACATCGAGTTGCGTTCCTGTGTTTCCATCAATCACTAGCGAGTCGATGTTGTAGGCACTATCAGGACCGATGGTGCGTTGATGGATTATCTGAAAACGTGGAAAGGGAGCTGTTGGCCAGGTTGCCGGATAATCTGGGGCAACGAGCAGTGAGCAATCCACAAACTTTGATTGCGCTGATAACGAACTGAATCCCAACAAGACTAACACAATCGCCAGCAACTGCTTCATTTCTCTTATTCCTTCTATCTAATAAATCAAAGTCAAACCGTTTTGATCTGATACTCTCAGAATACCAGTTTCAAATTCAGTTTGCTGTGGAAATCATTTAACAGTTATTGCTGAAGCCACGCCGGTTGATTCTCAACCAACTCCAGAGTCTCAGCTAATTTCGCACGCACATCAGCAGGCAAATCTATTCCCGTTTTTAGGCTCTGTGCCACACTGGCCCATTCACGCTCACCAGGCAGGATAACCTGTTCAACGCCCTCAGCCGTTTCCACAGCATGAATTTCCTCGATCAGTTTATGCATGCGAGTGGCGTACCCGTCAGCATCTGCGATGACTTTGGTGTCGATAACCATAAAACCTGCATTGTGATACGACGGCTGGTCAGTAGGATCAAACATCCAACTTCCAATATCCCAGGTCATGTGGCCGCCAGGCAACGCTCCCGATAGGATTTCACACCATAGCCCGAATCCATACCCTTTATGACCGGCCATCGGCGCAAGTGAGGCATTCGCAGGATAAAGGCTACCATCACTGGTTGGCTTGCCGTCACGGTCAATCAACCACGAGTCCGGAATCTGTTCACCACGCTGATGGGCTGCGTAGACTTTGCCACCGGCCACTGCGGCTGTCGCAATATCCAGATTTATCGGATTCTGTCCCGGTACAGGAGCGCCATAAGCAATCGGGTTACTGCCAAGGACCGGTCCTTTGGAGCCCGGAGCAGCAACACTCGGCATGTCATTACCTGTAACCATGGTAATAAATCCCTGACGAGCTGCTTTCTGCGTGTAATAACCAGCAGCACCGATATGGCCGGTATTGCGAAGTCCAACATAAGCGACTCCCACATCGGCAGCCTTTTCCATCGCCAAATCAATACAAAATTGACTGCCGACCTGACCTAACGCGGATTGGCCATCGACAACGGCCCATCCGGGACCCTGACGTTCAATCAACGGCGACACATCGGACCGATAACCACCGCCCTGAAGTTTACGTACGTACCCACTAAGTAACTTCGTGCCATGAGTAAAAACTCCCATAGCATCTGTGGTTACCAGGACGTCCGCAGTTTCGGCGGCAGCTTCCGCTCCTACTCCAACAGCCGTCAGGACTGATTCGGTGTATAACTTTAATTCTTCAAACGTGGGGTTCACTCGACACTCCAATCTCGAAATTTCAATTTGGGCCAGATGGTTTTTAACCAGTTAATGACAAGGTTATGAGCTGCCAATTTGCCGGGGATTGCTGCTAACCAACTCGAATACGTCGACTCTGATTAGAGTCCGTTGACGATATTAGGTAGCGGCTCTCCGGCGAGAGCGGATAAGGCGATAGAGGCTACCGATTCTCTGAGTTTCTTAATCGCTTTAGGGCTCACCGAGGCAATGTGCGATGAAACGATGACGTTGTTCATCGATCTGACCGGATGATCTGCCGGCAATGGTTCTGTACTAAACACGTCCAATCCCGCTGCGCTGAGATGTCCCGATTCAAGCGAAGCCACCAGAGCATCTAAGTCGACCAAATCTCCCCGACCAATGTTTACCAACATCGCTCCCTGTTTCATGGTCGAGAGTGTCTCTGCATTCACAACATTTTTTGTGGATTCCAGTGATGGACAATGGAGTGTCAGTAAATCAGCCTGCTGGAAAACTTCCTGCTGGGTGACAAGCCCACACCCACAGGCCTGAGCCTGTTCGAGAGACACGACAGGGTCCGAGGCAATCAGGCGACACTTGAAGCCTTTGAGCCGAGTGGCAACTTCCTGTCCGATGCGGCCTAAACCAATAATACCAATCGTTAAATCGCTGAGGGCTACCATGGTGTTTACGCCGTTGGCCAACCCCCAACCGCCACCGGCAATCAACTCATTGTTTGCTCGAACATCCCGCGTGACCGCAAGAATAAAGGCAAGCGTGTGATCCGCGACTTCATCAATGCAGTAGTCCGGAATGTTACAGACCGGGATATTGCATTGAGCTGCCGTTTGATAAGCAACATTGTCAAATCCAATTCCATACCGCACAATCGCCCTGGCGTTAGCCATCGCTTCGACAACGGGAGCATCTACTTTTGCAAATTGAGTGATAACCACATCTGCATCACTACATAAATCGATGAGTTCCTGCTGCGATTCACACTTTCCGCCAATCAACTCATGGCCCGCAGATTCAATCATCTGACGCTCGGGATCAAGATTCTCAAACGTGTAGTCTGTAACAACAACTTTTGCCATATCGACTGACTTCCTCGTGATGTTCAATTTTTGAAATATGCCAGGACTTCAATTTTACAACACTTTGCAGCTGCTATGGATTTTCAAAGCCAATGCACACAAATCTTTCACGAACGCTTTTATAAATGTGTACGATGGATGAAAGTTAAATCCGGGGTCACTTCCTGAAGCCATGATGAATTCCACGACACACCACTTTTCTCGAATCGCCCTCCTGATACTGTCTCTGAATTTCATCAGCACAGCCGCGGCAAAGACTTCTAAACCCAACATCATCTACATCATGGCAGATGATCTTGGGTATGGTGATGCGGCCCCCTTTGGTGGAGAACGCAGTAAAATCCCCACGCCGGGAATGAACCAACTGGCCGAGCAGGGGATGCGATTTACCGATGCACACTCGATTGCGAGCGTCTGCGTACCAAGCCGACTGGCGATCATGACGGGCAGATATCCCTGGAGAATCGCGGGCGAGGGTCGAAGTGGTCCCTGGGGTTTTATTGCACCTCAATTCAAACCCGGTCATTACACGCTGGCCCGCCTGCTGAATCAAGCCGGCTACCAGACCGGATACGTTGGAAAGTGGCACTTAGGTTTAAAAATGACCACCACGGACGACAATGTGCAAACAATCGGGAATGTCGATTACAGCAAGCCGGTCAAGGCAGGGCCCAACGATCATGGATTCGACTACAGCTTTATCCTGCCCGGCTCACTCGATATGTATCCCTACGTTTATCTACGCAATCAACAATGGGTCGGTAATGTCAACAAACAACGTGGCTGGAGCGCTTTTAACCGAGTCGGACCAACCGAAGAAAACTTTGAAGACTATGAAGTCCTGCAGACATTTCGACAGGAAGTAAGTCGATTCATTGCGAGCCATGCCAGAGCTGCAAAAAATGGTACACCATTCTTCCTGTATTTTGCATTAACTGCTCCTCACACCCCGACTAGTCCGCATCCTGATTTTCAGGGAAAAACCAGGTTGGGAGTTTATGGTGACTTCGTTTACGAAACGGATCATTGCATCGTCTCGACACTCGAAGCTCTCAAACAACATGGCCTGGATGATAATACGATTGTTATCTTCACGTCCGATCATGGCCCGGCTCCCTATGCAGGAAACATCCTAAAAGCCACGTACAATAATGTGAAAGGGTTAGAGCAGCAGGGGCATTTCCCGGCTGGCGGTTTGCGAGGATATAAATTCTCTGTTTATGAAGGTGGAATGCGAATTCCATTTCTTATCAAATGGCCCAATCACATCAAACCTGGCACAACGTGTGATCGCCTAATAGGTCTTAATGACCTAATGGCGACCTTAGCCGATATCACAGACTCGAACCTGACACCGGATCAGGCAGTGGACTCCATCAGTTATCTGCCACTGCTTAAAAACCCTAATGCCCGTGCCACGCGGACTCATCTGCAAATGAAGGGGACGCATGGCTGGTCCTATCGCCTGGACCACTGGAAGCTATGCCTCTGTCCGGGCAGCGGTGCGGTGGGCGTTTATGGCAACCTTCCCAAACCGGCCGACGCATGGACAGCTGCTGTCACAGCCTTTGGTAGCAACCCCACGAAAGATCAACTACTCGAATCAGCCTTTATTCAGCTATATAATCTGGATAACGATTTGGCCGAGCAAAATGATGTCTCTGCCGAGCACCCGGAAGTGGTACAACAGATGTTTCGGTTGATGCAACAACAATTCGCCAGTGGTCGCAGCACTCCGGGACGCAAACAAATAAATGATCGCCCTAATATCAACTATTGGGGACGTATTCCTGCTGGAATTCTAGCTAACTAATGGAAAGCAATTTGAAATGAACTTCTGCAAACTAATCCTGCTCACCTCATTGGTAATTCTCAGTCCCTATCTTTCAGCAGCCGAAGTAACACGGCTGACTCCGGAGAACTGGGATGAGTATGTTCCGGCGGGGAAAGAAATCGACGCCATCTACGGGGACTATGTAATTCGCAATGATGTGCTGACAGCCATCATCGCGCAACCAACGCCAACGCGAAATGCCAACCTAACCATTCGTGAAGTCGGAGGCTGTGTGCTTGACCTGACGCGTCACGACTCGGATAACGATCAACTCGGATGTTTCTACCCAACCGGACAACGCTTTGCATTCACCAATCCGGAAAGCGTCAAGATCGCGGTTTCACGTGGGGAAGGAGCAACACTGCATATCACCAGCCAAAAGGAAAGCAATGGAACCTCCGCTCGCTTGATTTATTCACTCAGCAAAGGCGACCAGAGTTTAAGAGTGATTACCGAATTTCTAAATGATTCGGACGAGACAGTGACTATCAAATTACAGGATTCGATTCGGGCAGATAGTCCTTTTCAGTTAGGTGGAAGCAAAAACACATTTTGGGCCAATGACGAGTGGTTCAAACAGGCTTATGGCGTTTGGACTCCGGAACGTGAGATTAAACGTACCGGAGGAGGTGGTCGCGTGCTGGATTATTCGGCCAATGGTGGAGATTCCTCCTTCGAATTACAAGCAAAACAACGTGGGGCTTTTCAACGTGAGTTGATTCCCGCTGGAAGTTTGCTGGAATTAAAAACAATCTTTAATACACTCAGCAAAGTCACACAGTCCCCGGTCACTCTGGGAGTGCATGATGCTGCCGGACCCATCTCACACGCACAAATTATTGTGAAGCAGGGTGACCAAACCCTTGGGAATGCCCGGACGTCGGCAGAAGGGAAATGTAAATTCGCTTTGCCATCAGGAACTTACAGCGTAACCTGTAACGCTGCCGGAAGACCTTCAAGAGAAGTTGAGTTCAAAGTAGAGGGAGCGACCGATCAATCGATTGAATTGAAAGAGGCTGGTTATGTAAGTGGACGTATCACCGATGGAAACGGTCGCCCGATCTACGCCAAGCTTTCCTTTCACGGACTCAAAGATACGGCCACTCCTAATTTCGCTCCGAAACAAAACGGGGTCTTCGCAGACAATTTGTATTATGCCACCAACGGACAAGTACACCATCCGTTACTACCTGGTAGCTATCAGGTCATCATCAGTCATGGTCCGGAATTCAATGCCGATGTGCAAAACATCGTTATCAGGGAAGGTGAAACTACTGATTTGAATTCCGCACTCGATCACGTCATCGACTCCCGCGGCTGGATCAGCGCTGATTTCCATACTCACAGCTCGCCATCAGGAGACAACACCACGGATCAAACAGGTCGAATCCTGACACTACTGGCAGAGAATATTGAGTATTCGCCGGCGACTGAACATCAACGTGTTGACTCATTCACTCCCATTCTCAAAAAGCTGAAAGCTGAACATCTGATGGGAACGGTAGCAGGCATGGAATTGACTGGCCGGGAACTACCTGTAAATCATCAGAATTCATTCCCTCTGATTCACAAGCCACGCACTCAGAATGGTGGAGGGCCCACAATTGAGGACAACCCGGTGGCTCAGATTAAGAAGCTCAAGGGCTGGGATAACAACTCGGATAAAATCGTCCAGGAAGATCATCCCACGCTGCTGCAGATCTGGAGAGACAAAGATAAGGATAATACGTTCGACGGTGGTTTCCGGGAAATGCTCAACTACATGGACACCATGGAAGTCCATCCTCCTCAATCCATTTTCCAGGTCCCGGAAGAGTTGTTACCCACTGCCCAGAGTCGATCTCCGGTCATGTTTTATTGGATGCAACTGATCAATAAAGGGTATCGTATTACCGGTGTGGTCAATTCTGATTGTCACTATAACGATCACGATTCCGGTTTTTTGAGAAACTATGTCCTCTCACCTACGGATAAACCGGGACGTATTAAAACTGAAGATATTGTCGCTGCCTGCCGTCAGGGAAACATCGTTATGACCAATGGTCCTTTCCTGCATGTGGAAGTTGTCGGTTCGAAAAAAGCAACGGCACTGCCTGGAGATGATCTGGAATGTCCGGGTGGTAAAGTTTCCGTACGCATTAGTGTCCAGTGTCCAAACTGGTTCGACATTAACCGTGTTCAGATTTTTCTCAATGGACGCATGAATGAAGAACTAAACTTCACTCGTCGAGATAATGCCGGTATGTTCCCGGCCACATCCGTTACTCGCTTCGATGAGACTGTGGATATCACGCTTAAAGAAGATACGCATATTATCGTCGCCACGATCGGTGAAGGGCTAAAAATCGGTCCGGTACAGGGTGAACGCCGTGGTGCTCTGGAACCTGCAGCGGTAGCCAATCCGGTTTTTGTGGACGTGGATGGAAATGGTTTTCAGTACAACAACGACAATCTGGGAATCGATCTCGACGCAAAATAGGAACGACGTAAAACCATGGATCTGGGTTTAGACTCAAAAGTAGTACTCATCACCGGCGGTTCGAAAGGAATTGGCGAAGCGATTACTCGAACCTTTCTGGCCGAAGGCGCGATCGTTGCCAATGTCAACCGCTCGTCAACCGAAGGCGAGGCTTTGGAAGCCGAATACGCAGCACAAGGAAAACAGTGCCTGTTTATTCAGGGTGATTTGACCGAGGTCACAGCCTGCCAGCGTGCAGTGCAAACAACGCTCGACAAATTTGGCCGCATCGATGTGCTGGTTAATAATGCCGGAGTCAATGACGGTGTCGCGTTGACTGACGGGCCGGAAGCTTTTGTCGCGTCGCTTCAGCGAAATCTGATTCATTACTATGCGATGGTTCATTATGCTCTCGAAGCACTCAGGAATTCCCGGGGAGCGATCGTGAATATTGGCAGTAAAGTCGCGGCGACAGGACAGGGTGGAACAAGCGGGTATGCGGCAGCCAAAGGTGGTATTAATGGCATGACTCGCGAATGGGCATTGGATCTGGCAGCCGACAAGATTCGCGTTAACACCGTGATCCCCGCAGAAACCTGGACTCCGCTGTATGCTGAATTGATCAATCAATCAGAAGACCCGCAGGCTGCTAAACAACAGATAGAAGACATCATTCCGTTGGGAAAGCGATTCACTACGTCACAGGAAATTGCGGACATGGTGGTTTTTCTGAGCTCGCAGCGATCGCTGCATACCACCGGACAAATTCACTATGTCGATGGTGGATACACGCATTTAGACCGGAAGTACACGTCCGGCTCGAATAACGTCGATCTTTCCAAATCGTAAATCGCATAGAATCCGATTGAGTTTTTAGCCGATACAACTAGGCTGAATGTTATATTTCTAGTGACTTCAGATTGGGAATTATAAACCTCTACACGGTTGGTCGTTTGTATTATTTACGTATCATAACGCTCTGCTCTCTGAGCCTCTTTTTGACCGGTTGTAATACCGAGCAACAGGAATCCGATACCCAACCCGGACAGGAAGTGATCACGACTTCCCATCAATCCGGAGAAGCAGACGCACCTGCGACTCTGGCAATTCCCGAAGAAGATGCGAAGTACTTGCAGGACGTCGAACATTTCGGTGGTTTCGTCTTAGGCGATCGAGCCTTTCCTAAAATTAATAAAGCCATACAGGATCAGGATTGGGATGCAGTAAGTGCATTTTTCGCTCCTGATTTTGAAGGCCAGATGTTTCATTGGGAAGAGGCAACGTCAGGCAGCTTTGAATTTGCCTCTTTCAAATCATGGAATGCTGAATCTAACAAAGCCAAATTGAACCGTAGCCAGTTCGTGGAAGCCCTGCGCGAGGTTCGTCAGCGTTTCCCGGAACTCGAACGCTCCGGATTCAAAGTGATGCAGATGAGGCCTGAAACACACGGAAAACTCGATCAACCCTGGGTTGGCAGCTTTAAGTTGTCGATGGCAGGAAAAAACACCGCAGGCGAAATCGCTTTTCTGACACTCAAGTTCAACTGTCGTATCGCTTCCATTTCCGAAGAGACTCCTGATGCCAGCGAATACATCCTGAGTTGCCATCCCTACGAAGGGAAATATGGTGCCACGGATGATTTCCTGATGGCTGATATTACGCGTGAGACCGGGATGACCAACCTGGGGTTACGTGACAACTGGAAGCATGATTACGCCGCCGGTCAAAAGCGTCCCTTCGTAACGGGAGGAATCTTTGCCAATGACTTCAATCAGGACGGCAATACCGACTTTTTACTCACCGACCTCGACGGGCTGTTCTTCTACGTCGGGGACGGGACCGGCAAGTTCAAAGATCAAACCATGGAAGTCGGACTCCGTCGCTTCATCAAGGAACCGGTTGCCGTCGTTGCCGATTTCAATAACGACACCTACGAAGACCTGATCATTGGCCAATCCATCTACGTCAATGAACAGGGGGAAAAATTTCGCAAACTGACTGAAGACGAATTCTCCGTAACGCTTGCCAAGCGACTCGGGAGCATCACTTTGGTCGACTACGACAAAGACGGGCTACTCGACATCATGGAAGTTGGCATCATTGTCAAAGCAGGGGCTCACGGCTGGATCAACCGTCAAACAGAATCCCAGCGAGCGACCGAAAACCGACTCTGGCGAAATCTGGGAGATTTCAAATTCGAGGATGTCACTGAATCCACCGGAACGATCGGCCTGGGTACCGGAGCGTTCTCGGCCGTTTGGTTTGATGCCAACGGGGATAACTGGCCGGACTATATGACTGCCTGCGAATTCGGCCGCAATGATTATTACCTCAACAATGGTGACGGCACTTTTACAATGGCCGAACTTCCCGGAGCTCACGGGGGATTTTCCATGGGTATTACAGTCGCCGATATCGATAACGATGGTTTTGGAGATCCCTATCTGGCAAATATGTACTCGAAGGCCGGAGAACGCATCGTGGGCAATATCCGTTCGGGCCTTTATGAAAACTACGACGAAAATATCGCAACTCAATTGGAAGAATTTGTTTCAGGAAACGAGTTGTACCACAACCGGGGTGACGGGACGTTTGAACGGATAGGGCGTCGTGTCGGAGTCAACGATGTTGGCTGGGCCTACGGTACGGGCGCTGTCGATCTCAACGGAGATGGCTATCAGGAAATCTATGCACCGGTCGGATTTCAGAGTGTAACAGAAGACAAACCCGATGGCTGACGATGCGTCTGGTTGGCTGTCGTGTCACAGCCGTTTAGTTGCACTGCGTCTGTTCCTGAGTTACGAGATATTGATGAGGACAACGGAGAGTTTTGGGTGGGTAACCCGTTTATGTTCTCCAATGTTCAGGAGAATCTCAGTGCCTACGAACGTAACGGATGTTTTCTCAACGACCGTAACGGCTCGTTTTTTGATATGTCTTATCTTTCCGGTAGTGATAATCGGGGAGATTCGAGAACGGTTGTAGGGACGGACATCGACAAAGATGGTATGCCCGAACTGTTTGTACGACAAGTCGGCGGCGGAGCACTGGTTGTCTATAAAAACAACTTCCCTCAAACCAACTGGTTGGAGATCTCTTTACGGGGCGACAAAAGCAATTCAGCCGGTATCGGAGCAAAAATTGTAGTGACTGCCGGAGACCTCAACGTCCGCCGGGAACTCTATCCAGTCGTCAACTTCCTGTCACAGACGCCCGCGAAAGTTCATGTCGGATTACAAAACCACGACAAACTCGACTCGGTGTCAATCCTCTGGCCCTCCGGAAAAGAGACTAAGCTACTGGATGTGAAACCGAATCAACACATTCGTGTTTTCGAGTCGGATGACCACTTCGACACTCTCTAATCCGCGCTTCACCTACTCTCTGGTGTTGGCTAGAATAAGCAATTGAATGTCAGACATTTCTAACACTGCCGTCGCGATAATAGCGTGATGCCTGAAGACTGTCTATTCATCAACTTTCGCTTTCAATCACTGGAAATTGAAGATGATCACTCGCCGTGCTTTTTCACTTACACTTGGAGTTTTCCTTGCCACCTGCCTGACCAGCTCTCTAACGCTGCAGGCTCAGCAGGTAGATTTTGACCGCGATATTCGCCCCATTCTTTCCAACAACTGTTTCGCCTGTCATGGCCCCGACCAAAACACACGGGAAGCGGACTTACGTCTTGATGACAAAGACAGCGTCTTCGCCAATCGGGATAATCCACTGATCACTCCCGGGAAGTCGGCAGCCAGTGAGTTGTTTCGACGGATTTCCTCCACCGATGAACTGGAGATGATGCCACCGGCGGATTTCCGTAAGCATTTGACAAGTGAACAAATCGAGCTCATCAAAAAGTGGATCGATCAGGGCGCTGAATGGAAACAGCACTGGGCCTGGACAGCTCCAAACCGACCGGCTGTTCCCAAGGCTTCCATGAATAAAGTCGCCAATGCGATCGATAATTTCGTGCTCCGGGAATTAAGTCGGGAAGGATTGCAGATGAGTTCACCTGCAGCTCGGGCTACTCTGATTCGCCGTCTCAGTTTTGACCTGTTAGGACTGCCCCCTTCGACCGATGAAGTTGCCACCTTTGTGAACGATAAAGATCCAAATGCCTACGCCAATCTTATCCAGCGGTTACTCAACAAGCCTCAGTATGGTGAACGTCTGGCGATGTATTGGCTGGATATTGTTCGCTTCGCAGACAGTAACGGTTATCACGCAGACAAAACCCGGCAAATTGCTCCTTACCGGGATTATGTCATCAACGCCTTTAATGACAACATGCCGTACAACCAGTTTGTACGTGAGCAACTCGGCGGTGACTTGATGGAGAATGCCACGATAGAGCAACAGGTTGCGTCCGGTTTCAATATGCTTTTGCAGACCACCGATGAAGGCGGGGCCCAGGCTAAGGAATACCTTGCCAAGTACTCGGCCGATCGCGTTCGTAATACCGCTTCTATTTTCCTTGGAGTGACCCTTGGTTGTGCTGAATGTCATGATCACAAATATGATCCGTTTACAACTCAGGACTTCTATAACTTCGCCTCATTCTTTGCTGATATTAATGAAGTCGGAGTTGGAAATGCTCCAGCCTTCCCTGTAATCGCCGGCATGCTGTCAGATCAAATCGAGGCCAAGAATCAAACCATTGCTGAAAAGCAAGCCGCGTTGAACGCTGCCTCACGTGAAATGACCGAGGCCCGTAAAGCCTGGGAAATCAAAATAGCCAAACAGGCCGATACCAGCATCACCGCTGGCAAATGGCAATACCTCGGTCCAATCGCTGCCACCAGTTTTGACGAAGCTCATGAGAAATCCTTCGTCAAGGAAGCGGAAGCTATTGATCTGACCGTCGCTGTCGGCGGTAAGAACTGGATCGAAAAGGATTTTGCCGACGCCACAATCCACATGCTTGATCAATCGCCTAATGCAGCCCACTATCTGCTCAGAACGCTGTCCGTCAAAACGGCCACGAAAGTGGAACTGAAGATGGGAAGCGATGATGGAATTCGCGTTTGGGTGAATCAGAAAGAAGTCCTGAATAATAAAGTGACCCGAGGCCCGGCTGTCGATCAGGAAAAAGTGACTGTGGATTTAGTGGAAGGTGACAACACCGTTCTGTTGAAAATCTCTCAGGGCGGAGGCGGTGCCGGGTTCTACTACACCCACAGCAACAATAGCTTACCGGCAGACATCACAGCCATTATTGCGAAGGCGTCTACAGAACGAGCCGCAGCCGAACAGAACAAACTGTCAGACTACTATCGCGACAACAGTGCCGAATTGAAAACGCAGCGAGATGAAGTTGCACAACTGCAACAACAATTAAAGCAACTCAACGATTCCGCTCCCCGCACACTCATGACGCGAGTTCGTGAACCACGGATGATCCGGGTTCTACCTCGTGGAAACTGGATGGATGATTCGGGTGCCGAGGCAGCTCCTTTAGTACCGGGATTCCTGAAACCGTTGGCCATCGAAGATCGACGTCCCAATCGTCTCGATCTGGCAGACTGGATGGTCGATCCGGATAACCCACTCACCTCGCGTGTGCTGGTAAACCGGCTGTGGAAGATCTTCTTTGGTCACGGACTGGCTGAACCTCTTGATGATGTTGGAGCGCAGGGCACGCGACCAACGCACCCCGAACTGCTCGACTGGCTTTCTATCGAACTGATTGAAAGTGGTTGGGACATAAAGCACATCGTCAGTTTGATTGTCGCTTCCAACACCTACCAGCAATCGTCCGGATTGTCTCCTGAATTGGCAGCACTGGATCCTTACAACCATAAGTATGCACGCCAGTCGCAATTCCGCCTGGATGCTGAAATGATCCGCGATACAGCCCTGGCGATCGGTGGGTTGCTTAATCAGAACGTTGGCGGCACCAGTGTCAAACCATACCAGCCGGCCGGATACTGGAAACATATGAATTTTCCCAAACGAACCTGGCAATTGTCGGGAGGCGATGACATCTATCGCCGTGGCCTCTACACCCACTGGCAACGTATGTTTCTGCATCCCTCACTGTTGGCGTTCGATGCTCCGAGCCGCGAAGAGTGCACGGTTAGCCGCCCTCGCTCCAATACACCTCAACAGGCTTTAGTGCTCCTCAATGATCCGACGTACGTCGAGGCCGCTCGAGCTTTCGCTGAACGGATCCTGCAGGAAGGTGGCAACGACGATTCCAACAAATTGAACTGGGCTTATCAGACTGCCTTGTCAAGAA
>DEAW01000136.1 GCA_002348315.1 Planctomycetaceae bacterium UBA2972 | reverse complement strand
CAGGCCTCGTTGCTTCAGGTCTTTAATCAACGCCGCACACGGTTTATCGACCTGTTTGATTTTATTTTTAATATTCGATGTCACATCCGAGTGGTGATCCCAGCCCCGGTCATACAGCTGAATGAAACGTACTCCGGCTTCTGCCAATCGCCGCGCCAACAGGCAATTATTCGCAAATCCTGCCCCTCCCGGATTGGCACCATAGGCTTCCAGAGTCTCTTTCGATTCGCGGCTGATATCCATCAACTCCGGAACGGACGATTGCATACGATAGGCCAATTCATAAGCATTGATTCTCGCTTCAATCTCGGGATCGCCAATCTGCTTTTGTTTGAGTTGATTTAACTGGTTGATTCCAGAGACCAGATTCTTACGGTTTTGATCATCAATTCCCTCAGGATTTGAAAGGTACAAAACCGGATCTCCTTTGGATTGAAACTGCACTCCCTGATGACGACTTGGCAGGAATCCATTATGCCAATACCGTGAGGGAACGGGCTGCCCTCCGTTGGACAACAACACAACAAACTCAGGGAGGTCTTTGTTTTCACTTCCCAATCCGTAACTGAGCCAGGAGCCTAAGCAGGGGCGGCCGGAAAGCGGGCTGCCTGTCTGTAGGAAGGTCACTGCCGGATCATGGTTGATTGGTGTGGAGTGAATACTTTTGATCAAACACATCTCGTCAGCGATCGAGGAGATCTCTTTGAATTCAGCATTCATTTCCATCCCGCTTTCACCGTATTTACCCCACTCCTGTTGAGTGGCGGCGACAAGCAGTTTGGCCTGTTCACGAGTCATCGTCGTTAAACGCTGTTTACCGATCACCGACGGAGGAAGAGGTTCACCATGATATTTTTGCATCTGTGGCTTATTGTCAAAGGTATCCAGATGAGACGGACCGCCCGACATATGCAAATAGATCACACGTTTGGCTTTCGCTGGAAAATGCATTCCCGATCCTGGTTTCTTATTCCGGCTGCGTGCAAGGAGATCCGAGTCCTGAGAAATCGATGCTGTCGCCAGGGCCCCCAATCCCATGGATGTACGGCTGAGGAAATTTCTACGCGTTTGATAATCCATCGCCTTTACTCCCTGGTAACTGTTTCATCAAGATTCAGGATAATACTGGCCAATGCCGTCCAGGCTGCATATTCAGCAGGATCGAGCCCGTCCGGTTGCGGCGATTCACCCACACTTACAATTTTCATCGCGGCGGCGGAGTCCTGTTGGTAGATTTCTAATTGTTGATCAAATAACCTTTGCAGAACTTCTGCCTCCTGCGGATTTGGTGAACGTGCTACCGCCGATCGAAAGGCAAAATCAAAACGATCTTCCAGAGTACTTCCACCTGCGGTCAGTATTCTGGCAGCGAACACGCGAGCCGCTTCCACATAAGTCGGGTCATTCATCAATACCAATGCCTGCAACGGTGTGTTGGTTCGAGGGCGGTTCACGGTGCAAAACTCGCGGCTGGGCGCATCAAAAATCTGGAAGGCCGGGTAAACCGTCGTCCTCCTCCAGTATGTATAGACGCCTCGTCGATACAGATCTTCGCCCCGGCTTTGATCCCAGCCTCGACCAATCTTGTCCGAATAAAATCCTTCCGGCTGATAAGGACGAACGCTGGGACCTCCGGTCTTGCGTGTTAGTAGTCCACTGATTGCCAGAGCATTATCTCGAATTTCCTCGGCGGACAACCGGAAACGCGGAGAGCGGGAAAGTAGCCTGTTGTCGGGATCAATCTCGTCATAGATACCAATAGTTTGAGATTGCTGCTGATACGTCGCTGACAGCAGTATTAATTTCTGAATATGCTTCACGTCCCATCCAGATTCCACAAACTCTACCGCCAGCCAATCCAGTAGTTCCGGATGACTCGGACGTTCTCCCTGCGTACCCAAATCCCCCAGTGTCTTCACAAGGCCTGTTCCAAAGAGCTGTTTCCATAATCGATTAACAACCACGCGTGAAACTAACGGATGGCTAGGGTCTATAAGCCAGTGAGCAAGTCCCAGCCGATTACCTGGCTGGCCTTCCGGCATGCGAGGAAAAATCGAAGGTACATCCGGTTGCACTTGTTCACCCGGGTCCTGAAAATCACCACGCATCAATACAAATGCGGGATTCGGATCAGATTTTTGAACCATCACCATCGTCGTCGGCACGGATGACGATAAGGAATTCACTTTCCCCTGGATCGCTGCTAATTCCGTCTTTAATGTACGCAGGTCTGCATTGGAGATTAGGAATTCATTTTCCACATAAAAATCAAAGACGGCCTGCTTTTGCTCGTCTGTCCAATCAGCATTCGGCGTCTTATTGATCGCGGCAATTTTTTCCGGGTAAGCAGCCAGTTTGGACTTAATCTTGTATTTGCCGGCCAGATATCGAGTGATTCTTGATCGTTCGGTGTCGGAAAGAACACGATTGAAGATCATGACTTCTGCGAAGGAGCCATAGGTTTTTTCATTCCCGGCATTATTAGCACCAATCGTGATGGGATTCGGCTTCAAATCATGAATGGAAACGATCGACGGTATCCCTTCGCCTCCCGCTTCCCCATTCATATAAAGACGAATACGTTTGTCGGAATCCTGAGTCACCATACCAATATGTGCTTCGTTGAGGACAATCGGTTTATTGCCAACCACATCTGCTCCATGCCCGTTAAAACTGAGCATGTTTGATGTAGCGACTTTCCACATCGAACGACGCTTCCCGCGCGATTCCGCACCCCACATGATCGGCATTTGATTTCCAGCCAAATTGTCATAAGAAATGACACTCACAATCGAATAGTCATTGTGAAGATTTTCACCTCCGGCAGAAGTACGCAAAAAGTCCGTCGTTCCATTTAAGTGAATTGCAGGTTTGCCATTCAGGCCATCGGCCAGATACATCGGAGTTCCGGTTGCTTTCGCTTCACGCCCATGTACCGAACGATCTTTCCAAACTATGATTTTCTCAGGCGGGCTAAACTCCTGTTCAGTGTCCACTATTCCATCGCCGTTGATATCGTCTGCGGATAACCACAGCTGCAAATCCTCTGAGAACGAATCGACTTGAGTTCCCTGAGACAAAAACTCCGGGAGCCAGGCAGCATAGGCTTGTTCGACTTTAGTGCGATCCGCTTTGAGAGTTTCTGCCAACTCGGCAATCTGAATTTTTAACGACGCTGCCTGTTGTGTCAGATCGCCGACTTGTTGCCTGTACTCGTCAGTTTCCACTTTGAGTAGCGGAGGCAGTGGTTTGTTGTGATAACCGGTTGCTCCTCCTGCTCCGATTTCATCCTGTACGCTGTTAAAGAAAGCGTACAGTTGATAATACTCTCGCTGACTAATCGGATCATATTTATGGTCGTGACATTGAGCACAACCCACTGTCAGTCCCAGAAACACCTGCCCTGTGGTGTTGGCCCGATCCACTGCATAGGCCACATAAAACTCATCCGGATCGGCACCACCTTCTTCATTAAATGTGACGTTGCGATTAAACCCTGAAGCGATTTGCGTTTCCTGCGTTGCATCGGGCAATAAGTCACCTGCCATGTTCTCCAGAATGAATCGATCAAACGGCTTATTGTTGTTGTAAGCGTTAATAACATAATCCCGATAGAGCCACATATCTCGATGGCTATCTGCGTGGTACCCATTGGTATCACCATAGCGCGAAAGATCAAGCCAATCCTGTGCCATCCGTTCGCCATAATGTTTTGATCCAAGCATCCGTTCGATCATGGATGCATAGGCCTGTTCTGACGGGTCCTGAAGAAACTGATCCACTTCTTCAATCGTCGGCGGCAGACCCCGTAAATCAAGTGACACACGGCGTATCAGCGTTAATCGATCGGCCTGATTGGATGGCCGCATCTTTTGAAAATCTAATCCCGCCTTAATAAAGTAATCAATCGCGCCGCGTGCCCAGCGTTTCTGTTGAATTCGAGGTAACTCGGGGCGAGAAGGAGCATTCCAGGCCCAATGTCCTTTGATTTCCGCACCCTCTTTAATCCACTGTTTTATGATTTCAATTTGTTCGACCGACAGCTGTTTCCTGGAATCAACCGGAGGCATTTTGAGATCAGGGTCTGATGCCGTCAGACGTGTGAGCAATTCGCTACTGGCAGGGTTACCGGGAGTAAGTAGCTGAAGGAAGTGGTCGTTGGCGATGTCAAGCCTGAAGTCAGCCTGCCGGGATTGCTCGTCGGGTCCGTGGCAGGCAAAACAGGTTTCACTCAGCAATGGACGAATATCACGGTCGTAGTCAATTTTTGGTTTGGCTGCAGCGTGCTGGACGGCGACCAACAGCAGACCAATGGCAAGAAACGGCTTACTCATAGTTTTGAATTAATCCAAAGACTTTGGTTCTCGTTTGAATGATCTCTATTTTAAGCTAAGACGAAGGTGATTTACATCTCGTTTAAACGTTAATTCAACAGGGGACTGTCGCCGACAAATGCAGTAAAATCAAAGAAGTGATCGAATAACAGAATTCTTTGGAGTAACTTCAACCATGAGACTTAGTATCTTCCTTTTCTTTGGCTTTGTATCGATAGCATTGGCGGCGGATCCCATCGTACCGAAAGACGCTAAACTGGAAAAACTGTTCACCGGCATCATGTTAACTGAGGGCGTAGCCGTCGCTCCTGATGGGCAGGTTTACTTCAGTGACATTACATTTTCACATCAATCCACAACCGACAATGGCCAGATTCATGCGGGCCACATTTGGAAATACGATCCTGCCAGCGGAAAGACGACGATCTTTCGCTCACCCAGCGGGATGTCCAATGGTATCAAATTCGATGCGCATGGCGACATGATCATCTGCGAAGGTGCAGATTATGGTGGTCGGCGCGTCACCCGAACTGATATGAAAACCGGTATGAGCTATATTGTTGCGGGAATGTATGAAGGCCGGAAACTGAATTCACCAAATGACGTTACGATTGACCTCAAAGGTCGGCTCTACTTTAGTGATCCTCGCTATCTGGGCCATGAGTCCATCGACCAACCCGTCATGGGTGTCTACCGAGTGGACACCGACGGAACGATCACTCGCATTATCTCGGATGCCGGAAAACCTAACGGTGTCTGTATCTCACCGGATCAGAAAACCTTGTACGTCGTGAGTAATGCAAATGGAGCGACCGGATTTGAACGACTTGGTACGGCCGATGATGCCAAGGGCCCCGTTGCAATTGCAGCTCCACTTCGCAAAGGGCACATGGCGCTGATGGCTTACGATCTGGACAAAGACGGGAACGCAACTTACCGCGAAACGCTCGTGGATTACTCGCCGGAGGATGGCCCTGACGGTCTCATTGTTGATGCAAACGGTAATCTGGTCGTGGCGGAACGATCTGAAAAACGTCCCGGAATTGCAATCTACTCACCAGCAGGCAAAGAACTGGGATTCATTGAAACTCCGGTTCCCACCAACGTCGGTTTTGGGCGTGGCAAAGATTCCAATCTTCTCTATATTACTGCGGGAGCTGACCTGTACCGGATTCGTTTGAATACAACGGGGTACCAGTTGCCACCGGCAAAACAGAAACGCAAATAATCATAGCGTTGTGTTCACTCCTAATTTCGATGCATTGGATAAATGAAATTGACGATGAGATTGGATAGTCTCGGTGTAGTCCTGCTTGCCCTGGCATTACTAGTACCACTGGCACCACGGATGTCCGTGCAGGCTCAGCAGCAGAATCAGGAAACTCCGGAAAAGCAGGAGAAGTTAGACCCTGCACATGCCGCACGGATGGCCAGGAGTCAGAAACTGTTCAAGTCCACGGTGCGCCATGCCTTAACTGCCCATTGCCTCAACTGTCATGGTGGCGAAAAAACCGAAGGTGAATTCAGCCTCGCCACACGCAAGACGTTTCTTTTGGGAGGAGCAAGTGGGGAAACGGTCGAATTTGGAAAATCGCGACAGAGCTATCTGGCAGATATGCTCTATCATCGAGCTGAGCCGGCCATGCCACAAAACAGTGGCAAGCTGAGTGATACTTTGATTGAGTCGATTCTGGAATGGGCTGATCTCGGAGCAGCCTACGATCGCCCTCTGCTGGATGCGGATGAACCTGCCGATGCGTGGACTCGCCGACGCATCGACCAGTCCCAAAAGGACTACTGGGCATTTCAACCTTTGCGAATGGCAACAATCCGTACGGATCTCCACCCTGCAGCTCAGAATCCAATTGATCACTACATTGCTGCAGGAATCGACAGTCAATCACTACACTTCTCCGCTAAGGCCGACAAGCAAACTCTGATTCGCCGGATGTTTCTCGATACGATCGGCATGCCGCCCACCGAGCAGGAATTGGCTACTCTGGCAGCCGAGCCTGTAGAGCAGGTGATCGAGGCAACGATTAAATACGTTTTAAATAGCCCGCATTACGGGGAACGTTGGGCGCGACACTGGCTGGACGTTGCGCGATTTGCAGAAAGTCATGGTTTTGAACATGACTACGATCGTCCCTTTGCATTTCATTATCGTGATTTTGTCATCCAGGCTCTGAATCAGGATTTACCGTACAACGAATTTACTCGCTGGCAACTTGCCGGCGATGAAATTGCTCCGAAGAATCACCTCGCCATGATGGCAACTGGATTTCTAGGTGCCGGCGTCTTCCCAACGCAGATTACGGCCAACGAAGTCGAACCATCGCGGTATGACGCTCTGGATGACATGGCCGCGACGACTGGCACTGCAATGCTGGCGATGACAATCGGCTGCGCTCGATGTCACGACCATAAATTTGACCCTATCCCAACAGCCGATTACTACCGCTTCACTTCGACCTTTACGACCGCAGTTCGATCTAATCAGCAAATCATTATCAATCAGGCTGAAGTGGATGCGCAGCAGGCAGCATTTGATAAAGCCCATCAGCCGTACCTCGATGCGATCCGGGAATATGAAGAAACCACTCTGCGAAAGGCGTTTGAGGTCTGGGATGCCGCTAATCCTGAAAAGGAATTGCCACAGTGGTACACCATGAAGTTTTTTGACGTGCAGTCTGAAAAGAGTTCTGTCATCGAACGCCAACCGGACGAGTCTTTTAAGGTTGAACCGTCGCTGGCTGCTAACCAGGATGTTTTTACATTTGAATTCCATACGCATTTGCCAAATGTCAAAGCGATTCGCATCGAAGCGTTTGCCGATCCGACGCTTAGTGCCGGAGGGCCCGGATTGGCGTCCAATGGCAACTTCCAACTAACCGATGTGCATCTGGGAGCGGCACCGCTGTCCGATGCCAATAATCTGAAAAATGTCGAGTTTAGTAATGCGAAAGCAACGTTTAATCAAAATGAAGGCGCCTTACATGTCCGCACTGTCATTGATGACGACAAGGGTTCCGGCTGGGCTGTCGATCCTCAGTTTGGCAAGGACCATGCGGCGATCCTGACTTTGGCTGAACCGCTGGAAGACGCTGCGGGTTATCGACTACGGCTCACTGTGGCATTTCAGGGCAACACCAAACACATCATGGGACGCTTCCGCATTTCGGTTTCTGGTGACCCGGAATTACCTCTGCTCGCCAATACGATCTCAGAAGAAGTTGCTCGGATTCTGAAGAAACCGGCCGGTGACCGTACTGAAGACGAAATCCGACTGGCTGTTGGTTGGTACCGCACATCGGATAACACCTGGAAGGAACTTACTGCCAAGGCGTTAGAACATAAAAAGTCGGCGCCGAAGACGGTTGGTGAAACGGTGATGGTCGTCAGCGAAGGCGTTAAACCCATTCGTCATCATTCTCAGGGTAAGGACTTCTTTGAAGATTTTTACTTTTTGAAACGCGGTGACGTCAATCAAAAGACAGGGCAGGCTCAACAGGGATTTCTACAAGTGTTAATGCCTGCCGAAGATTCGATTCAACGGTGGCAGGAAACTCCACCGGATGGAGCCACTACATCGTATCGCCGTACGGCTCTGGCCAACTGGATGGTTGATACGCAACAAGGTGCCGGCCACCTGCTTGCGCGCGTCATCGTCAACCGTCTCTGGCACCATCACTTTGGACGCGGCATTGTCTCATCAACGAATGATTTTGGTATTCAGGGTCAACCTCCCACTCACCCTGCTCTGCTGGATTGGCTGGCCATGCAACTCATTGAACATGACTGGAGTCTTAAACATATCCACTCACTGATTCTCTCGAGCTACACCTACCAGCAAGCGTCAGGCTTCAACAAAGAGGATGCATTGGCCGATCCTGGCAATGCGTACTATTGGCGGTTTAGTCCCCGGCGACTGGAAGCGGAAGCCATTCGGGATTCCATCCTGCAGGCAACCGGTCAACTTGATGTCAGAATGTTCGGCCAGGGGACGCTTGACGAATCGATGCGTCGCCGCAGCATCTACTTTACTATCAAACGCAGTAAGCTTGTTCCGATGCTGCAGGTCTTCGACGTACCGGAACCGCTGGTGAGTCAGGGGCAACGACCTACAACGACCGTCGCTCCGCAGGCGCTGCTACTACTAAACAATCCCCACCTGAGAAAATGTTGTGAAGATAGTGCGACAGAATTGCTCAAACACCAACTTGATGAAGCAACCCAGATCCAAATGCTGTATCAACGATCGCTTTCGCGTCAGCCCACCGATAGTGAAGCAGCGAAGGCTGTCAGTTTCCTGCAGAGTCAGACTGCGTCCTACACAGAATCCGGAGTGACCGACGCTCGGGAACAGGCAACCGCCGATCTCATCCAGCTCATGCTTTGCCTTAACGAATTCTGTTACATCTATTAATTGAAGATGCAAAACGAATGATGAATAGTTTTTATACTCGTCGACAGTTACTAAAAACCTGTGGTGGTGGCATGGGCGCGTTGGCTCTCCATGCGTTGTTGGCAGAACAGGAAGCCGAAGCGGCCAATAGTCCGTTATCTGCGAAAGAACAACATTTCCCGGCCAAAGCGAAGAGTGTGATCTGGCTATTTATGAATGGCGGGCCGAGTCAAGTTGATACATGGGATTACAAACCTGAACTGGAAAAGCACGATGGACAGGAATTAGAAGGGTTCGATAAAAATACGGGATTCTTTACCGGAAATGTCGGTCCCATAATGAAGTCACCGTTCCAATTCTCTCAACACGGAGAAAGCGGGTCCTGGGTTTCGGAGATCTTTCCCAAACTCGCTCAGCATGTCGACAAGATGGCGTTTCTTCATTCGTGTTACACCGAATCAAACAACCACAGCCCGGCACTGTTCATGATCAATACCGGCATGAAACGTATGGGGTTTCCCAGCGTCGGTTCCTGGGTCACTTACGGATTGGGTACCGAGAATCAAAACCTACCCTCCTTCGTAACGATGTCCGATCCGCTGAATCGTGGCCTCCCCAAAGGGTATGCACAAAACTGGGGAGCTGGATTTCTGCCAAGTGTTTATCAGGGAACCTGGTTCAAACCTCAGGGAGATCCGATCGATAATCTGAATCTTCAAGGCAAGAAGAATATTTCTCAGCAACGAGCGTTACTCGATGCACTTAAATCACTGAATGAAGATCACGCTCAAACCCGACCGGATGAATCTGATTTAGAGACTCGCATTAACAGTTTTGAACTTGCTTACCGTATGCAACAGGCCGCACCGGAAGCACTTGATATCAATGCGGAGACTCAGGAAATCCATGACCTTTATGGAGTTGGAGTCAAAGAATGCGATCACTTTGCTAAACAATGTCTGATTGCACGACGTATGGTGGAACGTGGCGTACGCTTCATTCAGATCTATAGTGGTGGTAATGAAAATGCCCGCAGCTGGGATGGCCACAACTCGATTTCGAAAAATCACGGACAGTTTGCCGGTGAAACAGATCGCCCAATTGCCGGGCTGCTCGAAGATCTGGACCAGCGAGGATTGCTGGATAACACGTTAGTGGTTTGGGGTGGCGAATTTGGACGACTCTCTATCGTACAAAAAGGAGGAACGGGCCGGGACCATAATCCACATGCAATGACCTATTGGATGGCAGGCGGAGGAGTCAAAGGTGGAGTGCATTATGGAGCGACGAATGAAATTGGCAATGAAGCGGTTGAGAATCGAGTCAGTGTCAATGATCTGCATGCGACCATACTGCACCTCTGTGGTCTGGATCACAAAAAACTAACCTATCACCTCAATGGCAGAGACTTCCGTTTGACGGATGTGGCAGGTGAAGTTGTCAAAGAAATCATCGCTTAAGGTTGTTCGACACTGGAGATGTGATTAACTGCCATTGCGAGGAAGCGGCCTTTCAAAGGCCTGCGCAACCAGTAATTCATGATGAACTGAATTGAGGATGATCTTGAGGAACAGGTGACCTAACTGCTCGTCGATCGTGTTGTTTCGGGCATTTCTAAATAGCTTCACCAAAACGTTATTCATGAGTTGGCGTGAGGCAATTCCTGGTTCCGGAGCAAACTGTTCGAAGGCACGTTTGATCGGCTGACAAGCACGCTTATCGCTTGGCATAACAATCTCAAATTTGCCACCTGCTGAATTCAGAAGCTCAAAGCTAATGAAGACTTCATCGAATTGTCCGTCCCTGGACGAGATGACCAGTTGACCACCAGATCTGCACTCTCTACCTTCTTCGATAACATTACAGTTATGTAAATCCAGAATACGAACGGTTGCTAACTCACATTCTAAAACACTATCAACATTCACTGGATAGCAATGAGCCGGACTTGTATCAATGATAGAATCTGAATTCGGGGCAGGTTCATGTAAAGAACCTACATACTGTACCAGCCCACGCTCTTCTAGTGATTGTTGGATCGCCTGCTGGCCTTCGAGTACCGCTGCCGCGTAGTATTCTGCTAAATCTTCAGCAGCCCGTTGTGAACCAAGCCACTGAAATAGAAGCGACCCCGTCGCCAATGTAATCACCAACGCGACAACAATAAACTTTTTAGATTGTCGAGTAGACAATGAATCCCACCTCGCTTTGACGGCACCCGTATACCCTCAACTGCATCGAAAACAACATATAAACATTGTTTCATAGACTAGCAATCGTCGTTTATGTGTCAATAGGGTCGAGAGGAAACCCCAAAATGAAAGAGCTGACTTTTTGTTCCGGGTCTGCGGCGTATCATTCGGCCAGTAGTTTTTTGACGATAACCGAAAGATCCTGATACTGATGTAATCCAACGAGTCTATGTCGTACTTTTCCGGTCTTGTCGATAAACAGTGTCGTGGGATAGCCATTAAAGCCGGGAACCTGGTTTTGGGTTGCATCATCACCCAGAGCACAGGGATAGTTAATTCCCTCGCTCGTGACATATTGCTTGACCTTGGCTGTATCAGAGTCTGTGTCTCCACCTTCGTAATTGAGACCTATCATTTGGAAGCCTTCTTCACCGAACTCATTTTGCAATCGTATGAATGACGGGATCTCTGCTCGACAAGGTGGACACCAGGTACCCCAGAAATCAACGATGACCACTTTACCTTTATGATCAGCCAAACTGACAGGTTCGCCATCAATTCCGGTCAGCTTAAAATCAAAAGGAAAAGAAACTTCGTCGGGGATATTCTCGCTAGCCTGACGTTCGATGGTCTCTGAGTACTCGGCATTGAATTTCTTAAAGCCCGCTGTCGCCCTCAGATTCTCCAAATCCGGATCAACCAGCGTATGAGCATGATCATTCCAACCATAATCCACAGCGAGTTTTAGTGTGGAGAGTGCTTTCTCGACATCCTTCGACAGGCTGTAAGCACAAGCACCGTTGTAGAGAATACTATTTATATCTCTCCGATAAGGCATTAATTCTTCTTTACTATGATTCTCAATCAGTTCAAGAATCATGTCGCTGGCTTCTGAGAAGTTACCGTAATCTCCTTCCGCCGTTGCAGAGTATTCACTGAAAAACTCTTCATTAAGTCCTTCCGCCTCGCGAACAACCTTCGCAATCGGTGAAAGTTCGCCAAAATCGTAGTCACTCGAATCCGACTCGCCGGCCTCCTCAATTGCATCGGCAAAGGCATCTAACAGTCCCTCAAGATTCTCCTCCAGTTCTGCCTCCCGCTTTCTTTGAGCTGCTTCTCGCTCCGATTCAAACTCGCAACCCAGTGATAAAACTAACAGACTCAGCAACGCACTTAATACAAGACGATTCATGGCAGAACTCCAGGTTTTGCTCAGGACAAATATTCCACTATTTAAAGAGGTGCCAATTTCAGCAAATTCGGGGCGCAAAAAACGAGCATTACCTAATAAATGTTTGAGCCTTACAAATCCCAGTAAGAATCACTGCTTGAGCAGACGTTTGAAATTAGCGTCGTGAAATTTAAGAAGGACGTCTCCACGAATTTCATAGATTCGTCCTGCATGATGACCGATGTCCGGGGCGACCAGCTTCTGGTAAGGGATTCCCAATTCGTCTAAATAATTCATAAAATCCAGATTTGATTGATAATTGGCTTCGTCTGCACCAACCCAAATGAGCGGTCGCAAGGGTGGAGCCTGAGTGCGAGCGGCATATTTTCTGGCCAGGTCCCAGGTGTTATCACCTGATGCGAATTGGATTAATTCCGATTCAGTCCCGTCGTTTTCCTGGATTGTTTTCTCCGTTGCAAAGCCCGCACCTCCGGGAGCCACGGAACCAAACAATTCGGGATATTTGAACATGATTCGCGTCGTCCCGCGTCCTCCCTGGGAGTACCCCTGTAGGCCTCGACCTTCGCGGCGAGCCACTGTCCGAAACTGCTTATCGATGTGCGGGATCGTTTCTTTAATAAAGACATCTTCCCCTTGTCCATTTTCAAATCGGGGATAGTTATACCAGCTCATCGGGCCTCCATTGGGAAACACGTAAATGACCGGTTCAATCTTTCCGGCTCGAATGGCAGCGTCCACGAATCGGTGAATCGCAATCATCTTATATTCGCCGCCCGGTCGGCCGCCGTGCAGATTGTAAACGACCGGATAACGACGTTGTTTATTCTCAGGCTGATAGTATCCGGGGGGTAGATAGACATAGTACCCGACTTCGATTCCCATCGACGGACTCTGAAAGGTTCGATGCCGAATCTTTCTGGAGATCGAACTAACCAATTTCTCTGATCCCGGACTGACCCAACTAAATCCTTTCGGTGTTGGCCGCGGATGCCGGGCTGAAGAGATATTGGGAAACAGAAACAAGCTGGCTAGAAGTAGACGGAGCATTATTTCTTAACCCAGCCTTTACGTTGTTTCAGCTGCCAATCCAAAGGTTTTTCAGAGATGTCGCTATCCTCTTCGTATTTCTCCTGAAGCGCTGTCAGCTGAGCTTTATGATCTTCAATCAGTTTCGAGTAACGATCTTTACCGTAAAGATTCTTAAGCTCGTCGGGGTCTTTTTCCAGGTCGTAGAATTCCCACTCTTCACCAAATTCATAAAAATGCATCAGCTTAAATCGTTCGGTTCTAATTCCATAATGTCGTGGAACCATATGCACGCTGGGGAATTCATAGTAGTGGTAGTAAAGCGACGATCTCCAATCCTCAGCAGCCTCTCCTTTGAGCAGTGGAACGAGAGACTCACCCTGAATATCGTCAGGGACTTCAGCGCCTGCCATTTCCAGAAACGTGGCGGCGTAATCAATATTTTGAATTAAGTGCTCATCGACCGAGCCCGGCTTAATGACTTCAGGCCATTTAATCACAAACGGCATCTTCATCGATTCGTCATACATCCAGCGTTTGTCATACCAACCGTGGTCACCGACATAGAACCCCTGATCGGAACAGTAAACAACGACGGTGTTGTCTGCCAGGCCTTCGTCCCGTAGCGTTTGCATGATGCGTCCAACGCTTTCATCCACACCTTTGACGCATCGCAAATAGTTTTTGGCATATCGCTGGAACTTCCAACGCACCAGATCTTTACCACTTAGATTGGCTTCATGAAATGCTTTATCTTTTGGCTCCCAGGCGTCACGCCAGACTTTTAATTGGTCGGGCGTAAAGCGTTGCAGGTTGACCCACGCGCTGCGATCCTGACGTTGCTGAATGGCTTCCGGTTTTTCAGTCGGAATCAGGTCCAGAAACAGGTCATAGTGTGGATCCATGTGGCGATCGATTTCCAGTTCCTGAAAACGTGCCGGCGGAGCGTTGTCTTTATAGTCATCGAATAAAGTAGCTGGCTCCGGAATGGAAATATCGTCATACAGGTTGAGGTGACGCGTGGCGGGCATCCAACAGCGGTGGGGAGCTTTATGCTGAACCATCAACAAAAAAGGCTTATCTTTATCACGTCCCGACGTTAAATATTCAACGCCCATATCGGTGACGATGTCGGTGCAATAACCTTCGATCGTGATCTTGCCTTCGGGCGTCAGAAAATCAGGGTTGTAATATAATCCCTGGCCCGGCAACACCACCCATTTATCGTACCCCTGAGGTTTACCGGCGAGATGACTTTTACCATAGATCGCCGTTTCATACCCTACCGCCTGAAGCAATTTTGGAAACGTCTGTTGAGCCCAATTAAATTTATCACCGTTATTACGAAACCCGTTCTTATGGCTATGCTTACCGGTCTGAATCACGGCGCGGCTGGGACCGCAGATGGAATTCGTACAAAAACTGTTACGGAACAGCATCCCCTGCGCTGCCAACTGATCGATATTCGGAGTCGGGTTCACCTCTTTCAACCACCCGTCATAGGCACCAATGGCATGAGGGGCATGATCATCTGTAAAAATAAAAACGATATTCGGTCGTTTCTCTGTGGCCAGAACACTGGAGGCCAGCATCATCAACAACAGAGTCTTCAGAGCAAAGCGTTTCACGATTTAATGCTTCCCAAAAATGAACGGGGGGGGGGAAATCCAACTAGTTTATTCTGAGTTGCCTGCGGCCAATACGCAACCAGAGGGGTGAGGCTGCCCGTGCGACTCTTCAACAAAATCTTAGAATCCGCCATGTCATTCTGTTAGGATGAACCATGCCATAAACAATTCAGATCTTCGCCGTACGGAAACTAATTCCATGAAACATGTATTCTTCCCAATCCTGACAATGGTCGCAATTAGTCTCGTGAGTCTATCCAGCCATGTTCATGCGGAAACCCCTCAGTATAAATCCGGGAACATCGAAGTCGTTGCGGCTAAAGCCGACGAGCCGGTTCGATCGTCATTTTCTCTTGCAGCAGCGAAAGACTATCTCACTCAGAGTAGTCAAGCCTGGAGTGAAAACCGCAAATGTGTTTCCTGTCACACTAACGGAACGTTTATGCAATTAGCTCCTGGACTTGGACCACTCTTCAATACGCAAGTGGAAGACCACCGACAATTCTTTTTGCTGGAACTGGCCAAGTTCAAGCGTGCGCCGCTTACCGCCATTAAATCCGGTCTAAAACCAACGGCTCTGGCTTATGTAGCCAACGGACTCGCTGCCTACGACCAAAGCAAAGGAAACCTGTCTGCCGAAACGAAAGAATCGCTCGACCTGTTACTCACCGTTCAATCCGAAGATGGCAGTTTCAATAACATCACCTGCTGGCCTCCGTTTGAGTCAAGTTCCTATCACGGCGCAACAGTGGCAGCCATGGCTCTGGCAATTGCGCCCGGATATCTTCAGCAGGTAACCGAAGAGCAGCAAAAGAGTATTGATACGCTCAAGTCCTACTTGCAAAACACCAAGCCTCCCCACGACTATGGCAAGCTACTGTTATTCTGGGCATCCTTAAAGTGGGACGGGCTACAGACCAAAGAGCAACAATCTGCCACCATTGAATTGATTCTCAAGCACCAACAGGATGATGGTGGTTGGGCGATGCGTACTTTTGCAACTCCGGAAACCTGGGGAGGTGGTAGTCGCAAGGACAAGCTAAATGCAGAACCTGAGAAAGATGCACCTCCGAGCGACGGGCATCAAACCGGTCTTGCGATCATGCTGCTCCGGGAAGCTGGAATTCCCGCCGATCACAATGCGATTCAATCTGGTATTCAATGGATTAAAACGAATCAGCGTGAGTCCGGACGCTGGTGGACCCGGTCACTTAATACCGACGGTCCACACTTTATCACGTACAGCGGTTCTTTTTATCCACTGCGTGCACTTCAGCTTTGCGGAGAATTGGATCAAAAACCGGATACGGCTGCCAAGTAACTTGTTAGCCGGTAAGTCCGGCGATTGGAGTACCGGTGGTCGCAAAACGCACAAGGTCCACGGGAAGTCCGGACTCGAGGCGTAGTTCACCAATATCAAACAGTGTGTGCAGCATTGTTGCAATCAGGTTTTGATTTTTCCAGGCCGAAGAGATTGGCTCACCACCATCCTTCGCTGATTGCCCGATCACCTGACCATGAGTCACTCCGCCACCGTAAAGCATCAGCGGGGTAAGTCCTCCCCAGTGGTCCCGGCCGCCCCGCTTGTTGATTCGCGGAGTGCGACCCATTTCGCCCGTGGTGACTAACAGGATGTCATCACTCAATCCACGTGCTTCGCAGTCTTCAATAAATGCAGAGACGGCGTGGTCAAAGGGATTACCTACCGCTTCCATCCCCCGGGCAACTCCCAGATTGTTTTGGTCGGCATGCATATCCCAAACGAATTGACTGGTGACAGTCACAAATCCCGCGCCGGCTTCACAAAGCCGCCGAGCTAACAAGAGTAGACGCCCCAGGGTTCGGGCATTGGTCTGATACCAATGACGTCCGCTCTTGCCGTTGGTCTTATCTGTATATTTAGTATCATTGATGAACTGCGAAGTATCATAACGGGCAAGCGTGGCAGGGTCTTCTTTCGTAACATCAAAGGCTTCGGCGACCCCACGAATCAACATGTCGTATGCCTGTTCACGAAATCTGCCGACTCCTTCCAAAACACCCGTGCTGTCGATTTCATTTTTCAATCCGTCAAGCGATTGCAGCAGCCCTTTACGATTATCAAATCGTGAAATAGGTAAAGCCAGTCGCATGTTCTTCTGCAGATTGGATCCACCCCCCGGCACGAATGGCTCATACATTTTTTCAAGTTCACCGGTCTGGACGAATGTTCCAAATCGAACATCCGGGCCGTTGTCTTCAGGTTCAACAGCCGTCGGGTCAATCGCAATATTGGTGGGAATACCCGTCCGAGAATGATTGGTACCAGCCAGGCGAGCATAGATGGATCCCAGATTAGCCTTGAGCGAGGCATTACTGACGATGGGGCGAATGCCATGAGCACTACTGCCGCCGACATACGAACGTACGATGGCCAATTTATCTGCCAGAGCTGCTAAGCGAGACATGGTACTACCGAAATGCACTCCGGGAATGCTCGTTTGCGTTACTCCACCAACCGTACGTATAGCTTCGTCCACATCCATCTTTGGATCGAACGTTTCATGCTGAGTAGGCCCACCGTGCTGCAACAGAAAAATAACAGACTTACCAGTCGTGTAGTGATTCTTCTCGGCTTTGGCTGCCAGGAGCGTCGATAAATCCAGTCCTGCGGCACCGGCCAGCCCTAATCCACCCACCTGGAGCATGGCTCGGCGATTGATCGGTTGTCGGGGATCGAAGATAGACAGCATCGGGTTACAAATGGCTTATTGGTTAACAAGTCTAACTCTCATTATATCGGAGTAATCCAATAGGTAACTACACTGAGTTGGCAAAATGGAAACTCATCAATTGATAGCAATCGGCGCATTATTTACGGATTCAGCTTTCTAAAAATCAGCACTTTCTATCAAATTGAAAAGAGAATCAGCGCCCATCAGGGAAAAACAATCACACCTCTGATAATAGAGACTAGCCGACTTCCCCGGTCGTGAACCTGGATTAAACAATGTCACCACTACAAAAACGTCCGCACATAGCAAACAGTATCGTTTGTCTGATCATGCTGCTATCGTCGTTGTATGAAGTGAGTGGTATCCCACCAGTCCCGGCAATTAATGGCAAGGGGTTTTTCATACAGGACTATGCGGGAATCATACCTCCAAATAGCAGTGAATTTCGGAGGATTTCTCAATATCAGGAACAGGCTTTCGTCGACCATAATACGCCCATCGTGATTGTGACGATCGAGTCGATTAAACGTTTTGGATACCATCCGGCTGACATTGAAGCCATGGCAAAGCTCTGGTTCGATCAATGGCAAATCGGAACACAAAACACAACGGGTGATAACAAAGGAATTCTAATCCTCTTCATTCGAAAAGAACGATTGTGCCGTATCGAATTAGGTGCAGATTGGGGACGTCGCTTTGATGATCATTGCATGAAAATCATGAAGCACAGCATGATCCCATATTTTAAAAGTGAAGACTACCCTTCAGGGTTAGAGCACGGGACTAAACGGCTGCTAAGCATGGCCACGACAGGTCCTCAACAAGCACCCTCGGCACTTTTTGCTATTAATCCTGCCCTGGTTATCTTTGGCCTGATTGGATTAGCGATTGTCCTGATGCTGGCAATATTCCTGTGGAGAGAGCGTGAGACGATCAACGTAATGCCAACATTTTTAGTATTGTCCGTGATCATCGCCGTCTTCTTCTCACCCACGATCATGCTGCCGCTAATTCTCTACGTACTTCTTCCCGGACTAGTGATCTATAAACTAATTCGAATTAAGAAAGGTCTGGAGCCCAAACCACACTTCACTTCACCCGCTGAAATCTGGCGCAGATTCGTTGCAAAAATCAGCAGCTGGGATTTCTGGAAAAACTTGTTGCTCAGCATGGTGGAGAATCTAGGGAAATCTGATTCCACATCCTTTGGAAGCTACGGCGGTGGCGGAGGAGGTGGAGGCTTCAGTGGTGGTGGCTTCAGCGGTGGTTCGAGTGGTGGCGGCGGAGCCACAGGAAGTTGGTAGTTACATATGAATGAGAATCGAGAATTCACTGCTATCCTGTTGACTGTGGGGCTGTTGCTGACAACAGTCACGGTCGATGCCCAAATTCACATTCCACCAACACCTGCCGTAGATGGTGAGGGGTTCTTCATCCATGATTACGTTGGGATCGTCGAACCGGAAAGTAATCCGGTAACTCAAATCACCAAATTCCAGAACATTGCTTTCAATGATCATTCCACTCCGATTATTGTCGTGATCATTCCTCGCATGGCATCGTATGGATACGAATCCACGACGATCGAACCGTTTGCGAGAGAATGGTTCAATCAATGGGAAATCGGTACCTCGGAGACTGACGGTCATAACCGTGGAATACTCTTGCTGGTTTCCATGGGCGACCGAAAAGCCCGTATTGAACTGGGGAAAGATTGGGGACGCCGGTTTGATTATCACTGTCAGGACATCATGGACTACATCATCATCCCGCATTTCAAAAATGGTGATTTCGTGGGTGGCATTACCGCCGGAGTGGAACACCTGGGAAAGATGGCAGAAACGGGGCCACTCGGGGAGGCAATCGCAATCCCAGCACCTAAAGGTGACTTTAGTTTCATCAAGCTCTCTAAAAACTCCACCTTCCAAATGATATTGAGAAGCATCCTGTTTGTCGTCGGTATTTTAGTAACCATAATCTGCGCTATTAAACTGCGTGGCGACATCAGAAAATTTAGTCTGCTGGGTGGCATCACGATGATTGTATTGGCAGTCTTCCCGATGGGAATCATTGCAATCTTCGTATTTATTCTTGCCTGGCTCTCCCCACGGCTAGGCAACGGGAATTATGACGGTGGAGATTATTCTTATAGCAGTGGCAGTAGCTATAGCAGCGGTGGATTCAGTAGTAGCTCAAGCGGTTTCAGCGGTGGCGGCTTCGGTGGTGGTTCGAGTGGCGGTGGCGGAGCCACGGGAAGTTGGTAACACAAAACGAAAGAGAGATTCTATAGTGAATGCAATCAAAGCACTCAATACGCAGCAGATCGAGTCTGTTGAAGAATGTATTCGTGAAGCCGAAAAGGCTACCGCAACTGAGATCGTCTGTGCCGTGGCAACCGAATCCGGCCGATATGATCGGGCCGAATCCATCTTTGGAATTCTCGGGTCGGTCGTAGGTTTGGGAGGTGGACATTTCATCGCTCGATCTCTGGACAACGATGGAATGTGGAGCGCTGAACCTGAGTTTAGTCTGTTAGTTCAGATGAGCCTCGTCATCTTTGGTTTTCTGGCCGGAGTCATCCTGACAAGTATCTTCAAGTCACTTCGTGCATGTGTAATCTCCACCTCGGAAACAAATGAAGAAATCCAACGTTCAGCGCAAATCGTGTTAGCCGATGCTGTACTAGCATCCCCTCGTAGTGCTGGTGCTGTCCTGCTTTACATCAGCCTGGCCGAACGGCGAGCTTCCGTTCTATGTGATCGACTCGCCAATGTTGCTCTGGAGCAGGAGATACTTGAGACCGTCTGTAATGCTGTCTTGAAAGAGATCAAAGAGAACGATATCGCTCAGGCGTTGACTGTCGGTGTCACGTTGCTAGCTGAGCATCTCGCCGAGAAAATACCGCCGGGTGACAGTAATGAAAACGAATTAGAAAATCATGTGCTGCTCATTCACCCTCGGCCTTAGTCGAGCAATTCATCCGTCTCTCTTTCAGGCACCAACCCGAAGCTGACACATATTTCTCGAACCGACGATGGTCTTGTCGTATAATGGACAACGATTCAGATGCCGCCCGCCTGTTTGTTTGTTCGAGATACGATTTCTCATGTCACGACTCCTGTCATGCTTAAGCCTGTTTTTCTTAAGCACGGTTTTGACGGCAGATGAATTACCGATAGATCCTCCCTTCTCTACCGATGGACTCGTCCTTTGGCTCGATGCCGATCATCATGAAGCGGAAGACAACCGAGTCATCACCTGGTTTGATCGAAGTGACCACGGCAACCACTTAACTCAGAACGATCCCCAACTAAGGCCGCTGGTAAGTCAGCTCGACGGTAATACAGCGATTCACTTCAAGAAATCATCACTAACGCTAACTCGCCTTGATGGTTTTCTTTCCGGTGAGCAAACCTTTCAGGTGTTTGTGCTCATGCAAGCTGACTTACAGGATTCCGGCAGTCCGCGAATCATCGATCTGGCGTCATTCCAAAAAGAAGACAAGTACACCAATAAACGGAAGGGGTTTTGGATTGGCTATGAAGATTATTCACTAGATCCGGACAGCAAAGGTCGGCTGCGGCTGGGAGTGGCGGCAGGCGCCGAAGCCACCTCAAACCAAAAGGCCTGGGACAGCAAACCCCACGTTCTGGAATCTGTCTTTGCAGGGAACCAACGCTGGGCCTTGTATGAAGACGGCAAATCCGTTGGACATGGAAGGTATCGGGGAGATGTTGGATTTCTCGGTTTTGTCGGGGGAGCTCAACTGACGATAGGGCAACACTCACTTAGTCAGGATCCATCCCATTACTTTCAGGGGCAAATCTATGAAGTCATGATCTTCAACCGTGTCCTAAATGCAATGGAACAACAACAGGTTGGTCAGTACCTCGCCAAACGATTAGCCGACACAACCAGCTATTCAGCACCTGCTGCCGAACAACCTATATTTGAAAAAGACATTCAGCCCTTACTGACCAACAAATGTGTCGATTGTCACAGTGGCGACGAAGCCCGGGGAGGTCTTCAGTTGGATCAGTTCATTGAACTTTATCGCGGCGGGACGAGCGGTCCTATTCTGGAACCGGGTAATGCCCAACGCAGTTTTCTCTTTCACATCACCGCTTCCGGTGAAATGCCGCCGGCCGATTCTGACGACCCGCTCACCACTGCCGAGTTGGAATTATTGCGCCGTTGGATAGATTCGGGCGCCACAGCGAACCAGGCGATCGACGCGGCGACTCTGCGACGAGAAACCCAAAGTGATCACTGGGCTTTCCAGCAACTCCAGACCCCCGGTATCCCTCTTATGATGGTAAGGCACAGCTCTCGTACCAATATCGATTCACTGCTGGAAGCTACTTTGGAAAAACAAGGACTTACATTTTCTAACACCGCTTCAAAGGAAATACTTGTCCGGCGAGCCAGTTTGGATCTCACCGGACTTCCACCATCGCAAACAACGGTTCAATCGTTTCTTATGGATGACCGGCCTGACGCCTACTCCCGGTTACTCGATCATTTGATGAAGAGTTCTCATTTTGGAGAATGCTGGGGGCGTCACTGGCTTGATGGCGTAGGCTACAGTGACACCAATTCTATGGATAACGACCAGGCTATCGTACGTCCGGCCAAAGGAAAATGGCGATATCGCGATTATGTAATTCAATCCTTTAACAACGACAAACCTTACGGGCAGTTTCTGCAGGAGCAACTTGCCGGAGATGCAATGGTTTCCTGGCGAGATGCAAAATCATTTGATCAGTCGATGCGGGATCACCTGATTGCCACGACGATGCTACGGTGTGCCCCCGATGATACTGACCAAAATGAACTCAATATTCTCAGCATTCGCTACCACGTGTTACAACGTACTGCCGAATCCGTTGCACAAAACATCCTCGGGCTCTCGATGCAGTGTTGCAAATGCCACGATCACAAATTCGAACCTATTTCTCAGCGGGATTATTATCGCTTCACAGCTATTTTCAGCCCGGCCTGGCAACCGAAAGATTGGCTCCAGCCGGATCAACGCCAAATCCGCTTGCTGGGAACCGAAGAAATCGCGACGTTCGAAAAACAACGCTCCACCTTCCAATCCGAAATCAATTCCATCATTGAAGTTGGTCGTCAGATACTAAAGAAACAAACCCTCGCTGCCATTCCCGCCGTTCTGCGGGACGACGTATTAGCAGCGCAGCGTGTGTCCAAGGACGAACGGTCCGCCATTCAGAAGTACTTAACCGACAAATTTGGTGAGTCGTTTGTCTTTAATCAGGCACAGGTCATGCCAACTCTAGCCCGTGAGAAACAACTGAAAGTCACGGAGCTGACCAACCAAATCAATGAAATAAACGCCACACTCGATGATAGCTGGGCACAAGCCGTTTACGACGTTGGAAGCGTCAGGCCGACCTATGTCCTGCGTCGGGGGGAACACGAAAAGCCCGGAGCGGAAGTACAGGCGGGAATCTTTTCGGTTTTGGAATCTGACGAACAACCGGATAACACTCCCAACGTCGAGGTCGCAGCCGAACATCAGCGATTGCAATTTGCTCGGCAACTTACAGATTGGTCGAGTCCTCTTGGCGGACTGGCTGCTCGAGTCCGGGTTAATCGGATCTGGCAACACCTATTTGGCAAAGGCCTGGTTGAAACCGCTGCTAATTTTGGCGTATCCGGGATGACGCCAACTCATCCCGAGCTGCTTGAGTATCTGGCCGCAGATTTCGTAAAGCACAACGGCCAGCTAAAGCCACTGCTAAAGCAAATCATGACCAGTCAGGTTTATATGCAAGTTTCCACCGTGGCCGACAATCCACAAACGCAAAACGCTTTGAAACTGGATCCGAATAACAATCTGCTCTGGCGTCAAAACCTTCGTCGCATGGAAGCCGAGGCCATCCGCGACTCTGTCCTGTTCGTCAGTGGCCGTCTGGACACCACGATGGGAGGGCGTTTTGATAACATTGTCAATCTTCCCGATGGAATGGTCGTGGAAGAGGGCTACGACAAAGTCACTGAGGAAACAACCTGGCGCCGCAGTATCTATTTACTCAACCGTAGGAATTATCATCCCACCGTTCTACAGGTTTTCGATCAGCCACTGTTAATTGAAGCTTGTCAGCAACGTGATGCCTCGGCATCTGTTTCCCAATCCTTGTGGATGCTCAATAGTCGGTTTCTGGGTCATCAGGCCGAGGCTCTGGCTCGCAAGATTATAGCCAGTGCTCCGGACAACCTGACAAAACAACTACATCTGTTATTTCAGCACTCGTTAAACCGCCCCATCACAGAAGAAGAATCAGAAGCTTGCACTGCAGTGTTTCATCATCACTTCACTGCCTATCAAAACGATGAGCAACAAATGCAACAGGCTTATCAATTGGCGTTTGCCAGAGTCTGTCAGGTTCTCTTCAGCACCAACGAATTTATTTACATCCAGTAGGCCAGGCCTTCCCTCTTATGAAACCATTCCAACTCCAATCGCGACGAGAGATGTTAACACGCTCGGCACTGGGCTTTGGTAGTGTCGCCTTAGCGGAATTGTTGCACCATGATTTACGAGCTGCTGAAGGGAATTACCATGACCTCCGGAAACGTGACCCTCACTTCAAACCTCAAGTGAAATCTGTCATTTTGATGATGCAAAATGGTGGACCGAGTCAAATGGATCTGTTTGACCCCAAGCCCGAACTTAACAAACGCAACGGGCAGAAACATACCGGAGCCATCGAACAATTTCAGCCCGGCAGTGAAACCAACAAGCTACTGGGTATGCCTTTTGAGTTTCAGCAATATGGTGAGAGCGGGATGGACTTTGCATCTCCGTTACCGCACATGGCCAGTGTGGCAGATGAATTCTGTAAGATTCGATCGATGGTGTCCGGGCATAACAACCATACCGAGGCGTTGGTGATGTTTAACACCGGCAAGTTGTTCGCCGGCCGACCGGCACTTGGGTCCTGGGTCAGTTACGGCTTAGGGACGGCCAATCAAAATCTACCAGCTTATATCGTTTTACGGGATGAACGAGGGTACAACACCAGCGGAACACTGCTTTGGCAGAACGGCTGGATGCCTGCGATTTATGGTGGTACGGAAGTGGCAACTCAGGGCACTCCCGTACTCAATCTCAAAGCCAGCGACCAGCGGCCTGATGGAGTCGAGGCTCAAAACCTACAACTCTTAGCCAAGCTCAATAAGAAGTTTCAAACTCGCTATCCTCAAGAGACTGATCTCGACGCGCGAATTCAGAATTATGAATTGGCAGCACGAATGCAGCTTTCGGCACCGGAAGTTATGGATCTCTCCAAGGAGACAGAGGATACAAAGAAACTCTATGGCGTGGATCAGGGAGATGACGAACTTTCACGTTACGGCACTCGTTGCCTGATGGCTCGTCGGTTAGTTGAGTCCGGTGTGCGATTTATTCAGATCTTTCCGCCGGCCAGCCCCAACAGCCAACCCTGGGATTCCCATGGAAACGTCAAAACTCAAAATGAATCCATCTGTAAGATTACCGATCAGCCGACCGCTGCCTTAATCAAAGATCTGAAACAACGAGGGTTGCTCGATAGTACTTTGATCATCTGGTCGGGAGAATTCGGCCGCTTGCCAATCTCTCAAAATGGTTCCGGACGTGATCACAATCGTAATGCCTGTACCACGCTATTGGCTGGCGGAGGTGTCAAAGGTGGTCTCAGTTACGGCGCTACTGACGAGTTAGGTTATCGTAGTGTTGAGAATATCGTTACCGTTCATGATTTACATGCCACCATCCTGCATCAACTTGGGTTAGACCATCAGAAACTTACCTACCATCATCAGGGACATTCCGAGTCTCTGACCGACACTCGGGTCACCGCAGCAAGGGTTGTCAAAGACATTCTGGCCTAAGCAATCAACTGATCGATGACTTTTCCGCCGAATTGACTTAGCTGTTTGTATCTTCCTGCATGGAAGTAGGTCAGTTTGTTATCATCCAGCCCCAGCAAGCGAAGAATCGTCACGTGGAGGTCTCGCAGAGGATGAACGACCTCGACTGCTTCCATTCCAACTTCATCGGTCGCACCAATGGTGTGCCCTGCCTTCACTCCACCTCCTGCCATCCAGACGGACATCGCATTGGGGTTATGATCCCGGCCATATCGCACACCACCGCCGCGAATCCCATTATCCGGAGTTCTACCAAACTCGCCCATCCAGACGATCAGCGTTTCATCGAGCAGGCCGCGTTGTTTTAAGTCTTGAATGAGCGCGGCAATAGGCTGATCCACCCGTTCAATCATGGCACCATGAGCTCGCAGAATGTAATCATGACTATCCCAGCTACTGGCATACACCTGAACGAAACGGACTCCTTTTTCAACTAATTTTCGTGCTAATAAACAACGTCTACCGAAATTGTCCGTCTTGGGATTACCGATACCATAACGATCCTGAGTGTCCTGTGTCTCGTCATCAATTTGCACCAGATCCGGCACTTGCGTTTGCATGCGGAATGCTAACTCATAATTTTTCATACGAGCTGCAAGCTGTTCATGCTGGGGATGATTGGCAGCATGTTTTTGATTCAGCTTCGCTAACAGGTCCAAATTGCGTCGTTGCTGCCGACGAGTCACTCCCTGTGGAGGGCGGATATCCAACAGCGGCGAGCCTGCCGGCCGAAATGCCGTGCCTTGATAATCTGTGGGGAGAAAGCCATTATTCCAGTTAGCCGGCCCACCCTGCGGGAAGGACAGTTCGGGTAATACAACAAACCCCGGCAGATCCTGATTCTCTGAACCCAGCCCCAGATTGACCCACGAACCGATGGCCGGATCACCGCCAAAGCGGTTTCCCGTATTCACATGATAGTTGGCAGCCGGGTGGTTTACCGAGGTCACCTGTAACCCACGATAAAAACAGATGTCGTCAACGACTTTCGCCAGACCAGGCCAGGCGGTAGTGATATCCGCTCCGGATTCCCCTGCCTGCTTAAACTCAAACGGAGTCTGGACATAGTAACGTTTTCCGCTGGCCATCGCACTTTGCTCCTGCCCACTGCGTTGAAATTCCTTTTCGTGCAATTCCTTCAATTTGGGTTTGGGGTCGAACGTATCAATGTGCGAAGGGCCGCCTTCCATAAACAGGAAAATACAATGCTTCGCTTTCGCTTTGGGAAAATGTGCCACTTTAACAACGTCATCCTGAGCGGTTGTTTCCTCCGAGAGCATGGCGGTCAGCGCAATACTTCCCAGACTTGCATTCAGGCCGTATAAGAATTCGCGACGATCCATGGTCTTCGTTTCGACTCAGTATTTAATAGATGTAAACAAACTCGTTGGTATTCAATAGCACCAAACAGAACTCGGCAAATGCTCGCGTCCGCACATCCACTTCGTGTGCATGCAGGTCGTGTTGATAGTCCTGATATTCGAACAGAGTTTCCGTAAAGGTAAACTCTTCTCCGGTATTCTCTTCATTGGCTCGACGCACAACCTGTGTGGGGTACACTCGCGGTTCAGGGTGGAACTGCTGATGTTCGGTCACGCATTCCTTCCAGTGCGTTCTGGCGGCCTTCAATTCGTCCCGTTCAGGTCGTCGACCCACTGCCAATAGAAATGCTTTTTCGATCGCTTCGGCATCAGAACTACTATCGGTCAAAACGCGATGAGCAAATGCCAATGCCCGATCCGCTGATTCCTCGCTGTTAAACAGAGCAAAGACCTGAGGAGTAACATTGGACGCATCTCGCATTTCACACGACTCATCAGGCGAGGGTTGATTAAATGTCGTCATAAAGGGATCGCGTAATCCCCGTAGTTTCAACACGTATACGGAACGTCGATTACGCTGTTCCGGCATCGGGTGTGGGACGTAGCTGGGTGCAAAAGAACCCATGATCTGCCGTGGCTGTAGTGCCGCTTCCACATTCATATCCGGTCGCGCTGGAATTCCTCCCATCTCATTCACCAACTCGCCGCTGACCTGCAGCATGGAATCTCTTAATTCCTCGGAGGTCAATCGTCGCACCTGAAAGACTGCATACGATGTACGTTCACTATCCAATTCGTCCAATTGATCTATGGCAGGATGAGTACTGCTGCGTTGGTAGGTCTGAGAAGTCAGGATGAGCTTATGTAATCTTTTTACCGACCAACCAGAGTCCATAAATTGAGCTGCCAGCCAGTCTAGTAATTCCGGATGCGTCGGTTTATCACCTGTCGAGCCAAAGTTATTCGGGTTCCCGGCAATCCCCTGTCCAAAATGATAGGTCCAAACCCGATTCACCATCACTCGAGCCGTAAGAGGATTCGCCTTATCCGTCACCCATTGGGCAAAGCCACTTCGACGACCTTCCAACTGTTGTGGTATGTTGGCAGCGACAGAGGTCACACTGAGCACACCGGGTTTCACAGGCGCAGCCGGAGTAAAGACATTGCCACCTGTAAGGATCGCCGTTGATTCCAACACACCTTTTTTTGTGTCTGCCGGTTTGTCAAAGCGGTTATAAGAGTTGCGCGAAAACTGGGTGTGTCCGTTGTACACGCCAAGCATAAACGGTTCATAGAGATCACGTGCCCGACGATAGAGATTTTCCCACTTCCCGCTAAGCCGACTCCGACCAAAATCATTCGCTGTTTTATGCGGGTGATTCACCGTCTTGCGTAATTCGGCGATAGCTGCCTCTCGCTTAGCCAGATATTTTTTCTCTTCTTCGAATCGACTAATGTTTTCATCCGGCTGAAAGGGCACAAGTAATTCAGCCATTTGAGTCGTGGCAAACACTGATTGAATGGCGTAGTAATCCTGAGTGGGCACGGGGTCAAATTTATGATCGTGACAGCGTGCACATTGTAATGCCTGTCCCAGAAAGACCTGTCCTACCGACGAAGTGACATCGTCTAAGTATTGCTGTCTGGTGATCCGACCCACCGACATACCTGTATGTTCCCAGGGCCCCATCCGTAAGAAACCCAGACCTAACATAGCTTCGGGGGAATCATCAAACAGTTCATCTGCGGCCAATTGTTCCCGGATAAACTGATCGTACGGCTTGTCCTGATTGAAACTTCGAATGACGTAATCCCGATAACGCCAGGCATTGGGACGCGGATAGTCGTTGGCAAAACCGCTACTGTCTGCATAGCGTACAACATCCAGCCAGTGTTTGCCCCAATGTTCGCCATATCGCTGAGAATCCAAAAGCTGATCCACTAAGTTTTCATAAGCTTGTGCTGAGGTATCCGCCAGAAATGATTCCACGGCTTCCGGAGTCGGAGGGAGTCCGGTCAGGGTATAACTGAGCCGGCGGATTAACGTTCGTTTATCCGCTTGAGGAGCCACCACAAGTCCTTGTGGATTCCGCTGATTAATCAGGTGATCAATCGGATGTTCAGAGACGTTCGACAGATCAACAGCGAGGACTGGTTGGTAAGCCCAGATATTCTTCGGTTCGTAGGTGCGATTAGTCCATTCTTCGCTGAGCCCACCCGAGGTTGCCACACGCACTTCCAGTCCACTCCCCCAGGGATCTCGACCGGCTTGCAACTTTTTTAATTGCTCTGCGTCAGGCCATGGTGCCTCTTTAACAATCCACTGTTTCAGGAATTCCAATTCAACTGCAGTGAGTCTTTCACTTTCTTTCGGCGGCATCGCTGCCCAGTTGTCATCATCTCGTAAAGCAGCCAAATAGATGGAACTCTCTGGAGGCCTTCCCGGGATGATCCCGGGCTCCCCGGTGGCACCTCCACGCAGCAACGCGTCGCGTGTTGTCAGATCCAATTCGCCTTTTATCTCGTCAGGATCTCCTCCATGACAAGCGAGACACTTCTTCACCAGAATCGGATGAATCTGAAATGCAAATATTTGTTCCGGATCACTTCTCAGTGACTCCAACTCCTGCTGAGCATATCCGAGCGATGCCAGAGAAATTAGCGCTGGGATAATGAGCAGTTTGCCCAGGAAGAAGCAAATCTGATGTGGACCGGCGAAGGTTGACTGAAATCCCATTCTCTTTCCTGTGAAGATCATGTCACTGTTTCTCAATATACCGGAAAACCCCGGTGAATTATCTACCACGATATTTCCGGCGGAAAGAACTCGGCAATCAACTGCTCATAAAAAGGCTGCAGACGCTCTACATCCGGCGGGTCATCGGACTTGGAATACAAGTCATAAGGATTAAACAGTTTTACGTATTCCAGCATTTGATGATCGTAATCGTCCATCAAATGGGCATAAGCTCCTTCGCTGTGCCACGGATAGAAAGAATGATACCGAATCATTGCCAATCCCGAATCGGGCAAATAATCTTTGCAGACGTTGTACATATACTCATCATGTCCCCACGACAACATGACATTTCGCAGCCCACAATGAGGCGAGTAGATTCCGAATTTGGAATTGTATTTTTCGTTTTTTGAATCGGGGTTCGCTGTAAAAAAATCGTGATAAACAATCGACGAATCAAATTCACAACCGACGACAAAGGTATCACCGGTAACACACCACTGCGGTTGATCAAACAGGCAGAGTATTTTTCCGAGATCATGAATGAGCCCTGTCAGAATAAACCACCGTGGGTGACCGTCTGCCCGAATCGCTTCTGATGTTTGAAGCAAATGCTCAATTTGACTCAGACTGGTATCCGGGTCGCTATCGTCAACCAGTGTGTTAAGAAACTCCATCGCATCCCAGATTCCCATTCGGCGACGTCTGAGGGGAAGGAATTCGTTCCGTTTTCTGCGATTGATTTCGACCGTTTGGTGTAGGTGATTGAGTCGATAGAATTCACGGACATGTGGCGGAGCATCGTCATAGCTGCGAAATTCGTCTGTCTGTTTACCATTGCCCGGTTCATGATCCTCCGGATAGCGACGCAACAAATCATCTTCCCAATCATCCAGTGAAGTTAGCGGATTCTCAGACGATTTCATTAGTCGTTGCTCTTGATACAAATCAACTCGCGAAGGGTATGTGCCAATAATCGTCCATTGGCAACGGAAAGTGAAGCCCGATGATAAGATTCTTCAGCCGGACCAAGGTCATTAATACCGACCACACATCGATGGTCCACCGAATCTGCATTCCAGCCAATCACAAAGACCGTACCATTGATCACCGGAATATACCGTAGTGGCCCTGCTCCCTGATGCCAGTCTCCACAATGAGATTGCCTTTTACATATAGAAGTATCGATAGACATGCGAGCAATTGGTTCCGAAACGCTGTCATCGCACTAAGCAATTTCACGTCCTTCGTAGCCCGTTACCGATTAGACTTCCCGGCAGTATCAAGCAGGAGTGAGTTAGACACGTTATTTCCAAAGTCGTCAAATCGATCGAATGTCCAAACAACCTTCTTACTCTTAGGTTCAATCTCAACGAGCAAGGGTTGACCGGGACCTGCATGACAATTCCCGATCACATAGTTTCCGTTAGGCAGTACTTCCAGCGTTGTCACCCAGGCCAGGACGATTCCTTTCAGGTCCTTTTGTTCGATTTTCCAAACGACCTTCTTTTCAGGTGTTACTTCGAGTACAGCATGTCCGTTCCCACAGCCGATCAGGGTATTTCCATTTTTCAGCCGCAACGCTGAGAAAGCCTGATTTCCGTAAGCCTCCGGGCCATGGCCTGGTGCTCGATCACGAAACAAGGGGACTTCGTATTCCCAAATCACTTTTCCTGATTTGGCATGATACTCCCGTATCTTCCCGTCTCCTTCATGGCATACCAGATAATTTCCATTATCAAGTTGTCGTGCTAATCGCGTGTCACGATGAGGATGGGGATGATCTACGACCAATTTGGTCTCCTTGACGACCTGACCCTTGCGGTTTACTTCAATAATCCGCCCAACGCCCGATTCAGCAATCATGACGTTTCCATTTTTCAACGGTTGAAATGCATGGACTTCCAGTCGCTTACCCTCATTCCCATTTTCAGTCCGACTGTTGTAACTCCAGACAATTTCTTTCGAATCCCGATCAATTTCGACGACCTCTCCCATGTTTTTCTGCACCATGACATTTCCATTCTTCAAAACATGAATGTCATGAATTCCGCCAAAGGGCATTTGCCAGCTAGTAGATCCATCCTTCTCAACAATCTGCAGTCCCGCTTTCCCGTGCAGTAACACGCGATGTTTAGCAAAGACGGTACAGGTCATGACCATCAGGCAGAGGATGGATACATTGAAGGTAATTTTTTTCATGGGAGTTTCTCCGAGTGAGAACAGCGTCGCGGTAACTTCAGACGTTATTGTAGCACCATTCAAGAGCATGGGTTATCGTACAATCTAAGCTCGACCAATCTACACCCTGAACCGACGATAGCTTGCTGCCGGACTTTTCGATGACTGAAGACAACATTCCACATCAACAGGTCATCATCGTCGAACATCGACGGGAATGGGCTCAGCAATATCAAAGCCAGGTGCAACAATTACAGACACTCTTAGGCGATTGCCTGATTCAGGCTCATCACATCGGCAGTACATCGGTTGAGAATCTGGCAGCCAAACCGGTCGTCGACATTCTGCTGGAAGTAACTTCTGCGTCTGCAGTGGATTCTCATCAGACAACACTGATTGAACGGGGTTATCAGTACTGGGGAGAATATGGAATATCAGGACGTCGCTATTTCACATTAGGTACGCTACCGCGTCTATTTAACATCCACAGTTTTCAGACAGGATCGATTGAGGTGTCCCGCCACCTGGCTTTCCGCGATTACCTCCGTAGTCACCCCGAGATTGCTCGACAATACGAAACCTTAAAACGACAGGTCGCCAACCAATGCAATCACGATATTGAAAGATACTGTCAGGAAAAAGATGCCTTTATCAAACATCATCAGGCAATTGCGTTAAAATGGATCGCATCACTACAACAAGAAACCGCTGGAGAATAACCCATGGCCCCTTTGAAATTCGTTGCTCTTATGATCTTGCTTACTCCATTGAGTTGCTTACTAGCTGAATCCAATGCTGCGGAAGTGTACCAACTGGAACGAGGTGACATCATTACCGTGATCAACGGTGAGAAAATTGTGAATGTCAATCAATATCAACGACTCGTCCGCATCTCGAATTTCAAGATTGAGTTTTCCGTTCGTAAATCAAATGGAACAGAGTTGGATCTAACGACGACTTTGCGGAAAGCAAGAAACTGTAACTTCCGATTCGGTACCGATATTGCTCACAACCGGGGCGATGGAGTACGAGTCACATTTGTACATCCCAAGGGTCCGGGCAGCAGTTGCCAGGTTGTCACGAAAGAATAGGCCGGCACAGCAATGGACTGACTACGCCTCGCCCCGACGTACCTGATGGAGAACTTCACCACCGATGTCCGTCAATCGACGATATCGTCCGGAATGTAGATAACGTAGTAGCTCATCGTCGAGTCCCATGAGGTCGAGGATTGTGGCATGCACATTGCGAATATGGATCGGCTCGTCGGCAGCTCGCAACCCAAAGTCATCGGTACCACCAACGGTGACTCCGCCCTGTACATCTCCGCCTGCCATCCACATGACCAAACCATACTTGTTATGATCACGGCCCGGCGAACCACCAATGCCACCAGGGACAAATGGCGTGCGTCCCATTTCCGATGCCCAGACTACAAGCGTGTCTTTCAGCATATCCCGCTGTTGTAAGTCGGTGAGTAATGCAGCTACCGGCGTATCGACTTCTGACGATTGACGAATCATCCTGCCTTTGACATCACCATGATGATCCCAGCTGTCTCCCCCAATTTGCACTCCATGAATCACCATCGAGTAACGCACTCCGCTTTCTGCCAGGCGGCGAGCCATTAGACACTGTTTACCAAATCCGGCCGTTCTGGGATTATCCAGCCCGTACAGACTATGAATATGTTCAGGTTCCTGAGACAGATCGACCAGTTCCGGAGCGGTTGCCTGCATGCGGTAAGCCAATTCGTAGGACTCAATTCTTGCTTCTAGTTCCGTGGCTCCCGGAAATCTCTCGCTATAACGCTGATTTAATTTTCTAAGTTGGTCTAATTCCCCTCGCTGTCGATCACGCTCTAATCCGCGCTGCAGATCCAAATTGAGAATGGGCGTTCCTTCATTTCTCAGCAGCGTACCTTGATAAGCTGCGGGTAAGAATCCGTTACCCCAGGTATGAGCACCATTGACCGGCGCCCCCCGAGGATCCTGAATCACCATATAGGCAGGCATGTCATTATTTTCGGTGCCTAATCCATAGGTAACCCAGCTACCAACCGATGCCCCGCCGGGAAACTGGCTGCCAGTTGTAACGTGCAGCGTCGAGGGGCCATGGTTTGGATTGTCGGTCTCGATGCCATGAATAAATGCCAATTTATCCACATGAGAAGCAATCTTTGGAAATAGTTCGGAAACGTACTTTTTAGAATCTCCGTGCTGTTTGAACTTAAACGGGCTACCGACAAGTGAATGCGGGTGTGAAATTCTACCCTGAATTTCGCCTCGTACGTTATGAGACCCGGGGATACGTTTACCATGCAAACGATTCAATTCGGGCTTGTATTCATAGGAGTCCATTTGGCTGACTCCCCCCTGCATAAACAGGAAAATGCATCGTTTGGCTTTGCGAGTAATGTGTTGGGCGCGAGGTGCAAAAGGACGCGTCCCCGTAGATTCGTTTGCCTGCAGAAGATCCGTTAGCGCAAGCATCCCCAAACCGTTGAAGGTGTTAGCTAGCAGGTTTCGTCTGGAAAACATGTCGCTCTAATCCAAATATAGAAATTCACTGGTGTTATACAGGACACGGCAGATACTGATCATTGCCTGACGAGCATCATCGAATGTTGCATAGTATTCTCCGAGCTCCTGCAATTCCAACTCGGTCGCTTCCCGACCAAGGGCGAGGCGGATCGCCAGAGCGATTCTACCGGCAGGAGTCACATCCGCCGCTTCCAATACACGCTCGGCAAAATGCTCGACTTCCATGGTCACCAACGGACCGTTGTACATTGCCAATGCTTGTAATGCAGTAGTACTTGCACGTCGACGCGGTCGTGATTCGTCGCAGACCGGAGCATCGAATGTCTGCAGCAACGGCATATTGAGAGTCCGTTGTTGATAAATGTAGATACTTCGCCGACGACCCTCCGAACCAAATTGGGTTGCCCATTTGCTGTTATCGTACTTCACTCGATCTTCAATACCATCGGGTAATGGCGGAAAGATCGGCAACCCATAGGACTCTGTATTCAACCGGCCCGAAACTGCAAGGATGCTGTCTCGCACAACCTCCGCACCCAAACGTCTGATAGGAAATTTCCACAGTAATTCGTTTTCCGGATCGGCATTGTGAGCAGCTGGGTTTTCCACATCGCTTTGCTGCTGGTAGGTACTACTATTACAAATCAGCCGATGAATATGTTTAAGGCTCCAACCATGCTCGACAAATTCAGTCGCCAAATAATCTAATAATTCCGGATGAGATGGCCCTCCACTGAGATTGCCAAAATCGCTTGGTGTTTCCACAATGCCTCGGCCGAAATGTCGGTACCAGAGACGATTTACCATCACTCGTGCCGTCAATGGATTCTCTTTACTGGCGATCCAATCAGCCAATGCTTTACGTCGACTGCGCGTCGGCCAGCGTTTGAATGTATCGAGTCGTATTTCAGCGGGATCCTGATTTCCAGTCACCGCACTCAGAAATCCCGGTTCCACAACTTCGCCCGGATTATCCCATTCGCCACGAACCATGACTCTCGAAGTGGGTACTCCCGGTTCGTACGGTGGCCCAAAGGAATGTCGTAAAGTCATTGCCATGGGCTGTAGGCGGCGAAGATGTTGGGGCAGGAAGTCCGCTTTGTTTGCCAAATCCAGATAGCGTTCACGTTCTTCCTGTGGGATGTCTGAATGATCCCCTGAGGCAATCAATTCCTCCAGACGGTTAGCTCCACGAGCAGTGGGATTCACAAACGTAGTAATAAACTGACCGTCACCTCCCACTTCGAATATGTACGACTCGTCATTGTCCTCGCTACTAAATACGGTAACGACCGTACCGGCTACGTCCTTCAGAAAGAGCAGATCTTCAGCGGAACCTTTTAGAAAATCATCATCAAAGCCGACGGCAGGAATCTCAGAATCCTTCAAGGTCGACAGGACGGGACGAAGATCCTCTTCAGTGGCTCGCAATTCCACGCCGGACACCTTATCCCGCCAACGGGACACAGGCTGACCAACTTCAGGGTTAGCCGTATCCGGATCTGCATCCAGATCGGAAGCATCCAGCCAAAATCTCAGCCCATCTAACTTCGCAATTTCCTGCCAGGGCATTTCCAACTGTTTGGCATTCAGTACTTTATCGAAGACCATAATCTGTGCCAGCTTGCCATTAAACGGAGCGGCCTGGAAACTACCGCTACCGTTGGTGGCAGCACCCAGTGTCACATACTGAGGGTCCTCGAGTCCCGCGTACCAATGTCCCCGATTCTCACCGGCCAATGACCCCTGATCTGTCGATAGTTTTCCATCGGTATAGAATGCCCAGGTCGATTTACCAGCTGTTACTGCTGTGGTGTGCGTCTGATTGTCAGTTACATGTTGTTGATCAAAGAAATAATCATTTCCGAACTGTCCTCCGAGAGCCTGAATTCCAAACCCGGGGCTAAGTTTTAGACGGTTGCGAAACTTAGCCAAAATCTCTTCACGTTCTTGATTCGCATCCGCAGCTTCCTGTTGCAACAAATCGCGTTTCTTCTCGATCGCATCTTCTTCGCCATCTCGATAGAATTCTGCGGGCGTGGGTCCTCCAATTTGAAAGCCATCTCCACGTCGTGGTGGGGGAATGGCGACGGTCGCAAAGAAGGCCTTCATGCGATAAAAATCTTTTGTCGGAATCGGATCATACTTGTGATCATGACATTTTGCACAGCCCACGGTGAGTCCCAAAAAGACGCTACTCACGGTCGTGGTCATTTCGCTCAACATCTCGTGACGCGATTCATCTCCACGAGGTTCTGTAAACGGAGCCAACCGCAAAAACGTCATGGCAACTAAGTTTTCTGCCGGTGGATTAGGCAACTCACCTGCACCGGTGATATCCACCAATTCGTCTCCAGCCAACTGTTCCAGAATAAATCTGTTGTATGGCTTATCTCTATTAAGAGAGTCAATAACGTAATCCCGATAACGCCAGGCAAATGGCAAATCCGGGTCACCTTCGTAACCAGCCGTATCTGCATACCGCGCAAGATCCAGCCAATATCGTGCCCAGTGTTCACCATACCGCTGGTCATCCAGTAATTGATTGACGAGTTTCGCAAAAGCATCCGGGCTTTCGTCTTCGAGAAACTGCTGTTGCTCAGACAACGAAGGAGGCAGACCAATAAGATCCAGGTAAACCCGACGCACTAAGGTGATTTTGTCGGCACGTTCGGCAGGTGTTATCTGCCTGGATTCCAATTTCGCCAATACAAAACGATCTAAGTCCCCCTGTCCCCAATTCTTTAAGCCGACAGTGGGAACTTCCGGTTTCACGACAGGCGTATAGGGCCATTCATCCTGCGCAGAGATAGCGGTCACTATCAGACAGAGTAAGAAACTGATGAGTAGGCGGCAAATAGTCATGAGGCCCGGCGTCGAATTTGTCCAGCGTATGTTGTTTGCATTATAGCTTCAGCCATTGTTCAATTCATGAATTTGCTGAGTCTGGAAACTGGACTCGGATATCGTACGTTATAATCTCCAAAGTCAAACTTCCCACTTCACTCCCTTTCACTTCCTGGTTCTGCTTCATAGCCCAGGCAGAAAGCACTCAGTATGAATCATTCACGTCGTCAGTTTCTCACACGTTCCGGCTCGTTGGCTCTCGCTTCTCCTGCATTTGCCGGATTGCTGCAGGCAGAAGCGACACTGGATACTCCAAAATACGAGATTGGTCTAAGTCAATATTCTCTACGAGCGATGTTCAAAGATGGCTCACTTGATCCCCTGGATTTCGCTCAATTTACCGTCGACACCTTCGGCATTAAGGCGATTGACTTATGGGAAGGCGGATTGCCAGCAGACAAACTGGACGACAGATCCTATTTGGCGAAACTACGACAACGCAGTGTTGATGCCGGAACCCGGTTGTTTCTCTTGATGACCGGTGCACTGGATGCCAAACCGGAAAACGCTCAATCCAGTCGTCAAAAACTACTCCCGTCGATTGACCGGTCGGCTGCATTAGGAGTTCAATATTTACGAGTCTTCCTGCGAGCTCCGGGAGATGACAAGCGGGTGGGAGTCGAAGCCAGTGTTGAGGCTCTGAAACCACTAGCTGATACCGCTGCCGAAAAGGATGTCACGATCGTCATCGAACCGGGGGCGTCCAAACTCAGTCAACGAGGAGCGTTTTTAGCTGAGGTGTGCAAACAACTCAATCATCCCGCGGTTAGATTGATGCCGGACTTTGGAAAACAGGTTAATAATGTATACGACGGCACAGCAGCAATGATGCCCTATACCGCAACCATTAGTTGCAAGATGCACAGCTTTGACGAAAACGGCAAACAACCACATTTTGACTACAACCGCCTGTTGAAGATCATCGATGAGGGTGACTATCGCGGATTCCTGACCATCGAATGGGAAGGGAGTAAACTCAAACCTGTGCCAGGTGTACTAGCTTCCAAAAAACTCATCGAAGCTGCCATCACTAACTTATCCAGCTAACGAAAAAGAGAATGATTTAGATATCGCCTTTGGCCGTTAGCTCTTCAACCAGACTCCGTTGATACTCGGCCACTTTTTCTGATGCGACCTGCGCTGCGGCTGAGTAGTAAACCATTCCCATGGCTCGTCGGTGACGAGTGTTAGACTGATTACCATTGGCTCGATGAATGGTCATTGAGTGATGGATGATGAGGTCGCCCGGCTCCGCATGAATAGCCGTCTCGTTTTTCAGGTCAGTTTCGTTGTAGTTTTGGATTCCCTGAGAGAAGCCTAACGTACCGGATTTCCCATGAGGTCGCATACCTGACAAATGAGAACCGGCCAGATACCGCACACAACCATTCTCTTCATCGACATCATCCAGGGCCAGCCACATCGTCAACGCTTCATTCGGTTCCAACATAAAGTAATATCCGTCCTGATGAGGTGGTGTTGGCTTGCCGATCTCCGGAGGCTTATTAAAGAACTGCATATTCTTGACGACTACCTCCGTCTGTAACAGAGACTCAGCCAAAGGACGAAAACGATCTCCGGTCATTTGGTCAGCGAAGAACGAGTCATGCTCACACATTCGATGAATTTGCTTCAAAGTCTCTGGTCGTGATTTCTCTTCGTAAAATGCTTCTTCGGCCGAGAGTGTTGGAATGACATCGTCAACGAATCGTTGAACCTGCTTCAGCATTTCAGCGACTTCGTCAGCGTTAAGATACTTTCTCAACACGACAAAACCATCCTGTTGAAATCGAATCAAATCTTCAGATGTAATCACCATCTCCGGATTATTCCTCTCCAAGTCGCTGTTTTAACTGTTTGGAAAGCTCAGCGACTAATGTGGCATTTTCGCCGGCAACATTTTTCGTTTCACCGGCAGAGCTCGAATGATCATACAATTCCGCGTAGCCATCTCGATGAAGGATCAGCCGATGTGATTGCGTTCGAATTGTTCGCGCTCGGCCTGAATACCCAATGGCTGTATGGCCGGCAGCCGATGGGTTCTCTAAAACGTGTACCAATGAGACCCCATCGAGTTGCCCGGGAGTATCCAATCCAGCCAAGTCACAAAGCGTTGGGAAGATATCCAATGTCTCCACCATAGAATGAGTTTGTTTCCCGGGATGTTTCATTTCGGGAAAACTGATAATTAGGGGCGAATGCAGAGATTCTTCAAACAACGCATGCTTGCCCCAGATAGCATGTTCACCTAAGTGCCAGCCGTGATCTCCCCACAGCACGATAATTGTATTCTCTCGCTCACCAAGCTGATCTAAGCGGGCAAGCAATTTACCGACTTGAGCATCGGCATAGCTTACACAGCCGGCATATGCTTTACGAACGTCGATTGCAAAATCGGCATCGGCATTAGGATTACGTCCCCAACGATTGTATTTCATGAATTCACCTGATCCATGCCAGGTCGTACGACCGTCGGGCTTTTGAGGATGAGGGGTTGGTGGCAGCTCTGTCTGAGCATAGAGGTCGTGGTATTTCCTGGGAGCTCCGAACGGAAGATGAGGTCGAAGTATGCCGACTGCCAAAAAGAACGGTTTGTCGCCTTGAGACAAGCTGGACATTTGCGTCAGTGCTTCGTCGATCGAAATCCCATCCGGATAGATTTCATCTCCTCCCGGTGAAGCCTGTAACACGTCCATTTCCCTGGCATTTTTACGGATTTCCCCGTGTGCTAATCCGTGCATCCAGCCCCGCGGATGTTGCCAGTCGCCAGCAGGCAGTAAATGTCGGTCCCAACTATTGGGCATCTCAATCGATTCTTTCGAATTCCAATCCGATCCACCTCGACCTCCCGGATGATGAGAAACCTTTCCTACAGATACAGTGGTATAGCCATGTTGCCTGAACCAGGCCGGCATGCTCGGTGTAATACTGCCCGGATTAGCTTGCACGCGTCCTGCGCGTTGAAACAGGGCTCCATTTCCTGGCGGTCCGTATAAACCGGTGAGTAGTGTATACCTGGAGGCTCCACAGGTTGGAGCCTGGACAAAGTGATGACGAAAGGCGCGGCCTTGAGATGCCAATTCGTCAATATTTGGCGAATGAATGTAGTCGGCGCCAAAACTACGTAGCTCAGGACGTAAGTCATCCACGCAGATCAGCAATACGTTGGGGGAGTCAGCAGCCAGAGCAAGCGTGCTGATAAAGAGGCTCAACATAGAGCAGGTTACGGACAATAAACGACGCACTGGACACCTGAACGACAGAATTACTTTCGAATCTTAATTGAATGTAGCAAATTCGTTACAAACCGTGGCAAACCTGTCCCAAAAGTAAGGACAGACCGCAACTCGAGCTAACTGTACTATAAACCGAACTTAATGGTACGACCTGCTGTGAATCCAAAATAAAGAATCCTGCGATGCAGTTTCTGCTCCCAACGATTGTTGCTTCCATTCCGATCATGACACTACTGGGGCTATTCACTCGTGAAAATTTCGACCACTGGTTTTACAACATTCAGGGTATGCAGCAAATTGTTTTGTTTTGGGTAGTAATTATTCTGGTCGTGATCGCCATGCACGTCGCTGAGCTAATTGGCCGCGTGTTCATCAAAGCTCGGATGTATTACCCCTGGTTTGCCACTGGCTCGGTCTTGATCTTACTGGCGATGGGACTTACCTCCCGGTATTTAGAGGCTCCTCAACAAGCTGCTACCTATTGGCTTTACATTACTCCGGTCATTTTTCTCGTCGTCGGAAAGCTTACTTCTAAACAGAGTATGGTCGAAGCGGTTAACGAATAGCACTTTTGCCGGAGAGCAAATTTTCATTCGGCATTTTTATTTTGGTAGCCGGGCTTTTAATGTGAACGACATTGGAATGGGAACATACTCGGGCTTCAGTTTCCAATGGTGCTCGGAAATCGGTTCCATGAGTCCTTCCTGGGCGCGATAAAAGCCCTCTTCGCCTTCATGAATCAATTCGATTTATAAGCCTTCGGAAATGAGTGGATAAAGGATGTCGGAGAATGTGTATTCCCAGCAGTGATAAGCAAAGGTTCCGGTATCTGCGTCGTGATCTGCGTACGAACCGGATGCCGTATCCGAGACGACATCCCGGCTAAACGGATTGTATTGAGGCTGCAACGTCTTATGTCCTGACTGCTCGACCACTTCCAGCATACTTCGTACCTGATGTACTTCCTCCAGGTACAGAACTCCACCAGGCTTGAGAAGACTGGCACAAAGTGACGCCCACCTGGTTAGATCCCGTAACCAACACAATGCGCCTCTGCCGATATAAACAACGTCAAATTTCTGGTCGCCCAGAGTTTCACGAGCATCATCCAGCCTGAAAACCATAAAGGTGGCGTCATCAATTCCCAGTTGGCGGGCGAATTGATTAGCTTCCCGGATGGCCGCAGGAGAAAAGTCCAGTCCGGTCACCGTGGCCCCGTGGCGTGCCCAGCTAAGTGTATCAATTCCAATAGGGAATTGAAGGTGCAGTAATGAGAGTCCGGCTACAGGGCCAAGATCTTCTAATTCCTACGGGCTTAATCGGCATTCTCCATTCAGGAATTGCTCTACTCGATAGAACTCGGCTCCACTTCCCCGGGCATGCATAGCTGCGATCGCTTCCCATGCCATCAGGTTTTCGTCAATCTCCTTTTGCCACGGATCTTGCATCATCGAAGGGGGGTCTGCTGGTTGATTATCTGGGAGTCGAAAAAGCCGGGAGGTTTTCCACCATTCCCGCATTCGTTCTTCTAAGTTCCGCAATCGTAGCAGCCCGCATTTGTCGGAGTTTATTCAGATATGCTGGTTTGAAGGCCAGATTGACGAGTTCTTCAGGGTCCGATTTCAGATCATAAAGTTCTTCAACCTCACCTTCGACAAGTGTCCGGATGTACTTGAAATCTCCATCGGCCAGTGAAATCCACCAGGGCACTTTGGCGGTCGCCAACAGGATGGACTCGTCCGTCGGAATCACATTGGTGGCGTTGCCATAATTCTGTCCGGTCATGACCGTTAGTGTGGGATGACGCCATTTTCGGTCTGAGTTTTTAAGAACGGGAGCGAGGTTGTGTCCGTGCATTTTCCAGGGCAGAGGAAGTCCGGCATAGTGAAAGAATGTTGGTGGTAAATCCACTCCGGAAACTGCAGCATCCACCACGCCTCCGGCTTCAATTTTACCCGGGTAACTCATAATGAGAGGCCCGCGGATGTTGGCATCATAGGGAGCAATCTTTTGCTGAAACCCTTTTTGTCCCCAGGCGATTCCCTGATCCGAAGCAAAGACAATCAGGGTATTCTCATATTGTCCGGTCTCTTTCAGAGTTGCCACTAATTTACCGACGGCATCATCGATTGCCAGGACTCCCTGTTGATACTGGCGTACCCAATCTTGCAACGTGTTTCCGTGAATCGGAGCGTTCTTCACGGTACGTTGCTGGACTCCGGATTTTAATTCAGGCACTCCATCTTTATCTAATGCCCAACGATCACGTATCTGAACGTATTTAGGTTTATCCGCCCGGTTGTCCCCCATGAAGATGTCTTCCGGAATCGGTACCTGAGCATCCGGATAGGCATCAAAATGGCGTTGAGCCGGAGTAAAGGGGCCATGAACCGCGCCGAAGCAAAGCCATAGGTACCACGGATCATCTTCCGTTGCTAACGATTGATCATTTGCTCCACCAAGTTCTCCACGAATAAACTGAGCCGCACGTTCGGTATACCAATCGGTCGTGTACCCCTGGATTCGTGTACTCTTACCGTTGACTTCAATAATCTGATCATCGAAATAATTGCCTGCGTTATCGGGATGCGCCGGGCGATTCCAAACGGCTTGATAATCCCAATCTCTTCCAAAGCCATTATCCACTCCGGTGTGCCATTTTCCTATTTGAGCGGTCGTATAACCGTGACGACGAAAGACACTAGGCCAGAAGGGGACTTGTTGAGGATCGTAAGCACTCCCGGGGTACTCTCCCTCCATCCGCATCGACTCGACACCAAACTGATGGTAACCGGTAAGCTGGGTTGCTCGTGATGGCATGCACCATGTACCAATATAGGCCTGTTTGAATCTGACTCCGGTGGAAGCCAGTTGATCAATATGGGGAGTCTTTACCCAATCGTAGGCCTGATCGTAGCAACTGACAGTCCGGTGCGATTGGTCATCACTAAAAATGAAGAGGATATTGGGGCGTTCTTTGGCATGAGCAACACTGGTGAGCGTTGCATTGAAAGCGAGCAGGGCGAATAGGAAAAGACGATTCATAGCGACCACAAAAAAATGGATGGAAGTCTGTTTCAACTTCCATCCATTCTAACGTTCTTTGATTGCTCGTGAATGTTGCCTGACCAAAGATTAGTCGAGGAACGATTTGAGCTTTTTCGAGCGGAACGGTTGCTGCAGTTTCTGCACTGCTTTGTTTTCGATTTGACGAATACGCTCTCGCGTCACCTGGAAAATACGTCCGACTTCTTCCAGAGTGTAGCAATACCCATCACCTAAACCGTATCGCAGCTTAAGAATCTCACGTTCACGCCAACTCAGAACTTCCATCGCGTCGGATAATTCCGTCGTCAAGGCATCATGGTTAGCTCGTGCCAGTGGATCGAATTCACGATGGTCGTTGATAAAATCACCGAATTCGTTTTCATCGCTGTCACCGACGGTTTGATCAAGCGACAGGGGTTGCTTGAGCATCATCAAAATACATTGAGCGTCGCTCAGTTCCATTTTACCGTGCTCGGCAACTTCTTCCGGAGTGGGATCACGTCCCAGGATTTGTACCAGCTCCTGACTAAGGTTTCGCACTCGAGTCATCACCTCCACCATGTGTACAGGGACACGAATGGTTCGGCTTTGATCAGCGACCGCTCGGGTAATCGCCTGGCGAATCCACCAGGTTGCATAGGTCGAGAATTTATAGCCGCGTTGATGTTCGAATTTTTCCACAGCTCGCATCAGGCCGGTGTTTCCTTCCTGGATGAGATCGAGGAATGTCAGGCCGCGATTTCGGTATTTCTTAGCAATCGAAACAACCAGTCGCAGGTTTCCGGCTGATAGTTTTCGTTTGGCTTCGTCATATGCATCTCGATAAAGAATCGTATTATCGACTCGGCGAGTCAACGTATTCGTACTTTCCTGAGTCACTTTAATCAGATGTACAAGTTCTGTTTTCAATGCGTCTGAATCGGTCCAGGAATCTGCTTTACCTTCTTCGACTTCCCGCAGTTGTTGCTTCAGCGAGACCATTCGTTCCCGGATCTTGCATAATTCTTTGAATGCGGGTTGTAATTTGTTTGTTCGCAAATTCATCTCTTCGATTAAACGAACAGCTTTATTGCGACGAATGACCATCCGACGCCAGGCCGCGTGACGCTTCTTCTTGGAATTCTTCTTGTAGATCGCTTCACTAAAGTCGCGTCGATTGAGTTTCAATAACTCCTGAATCGTCTCCAGATTGGGACCCAGTCGTTTCAGTACGGCTTCTTTTCCTGAGGCATTGGTCACCGAAACTTCGATGGTTCGATCCAACCGCAGTTTTCCGTGGAGTACTTTGTCCAGCATCGATACGGCAGCCTGCAACATGTAGTTCGTTGCCAGCATGGTTTTACGATAGTGATATCGAGTGGCTTCGATTTGCTTCGCGTAACACAGCTCTTCTTCGCGTGTCAGCAATGGAATTTCACCCATCTGCATCAGGTACATACGAATCGGATCATCCGTAATGTTGCGGGATTCCTTGCGAGGGGCTGGTTCCTTGCGTTTGCCAATTACATTGACTTCGGCCTGGGAATCTTCTTCAAATACGTCGGTGGTGGTTGCTTGAATCACGAAGTTTTTCCTATCTTCTCTCTCTCAATATGTGAGCGCTCAATGGCTGTGAATGAAACTTAGGTTACTTCTGTAGTCAAAAGTCTCTTTTTTCAGAGCAATCTCAAATCTCAGTCAGTCGAGATCCGGTTGTACGGATTACGGGGGTAATTCCATCTCCCGAGGCGGGGCGCAAGCATCATGCGGGAAGGGAGTGGTAGATTGATGTCCATTGAATCTATAAGTACAACTACTTATATGATTGCAGTCTTTCTATTTGTGGCAACCCTTATCAGCATCACGGCATTGTTCGTTTTAGCAATCGCCTCTATTTGCCGTATAAATCAGAATAATAACCCTGATTTGATTTTAAATAATTTCCAACTTTATATAAGAAGTTGGACACTCACGGCGATCTACAGCTACGCAGCATATTTTGGCTATGGACTCTACAGTTTGCTGGGTATTCTGGTATTAGCAAAAATCAGCTTCAAAATGACATTCTGGCAAGCACTTTTATTTACGCTCGTTGCCGGGCTCCTGTGGATTTGCCTGAATATCGTATTGGTTCTACTCATCTATAACTTAGGTGGTGGGTTTGTCATCAATCGACAGCTGTAACTACTTTTCCAGGATCGACTGAAACTCAATTGTCACAATGAATCTGCCTCCCTTTATCGCCAGTGCCACGGGCCAAGCCAACCTTTGGAAGGACTTGATTCATAGTGTCCCCACTTTGGCAGCTCTGGCACAGTTAGCCTCAGACCGTCTAGTCAGTCCGCCAACAGCTGAAGTTGCTTTATCAGCTGAAGCCAAAGTAATCCTCTCTATCACTCGTAATCGAGGCGTTATTGAGTTAAAGAGCAACAACACGGAATTTGAATCCTCTCAGCGAATGCTCGCTGTCTATGTCGAGCGTTCTGCCGATCTGCATGTCATGTTTCGTAGTCGTACTGAACCTGAGATTACCGTTCGTTTTCTAGATGGATTTCGTCAGTTGTGCGATGCTGGTTTAGTCATGCACCAAGTGGGCGGCGAATTCTCGCTGACATCAAAAGGGTTCGAAACTGCTCGCAGCATTAATCCCGCAGAAGTGCGTGAGCTAGAATCGCAGGGAACAGAATTAAGCTTTTAAACTTATTTCTTCTGACTTTCTCAAGGTCCGAAGGGGACAACGGCGAGTTTATTCTTTGGTTCTTGCGTAAGAAGATTCTGAACTTTTTTCCATCTTTTTGCGTATTACATACAACGCTGTGACCAAACGTGTCACGACTGATCACGATCATATTTGTAACACAGTTTTGATTGTTCAAAATACAAGGCTAACTAGCTTCCAGCCGTATAGCTTTTACTGGATTAGCTTTTACTGTTACCTCAATACGTTTTTGGTTTAGTTGTAAAAAGGAGTTTTACAATGAGCGAAGTTGTAATCAATGAAATCCCTCAGGATGCATTAGTTTTCTGGAATCGTCAGTGGCATGAATATTGTCAATGGGTTGAGTTCAAGCAGGAGCTTGAGCAGGAGGCGACCTGGTATTTCCATGATGTTGAAAATCAACGTCCCAACAAACCCCGCTAATTCCACGGGGCTGCTTATCTGCTTTCCCAAATCTCTGTAACCGTTTTAATTCTTTACTTGCTAGAGCTATCGATTACTGAATCGCCACTTTGATTCGTATTGAATTACTGGATTGATTCATACTAGGATGGCCAGCATGCTTCAGGATCAGTTGGAGTTCTGATAGCGTTGGTATTCAAAGACAGAATTCGGTTTCAGTCGACAGAGTGATGGAAAAGCTGAAATACAGAGCAGATATCGATGGACTACGTGCTGTTGCCGTAATCGGTGTGTTGCTGTTTCATGCCGGACTCAGTTTCAGTGGTGGGTTTATCGGAGTTGACATCTTCTTTGTCATCTCTGGGTTCCTAATCACCAGTTTGATCTTAAAAGCCCAGTCGGAAGATCGCTTCTCGATGCGAGTTTTTCTGGGGCGCCGAATCCGTCGATTGATGCCAGCTGCATTGCTCATGACCACCGTGACGCTCGTCACAGGCTACTGGCTGTTAATTCCGGGGGATTATGACAAACTGGCCGAATCCGCCATCGCCCAAATGGCATTGGTGTCCAATCATTACTTTGCCAACTCGATGGACTATTTTGCTGGCCCTGCTGAATTAGTACCATTGCTTCACACCTGGTCGCTGGCAGTTGAGGAACAGTTTTATCTCGTCTTCCCCCTAATCCTGATTCTCTGCCGCAATGTCTCCAGAAAGCGACTTTGTATCATCATTTGCAGTCTGGCGGCTGTTTCCATGGCTGTCAATCTTTGGGCTGTTCATACCTATCCCACCGAGGCATTTTTCATCTTGCCAACACGAGCCTGGGAAATGCTGCTTGGTGCAATCATCCTGTTCATCCCCGAGCTTAAAAAGACTCTTCGCAAAACCGCAGAAATTGGATCGCTCACTGCGATCACTGCAATCGTTGCTTTCTTCTTTCTCTACAACCAGCAGATGGACTTTCCCGGATTGGCAGCGTTATGGCCTTGTCTGGCAACCGCTGCCCTACTCTACTTCAATAAAAATGGAAACTCCCGGACGTCCGTTTCCCGTTTCCTCTCTATGCCAGCGCTGACTTACATGGGAAAGATTTCCTATTCGCTCTACCTTTGGCATTGGCCGATCATTGTCTACCTTCGCTACACAAATCATTTGGAATTAGATCTGCAAACCAGCCTTCTGGGGATCACGCTCAGCCTCATCGCTGGCATCGCTTCGTACCACTTAATAGAAAATCCCTTTCGACTACGTCGTTTATTACCTTCCCAAAAACGTTTGGTTCTTGCTTCCACTTCGTTTTCCTTGATGATTATGGGAACAGGAGCAGGAATTTCAGAAAACGATGGACTTCCCAAACGATGGAATAGCCAAATCACAGAGCTCCTGGCTACTGCAGAAGCTCCGATCCACTACATAAAGGATTCCATCTGGGATCCGGAATATGACCGATTGCCACCGATTGGGATTTCCCAGCCAATTGCCGACCGTCCCAAAATTCTGGTTTGGGGAGACAGTCATTCGCTTGTCGTCGCCGAACTATGTCATGAATTAGCAAAACGCCACCAACTGACTGGTTTCGTAGCGGCTCGCGGCGGTACAGTACCGATGTTCAGGTCCTATCGAGTGTTCGATCGAGAGAACACTATGATTTGGAATAATGGCGTAATGAATTTCATTCAGCGCCATGACATAACTCATGTCATTATGGCGGCCCGGTGGTCTGACAACATCGAAGGAAATGCTACCGGTCTGAGGAAATATCTGATCACCGATGACAACACGAATGAGTACGGCCCGCATGCTAGCCGTCAGGTGTTCAAGACTAACATACATCAAACGCTTGAGCAGCTAGGCGATTGGGGAATTAAAGTATGGATCATGGAGCAAGTGCCGTTACAGCATCATGATCCAATTTACGAATCGGTGATTTCGATTCAACGTGAAGAGGCTATTCCTCGGGGAGTCTCACTGGAAGAACATACAAACCGGCAACAATCCGTGAGAGCCATCCTCAGAAACATCGATCTACCCAACGTCACCGTATTTGACCCAGCCCCGGCATTTTTCACTGCCGACGGACATGCCAGATATATGGAAAATAACACGTTGTATTACGTCGACGACAATCACTTGTCTAAATCCGGCGCCAAACTATTTCTCAAACCCCATCTGGAAAAGATTTTCGAGTCGATTCAGCCGTAACAAGCTGTCACTTCTTTTTCGCGGGACCACCGAAGTACTCGTAATCGTCAAATACTTGAGTCTTCAATTCTGACGCTCGCGGGTCATCGGTCTTACGCATCCACCGCATGACCGCCGATTTCAATTGACGATGTACACTGGAATAGGCCGAGTGCCCGGCAACATTCTCAATCTGCCAGGGATCTGTACGGAGATCATAGAGTTCGAATTCAGGACGTTTGCCAACTGCAAGCTCTTTCCATTTAGCCAATGGGGATTCACCGTCGGCATCCAGCAGTAGAGCTTTCGTGAGCGAGTTATCGATATCTCCAAAGGGTCCCACTGCCCAATGCGTTACGGGATCCCCTGCCGGGTGTAATTCAGGACGAATATTCCAGATCCATAAATAGTCCTGCGTACGTATCGCTCGGCAAGGATACGTCGCATCATCAGCTCTTACATTAGCATGACGTTCACGTTCCAGAAAAACATGATCTCGATGACTTTGCGTCTCACCGGTTAGTACTCCGGCAAAGCTTGAACCTGTCATGTTCCGGTCTTTTATTCCCATTAAGTCAAACAGGGTTGGTCCGATATCTTCAAAGCTGACAAAGGTCTCTGACTGCATATCCGTTTTAAGTCGCCCGGGCCACTGGATTGCCAGCGGCACATGTGTTCCCCAGTCATAGACATTTGCCAAACCACGCGGCATCTGCCAGCCATTGTCACCAAGCATCAGAATAATCGTATTTTCATATTTCCCGGCTCGTTTTAATGACTCGATAATCTTTCCGCATTCGTCATCAAACTTTTGCACTTCGGCATAGTAGTCTACGATTTCCTGTCGCACGGTAGGATGATCTGGCAGATAGCCCGGCACTTCAACTTGGATTTCATCGAGTCCCTGATAATACGCCTCGTCAGCTTTCCAGGGTCGATGGGGATCGTGGGAACCAAACCAGAAACAAAACGGCTTTTCTCCCACAGAACTCAAGAAGGCTTCAAAAGATTCGGATTTCACTCCGGCAGGATTGGGATTCGCTTTGGTATGACGCTCGCCTAAATAATATCCCGGCCCCCAACCTTTGATCATGTAACCGACTTGATAGGCGTCTTTGCTTCGTTGTAACGCCAGCGGAAACGTCCAGAGTTCGTCCGGAAAATGCCCCCACAGATTAGCTGCATCCTCAAGTTGATGCGCGTACTTTCCTGTAAGTAGCACTGCCCGGGAGGGCGAACAGGACGGGACCTGACAAAAAGCATTTGTAAACAACACTCCGTTCTTAGCGATTTGATCGAAGGTCGGTGTATTCACCGAAGCATCACCCAGAATCGAAGCGTGAGGTGCAGCCCAGTTATCCCCCAACAAAATCAGGATATTTGGTTTGACTCCGGAGGCATCCTGAGCCTGAAGAGGCATCGCTAAAATCGTCAGGATCAAAGTGAGAGCCAGCCTATGAAGTCGAATCGTTGTCATCAGTTCGAGAGTCCTGCAAAAACTAACATGTTGGTTTGTTACATGATACACTCAACGATACAGCTCATCTGGAAATTCGCCTACTTACGAGGATTACACTATGCGTCGCTTCGCATCCCCGATGATTTCGCTCTTTTTGCTCATCTTTTTCGTGACGGTCGAGGCAAAATCCCAGACACTGACTCTCCCTGAAAATGGTCGAATTGCAGTGATTGGCAATAACCTGGCTGACCGCATGCAACATCAGGGATGGTTGGAGTCATACATTCAGGCGTTCCATCCTAAACACAAACTTTCCTTTCGTCATCTCGGCTTTACCGGTGATGAGGTAAACACCAGACCGCGTTCGAACAATTTCGGATCCGCCGATCAATGGCTTACCAAAGTCCGGGCAGACGTCGTCTTTTGCTTCTTTGGTTTTAACGAAGCATTACGTGGTCCCGAGCATGTCGGCACCTTCAAACAGAATTTAGCGACGATGGTCGAAGGCATGAAACAGCAACGATACAACGGTGAATCGACTCCCACGATTGTCATCTTTTCACCGATCGCCCATGAAGATCTACAGAATCCAAACTTACCTGATGGAAGTAAAAACAACCCAAATCTAAAGGCGATCACGTCGGCAATGTCCGAAGTGTGCGATCAACAAAACGTCCAGTTTGTTGATATCTATACTCCTTCGTTATCGCTGTATGAAGCCTCTTCCAAACCACTGACTCTTAACGGAGTCCATCTGCTCGATCACGGAGCGGACGCCATTGCTCAGGTCATCGTCGAACAACTCTTCGGGGTGGATGCCAGTCGGGCAGGTAAGCGCCAAGAAATCGAACGTATTCGCGAGGCTGTACTGGAACGAAATTACTACTGGTTCAGTCGTTATCGTGTTGTGGATGGCTACAACGTCTACGGTGGTCGATCCACACTCAATTGGTTTGGTCAGTCCAATGCCGATGTCATGAAACGGGAAATGGAAATCTTTGACGTGATGACTGCCAACCGGGATGAACTCGTCTGGGCCTATGCCAATGGAAATGACTTTCAAGTCAAAGATGACAATCTACCCGATGAGTTAGAGGTACGCACGAACAAACCCGGGTCACTCGATGGTGGTTCCCATCCCTACCTCAAGGGAGCTGATGCGATTAATAAAATGACGATTGCCAAGGGGATGCAGGTCAACCTCTTCGCGTCTGAGGAGCGATTTCCGGAATTGGTAAACCCTGTGCAAATGTGTGTGGATCCCAATGGCGTCCTCTATGCATCTGTCTGGCCGTCTTATCCTCACTGGAATCCAACCCAACCTCGCACGGACCGCATCCTGGCTTTCCCGGACAAAGATCTGGACGGTCTGGCCGATGAATGCATTGTCTTCGCCGACAAGCTCAACAGCATCACAGGAATTGAGTTTTGGGGAGGAGGCATGCTTGTTGCAGCTCCGCCGGAAATCTGGTTTCTCAAAGATACTGACGGCGATATGGTAGCTGACAAAAAAGTGCGAATGCTACAGGGGGTTTCGAGTGCCGACACGCACCACAGTGCCAACGCCTTTGTGATCGGCCCCGACGGAGGACTCTATTGGAGTCGGGGGATCTTTAATGTCGCTAACATGGAGACGCCGACACAGACGTATCGCTCGACCGCATCGGGCGTCTACCGCTTTGACCCTCGTACCTTCGAAATGGAATTCGTCTTCCCGATTGGCCCTAATCCGCACGGTGACGTTTTTGATCAGTGGGGATTCCAGTTTGCCAATGATGGAACGGGCGGCACAGGGAGTTACGTAAATATTGGTAAAGGAAACGGTAACAAGCAATGGTTTAAGAAACGAGTACGTCCGGTGGCGGCGACCGGTATTCTTTCGAGTAGTCATTTCCCTGAAGCGAATAACGGCAACTTTCTGATCTGTAATGTGATTGGTTTTCAGGGTGTGCTGCAACACGAAGTAAGCTACAACGGCGCCGACATTACGGCCGAAGAGATTGAACCCATTCTCTATTCATCGGATCCGACATTCCGTCCTTCTGACATCGAGATCGGTGGGGACGGAGCTATTTATGTTTCGGATTGGAGCAACGCCTTAATTGGTCATATGCAACACAATATGCGTGACCCAAACCGTGATGCTCAACACGGTCGTATCTATCGAGTAACGTATCAAGGGCGTCCATTGGTAAAACATCCGCAGATGATTGGCGCACCGGTTGCTGACATTTTAAAGTCGTTTCTTTTACCTGATAACGGTATCCGTTATCGAGCCCGCTTAGAACTGAGTGGTCGCGAAACCAAAGCGACTCTCAAAACCGTCTCTCAATGGTCCCAGTCGCTTGACCCGACAGATGCCGTACAGGCTCAGGCTCTGCTTGAGTGCTTATGGGTATTCGAGGAGCAACGTGTTGCTAATCTGGAATTACTTAAACGAGTCTTCGAGGCTGAGGATGGGCGTCATCGAGCTGCCGCCATACGCACATTGGGGCACTGGTCCGGCAAAGTCGAAGGCTGGGAAGATTTACTGCGTACTGCCGCTCAGGATGAATCCGCTTTAGTACGAGCTGAAGTTGCCAAAGCCGCAGTTGAACTTCAGGGACTGGCCGCGGCTGAAGCGGTCTTCGAGGTTGCAGTCAGACCAACCGATGCCGAATTAACCACAGTGATTAACTATGCCACCAAGAGCCTCAATGTGGACGCCATTGTCAATGATGCGATTGCCAACAATCAGCCGCTTTCCAAAGCAGCGCAACTCTATGTCCTTCGTAATGCCAGCATCGCTGACCTCATGAAACTCGATCCCACTGAAGCTGTCTATCTGGCAATACTTTCTCGGGAAAATGCCAACGCCGAACAACTGTCTGTCGCCATTAGTGGTTTGTCGAAGTTACAAAAAACCGATCCGGCAGCACTCATTGTCGAACTGCTTGCCGCACGCGATGCCGAAAGTCAGATTGGAATAGCAGGACTGGGAACACTGTTAACTTTACAACCAGCAACGCAACTTGCTCCACACGCCGAGACGATCGAAGCACTGGCGGTAAACGGTAAAGCAAATGAAACTCGCAAATTCGCGTTCGCTGCCTGGATTGCGTCAGACGGCAGGGGCGATGATGCCTATCTGGCGGCAACTCGCAGTAAAGAACAGCTTCGTGATTTTCTCTCGGCCATACCAGCGATTCAGAATGAGGACATCCGCAGCAATCTGTACTCCAAAGTTCTACCTTTGGTCTCAAGCTTGCCGACGCAACTTGAAGCCGAATCCGGCAGTGCCTCTCTGGCACAACCGGGAATCCATGTCGACTTCTATCAACCGGCGATTGGAAACGTTGACATCAATAACCTGTTGAAATTAACTGCCAAAGAAAGCGGCATTGCCGATCACGTCGGTATGGACGTACCTCAGCGGAAAGCCTCTGATAACTTTGCTTTGAAGTTTAGCGGTTTCATTCAGATTGAAAGGCCCGGTAAATACACGTTCTTTATTACATCCGATGACGGGTCCCGCGTGTACGTCAATGATACCCTGCTGATTAACAATGACCGTTTACAGGGACCGACTGAACAGGCTGGCGAAATCGATCTGGCAGCCGGCAGCCACAAACTGGATGTCACGTATTTCGACAACGGTGGAGGAGACGCGCTCAGATTTCAATGGGCCGGACCTGGTGTCCAAAAACAGGATGTTCCTAAAAACCGACTCACTGTTTCATCCGGTGAAACCATCCATGACTTTGCCATTCATTCACTGGCAGCGATCCCCGGACATGAAGTGGAGAAATTTGATGCCTTGATTGCGTTACTGAAAGCAGGACGCCAACGGACTTCGTCGATCCATGCTCTCAGCCGTATTCCAGCCGATAAATGGCCCGCACCACAATTGCAGCCGCTGGCCGACAATCTGGTGGCCTACCTCACCGAATTACCTGCGGCCTACCGGACGAGTGATGCGGCGCTGGAAGCGATTAATCTCACGAAAACTGTGGCTGCTAAACTACCGGAAACCGAGCGAAAAGCTGTCGAAAACCGACTGGAGAATCTGGATGTCCGAGTGATCGCGATTGGCACAGTCCCCCATCGAATGATTTACGACAAAGAACAGATCGCTATTGAAGTTGGCAGAACCGTGGAGTTCCGATTTTCTAATACCGACAGCATGCCACACAACTTTGTCATTACGGTCCCCGGAGCGATGCAGGAAATTGGTGAACTGGCCGAGTCAACAGGCCGAGATCCGGATGCTATCGAGCGACACTATGTTCCTCAAAGCGATAAAGTATTGCTTAGCAGTAAGTTATTGCAAAGCAATCAGGTTGAAGCCTTGATCTTTGATGCCCCAACTGAACCGGGGATTTACCCGTACGTTTGCACCTATCCGGGCCACTGGAGACGCATGTATGGAGCCTTGTACGTCGTAGCTGATGTTGAAAAGTATAATCTGGATCCGGAAACCTATCTTGCTGATAACCAACTCGAATTCAAGGACGAATTACTCAAGCTGAGTAGCCGTGGTCGTGAATGGAATTTGGAAGAACTACTTGCCGATGTGAATCCATTACCCATGGGACGTAACTACGAGGTAGGACGGGAGTTATTCAAGGTCGCCAGTTGTGCATCCTGCCATAAACTGGGAGATCAGGGACGGGAATTCGGACCGGATCTGGCAAAGCTGGACGCTAAAGTATTCAATACGTTGCACGTGCTTGAATCCATCGTCGAGCCTTCGAAGAAGATTACCGAAAAGTACCAATCTTATTCATACCTACTGGTATCAGGCAAACAGATTACCGGCATGGTCATCAAAGAAACTCCCGACGAAATCCATGTCGTGGTGGATCCATTAGCTAAAGATAAAGCGACCGTCATTGCCAAAGACGATATCGACGCTCAGAAAAAGGCGGATGTCTCACTGATGCCTAAGGGCCTGTTGAATAAGTTATCCCGCGAAGAGATTCTAGATCTGATTGCCTACGTCATGGCCAAAGGTGATAAGAATCATGAGATGTATATGCATGAACACCACGATCATTAGATTTTTCCTGAGCGTTGTTTCACTCTGTATTGCTTCCCAATTTGCGCATGCCGATTGGCCACAGGCTGCCGGCCCTACTTTCAATTATGTCGCTCCCGGAAAGGCTCCGACGCAATTCAGTGGTGCTCGAGGGACCAATATTCGCTGGCGCACCCCACTGCCGAATACAGGACAAAGCACGCCTGTCGTGATGAAAGACCGGGTCTTTGTAATGTGTCACGAACCGCTCTCCAACGATACGGAAATGAGTTCGCTGACAGTCGGACTCTGCTTCGATGCCAACACAGGGAAAGAACTCTGGCGACGCGAACTACCGGCTGCCCGGAAAACCGATCTCTCCAGTTTGTTCAGTGACAATACGGCAGCCGCCGCAGTGGCCAATGACAAATGGGTCGCCTTTATCAATGTTGGCGGGCGGATTTCGGTATTCGATCATGACGGTAATCAGAAATGGACGTATGCCTGGACGCCATTTGGTCGTCATCATTCACGCCAACACCAGCCGTTTCTATTCAATCAACAACTGGTTGTCGTCAAGACTGTCAAAGAGGGACTCCCGATATCGGCAACGACCAAGGCAGGTTCTCATCCACTGGGGCGAGACCGACAGTATTGGACACACTTACACGCCTTCGAGTTGGCAACAGGCAAAACGACATGGGTAGCTCAAACCGGAACCGGTATCCATGCTGCTTCTACCTTTGGATTCTATCAATCCAAACCTGTAATCATGACTGGACGAGGGGGAGGACACAAACCACCCGAAGAACCGTTTGGAATCTCACGTGTCAACGCAATCGATGGTTCAACAGATTGGGATGCTGGAATCAACGGATATCCTTCCGCACAAAACGTCTCCTGGAATCAAAAGGGCGTTTATGGATTTGTAGGACACGATCACATCACACTCGATCCGGAAACAGGCGAGCAAATTTCCCGGAGTTCCATCATTGAAAATGTGACCATCACGACTGGATTCCCAAATTACAGAACTGAATCCGATCAGACGTTTCCCGCTGCCAAAAAAGCGATCACGTATCAAACCAATCTGGTTGTCGGCGATTATCATTATTTCCTTTCTCACAAACCGGGGTTTATCGGACGGATCCATTTAAAAACCGCTGCCGTCGAATATCTTCAGGTTCCACTACAGGTCATCCGCCAATCCAAAAACAAACGTGATGAGTTCCTACTGAATAAAACAATCCCCAACGACATGCGTAATGCTCAGGGTTTTCTAGCCACTCAGGATAAAAGAAACGCCGGCAGTGGCTGGGGACACGTATCCGCCACCTGTCCAACGGTCATTGGAGACCATATCTACTTCACCACCATGGTCGGGTCGGTTTACGTTCTCAAATGGAACGCCTCCCAATTAAATCAGGAGGCTCTGGTTTCCATTAGTGATCTGGGACCGGCAGGACAAACCTGGACATTGTCCGGGCTGGCTTATTCACAAGGGCGACTCTACGCGCGAACACTGAAAGAATTAATCTGCATCGACGCACGATAGGTCAAACATGATAAACAGATTGCTCACAATCACTCTGCTCCTGTTCGTTCTAAGTATCCGCCCGACGGCACTGGCCTCTAAGAATATTGTTGTCCCCGCAACCAACTTAAGTTTGCTTCCCGGATTTAAGGCAGAAGTTGTGGCATCGTTTGAAGCAGAACAGGCTTCGATTATTAGTCTGACGGTGGATGCCCAGGGTCATATTCTGGCCAGCAGTCAAAACGATAGACTGTTTCGAATTATTCCGGGGGAATTGCGGCAAAAGCATCCTGTGACAAGTGTCCACAATGTGCCCCTTGAAATCGGTGGAGGACATGGTTTGCTTTACGCCTTTGAGCATCTTTACTTAGTCAAGGCAGATGGTACAGGTGAAAGTGGCGTTTACAGAATGAAAGACAGTGATGGCAAAGGTGGATTTACCGAGCCCGAATTGATCCTCCCGATTCCCGGGCGAGGGGAGCACGGCGGGCATGGTTTGGTCGTCGGTCCAGCTGGGAAGTGGATCTATTTGATTGCAGGCAACGGGACAGGGACTCCCGACGACATCAACAGGGATCACATTCCAGTGGCTCAGGCATCCGATAGTTTCAAGACTCCGTCTCGTCAGGGTTGGGTCATGCGTTTTTCTCCTGACGGTACCCAACGAGAAATGTTCTGCCAGGGCCTGAGAAATGCTTATGATATTGCCTTTAACAGTACCGGAGAGTTGTTCACCTTTGATTCTGACAACGAAGGCTATATGGGACTTCCCTGGTACCGTCCAGCCAATGTGTATCATCTTCTCAGTGGCGCTGACTACGGCTGGCGACAAAGTCCTCAGAATTTAATGCCTTACTATCCGGATACGTTACCTCCGACTGTCGAAATTGGTCCGGGATCTCCGACAGGTGTCGTTTTTGGTAGCCAAACGCATTTCCCTGAAAAGTATCAACGGGCATTGTATGCCTGTGACTGGAGTTATGGGCGGATCTACGCTGTTCATCTGACTCCCCGGGGAGCCACCTTCAAGGGAGATTGGGAGTTTTTTGCCAGCGGTACTCCATTGGCTGTCACCGATATCGTTGTCGGCCGCGATGGCGCTCTCTACTTCGCCACGGGTGGCCGCGGGAATAAGTCACACCTTTACCGTATCTTCCACGAGACTTCCATTTCCGCGCGTTCAAACTCGCAAGCCACTCAGGAGAGTAAAGTCCGGCGAGTCTACTCTGCTTTACATACGAATGATGTGCCTGCGCCCTATGGTTTATTTGCTGATGCTTTACGGTCTCAGGATCGCACGCTTCGTTATGCCGCCCGTCTGGCAATGGAGCATCAACCATATTCCCGCTGGCTAAGCAATGTCATGGCTGAAAAGGAACCAACGGCCTTGCTGGAAGGCCTTGTGGCAGCATCCCGGCATGCACCCTCAGACTACCGACAACAAATCATCGATCTACTCACGGGGTTGAAGTGGGAATCTCTGGAAACACAACAGAAACTCAGTTCACTTCGAATATTCTCTATTTTGCTGCAGCGTATGGGAATTCCCGATGGTTCTGAACGAGAACATTTACTGACCTATCTGGATCAACGTTTTCCTGCGACCGACAACAATGTCAACAAAGAATTGGGATCCATCCTGAGCCAATTTCAACCCGACGACTATGCTGACCGTGTGTTAGCATCTATTTCCAATGCTGAATCTCTGATGACTCAATTACACTTTCTCTCCATTCTTATGGATGAAGGCTTTCACGACTTTTCAGAAGCACAAAAGAAACAACTCACCGACGCCATTGACCCCTATGAGCTAAGAGCCGTCGCCCATCGTAAATATCGAGCTCAAAGTGAGCATTTCCAAAACCTCATTCGCACCCTTGGACTACCGGAAGTCGACGACCAACGCCCTGCCCGCCCGGTTGTTCAGAATTGGTCGTTGGCTGACCTGTTACCACTGACTCAGCCAAAAACTCTGGCCACTGCGGATGCCAGCAGAGGTAAGGCGGCCTTTCGGGCAGTTCGTTGCGACAACTGTCACCGTCTGGGAAATTCCGGAGGTGTTCTCGGTCCCAATCTAAACGGGCTAGCAGGACGCTACACCCCCGCCGCTGTATTGGAACACATCGTCAATCCGGACAAGGTAATCTCTGATCAGTATCAGGCAACCATTTTCATCTTGCAGGACGGCCGGCAAGTGACAGGTCAAATTGTCAATCTCTCTAAGGGAACGTATTCCGTACGCACTGATCCCTTTCGACCATTTGCCCGAAGTTCCATTTTGGAAAAAGACATTGACGACATTGTGCCATCTAAGACTTCACTGATGCCGACCGGTTTACTGAATTCTCTCACCGAAGATGAAATTCGGGATCTCCTGGGATATCTACTCGACCCTCGTTAAATGCTCTCGTTTGGCCCTAAGGGTAGATCTGCACTTCGTTCAGGCCCCCGCCTAGTCCCCAATAGGATTCAATGAAAATTCTGACTTTGCGTACTACCGTCGGCTTAAACTTAGTCGTTTGCCAACCATCGCCAAACGGTACAGCAATTCCCGGTTCAAGCATTCCCTGAAATGTATCGCTATACTTTCCGAAATGCTGAGGATATTTGAAAGCGGCTTGAAAGGGACGATCAAACACCTTTCCAAACTGCTGGCGAGTGCTGGCAAGGACCTGGTCATCCGCATCACGTAATTCAATTCGATACTTCATCGTGGCATAGTCGTTGAGTCCTGCATTGGAAGTATTAAGTACTCGTACTTCTGAAATCTGTTGATCTTGTTTCCATTCATACTCTATCCAGCCGGTCTGTTGATAAGGCAACAGCCAGTACGTCGGTGGCACGTAAAACGGAAATGTGGCCATCTCATCACTCACCAGAGGATGTCGATCCTGACCATAGCCACCCAGCGATGCCGTTTCGATGGGCTCCTGAGTGTAATCCAGTTTTCCATCCGTTGGATATTCAGACGTATTGTTATCAATCGTTAAATAGGGCGAAAACCGAATCGCCCGACTGGCCGAAGCGGTCACTCTGGCTTCCCGAGCTAGATTCCTCTCTAGTGATTCGTCTCGCTGAGCAAGTTGCTCTTCAAGAATCGGGGCCAGTCCGGCCAGCAGTGCCTGCTGACTAAGGATCGAATTGCGTTCCAGCGTTTCTGCTGTAGGATCCGTCTGAAATCTCAATCGGTTATCTGCAATCTGCACACCATTGCCTAAGGGATATGTTTTCCCAAACATCGTAAGCTCCGATGCGCCCTGGACTGAAGCGCGAACTTGCGATATCTGTCCGACACTGTTCATGATCAATGCCAAATCGAGTGGTCCTGAATTCTTAAAAATCTCCTGACCATCTAAAGCCAGATACGCCGCTTTTCGCATATAGATCTGTTCAATATTCTCGTCATCGGTGATACGAAACCAGGCAAATTCAGCCGCAACCGTTCCCCATTGAAACGTAACCGGCTGCAACGCATCAATCACGATCCAATCAGCTTCGAATTCACCCCGGGGAATTTTAATCACACTGGTTTCACCAATTTGTTGTACCTCGGCAAGCTGAAATTCATCCTGCTTGGCTAATGGATTTAATACTGTCACAAAGGTCTGTGCTTTGGTTTTAGGAAGTGTACCAAGCGGTTCAATCGTGATGTCTCCTAACTGCAAGACCGAATCTTCATGAATCTGATGAGGTGGATGTGAATACTCGGCAGCAAGTAATTCTCCGTGAATTTCTGCGACGTCCTGACCTGCAGGGACTGAAAAGTGAACATAATCTGTCGGTTGCCAACTTGTCGTCCCGGTCATCGATCGATTGTCTCGCAGGCTTAGCGGATCCGGAGTGCTATAAACGTCACTACACCTGGCAATCACCTTTCCATCGGCAGCCAGCAACGTCAATGGAATCTTCCAGGCAAGATTCTCATAGACGGATAGATCGCTTTTTCGATAGTCCACTCGCATTCTGTAACGCTGTCCTGCTTCAAGTTTAACAGGCACCTGAAAACGATTAAGACTGACACCCTGCTCCCGAACTAAGGCCTCTTTGCCACGAAGAGAATACGCCGTCGCTGGCACGTCCGATTCAGCGGCGGCATCACTGGGGAAAACAAGCATGCCTGTGCCGCTCCATTGCTTCGGTTCAATCCTGACCGTTTTCTGGTCGGTTGACTGATACGCCCCTGCCATCGCTCGCAGCGTGAGTAAATTATGATCATACATATAGGCCACTTTGGGTTGGCCGGGGGCACTCTCAATTTCAAATTCAACCTGCTCGGGAACTAAGAACTGGATACCCAAGTCAGCATTGGGACGCTTGAGCCTTATATACCGATCATTTACTTGTTGATAGTCTGCGGTATTCGTACTTTCATTTCCAAAGACATGATTCCAAGTCTGCCATTGCCAGCCATGATATCGGGGCTCTTCCGTGACAACGTGATCTATAAAAATAAAGTAATCTCTGCCTGGTGTGTCTTTCACATAAACAATGTCACGATCTTTTCGCAGATAATGTTCAGGCAAGCGATCATGCCCAGCGGGTTTGTAGTACTGGATATTACTCTTGGCTACGGCTGAGTGGATAATGGACAACTTATCGCCGTCCCAACTGCTGGTAACTTTCATGGAAGGCGCCAACGCTTCGCCCTCGGTCACCACTCCGGATTCGGCAGCCTGATATCCATGCCATTTATAATGCCAGGACATTCCTGAAGAGGTTCCGAGGATTTCACCCAGCGACGATAAAAAGATGTCTCCATTGACATACATATAGGTATGCCCCATCCCATATCCACTGCGAATCATACTCATCCGATCAGTCGTCTTGAACAACTCCAGCGGTTTTGCCACCGCAGGTTGGTACACTTCCGGTCGGGTCCAAAGCAGCTTAATGATTTCTGCATGCCCTGATTGATGCGCGTCATGGGCTGCGAATGAATATTCTTTTTTCTCATTCACTTTCACCATCGACTGATTGATGAAATAAGCAGCCGCAGATTTGGGGTTCCGATAAGCAAAATCGAACCACCAGGCACTTCCGGATGCGGTTCCGGGCAACTCGATCGGCTTACCCGAAATCACTCCGGCTATCCCCTGATACTTCGGATCGATGGGTGCATCGAACATGCCGACCGGAGGCACGGTTGATTCATGCATCACGGGATAAAATGTTGCCTGTTCAATCCCGGGATGGTTTCTTAAATCGATCCCGCGTGTATTGTTTAAGCAGACTGCCGCGGTATAGAGATTTTGCATCGAGACACTCCAGTAACCCGGCATTCCGGCTTCAAGCCCCTGTCCCGCCCAGCCAATATCGTGCGTAATCAACCAATGATAGGTCTGTAAAAAACTCGAAAGCCAGCGACGGGAATCAGGATATTGGTCACCAAGTACCAGACATCCAATCATGGCGCCAGCGAAGACATTGTTCCCCTGGTTCTTGCTTCTCAAGTGATGCAAACCCATGGCGGGTGTGTGCAGCACCAATCGAAAATAAGGTTCCACGACCTTCTCGGCAATAATATCCCGAGCTCTTTGGCGTTGAGCCTCTGTCAATGCCTGCCAGATAAAGTCGACGGTAAACGAGGCGTTACGTGCAAACATTCCGGCATGAATTTGGGGCATCGAAGCGCCACTCCAGGTGAACCAACCCCAGCGATTCGCTCGTCCCGCGGTCGTAAACACATCCCACGCAACCTCTGCATATTTTCGCTCGCCACTGATCAGATAGACAAAGGCGGCCGAGGTCATCCGAGTTTGCATATGCCCGGCCAGTAGACTGGCCATCTCTCTCGTTGCCGGATCCTCAGTCACCGCGTCAAATTCAATCGTCAAATCCAGGATGGACTCAAGTCGTTCATCCATCTGCAACCTGGCATCCGGCCATTGAGCGACTAACTCGTCAGCTCTGGATTTAATTCCGACGTACATGGACTTCCATGGTTCCGATTGGATTTTCTCCCGAACTTCCATGATTTGCCCGGGCGAAATAAGCAAACCGATCCCCGGCACAGGAAGTTCCTGTGCAATAATCAGCGAAGGTCGTAAGCCGCTGATCAAAAATACAGTGATGAGAAAAAGGAAACGTCGCATAGTATCGTCGATTATATCATCCTGCCTGTGCCCCATCCTGCCCAACGCGAGTGTATATATTGCAAGCTAGCGAGGGCAACCATTCCGTTTATAATGAGTCCACCAAACTCCCATCCTATCTTGATTGAGATTTAATGATGCTTCGAGCAACCTTCTCTGTTTTCTTACTGCTAACGGTCACTTTCTCAATCCAGGCAGATGATCGTCCCAATATTGTTTTAATCATGGCCGATGATTTGGGATTCTCTGACATCGGGTGTTACGGCTCGGAGATCCCGACTCCCAATCTGGATGCCTTAGCGAACAATGGCCTGCGATTCACTCAGTTTTACAACACATCCAAGTGTCACAGTTCCCGAGTTTCACTACTGACGGGGCTCTATTGCGACCAGGCCGGTAGCGAATCGCTCAGTCGCGGAGCAACGATTGCGGAAGTTTTGAAACAGGCTGGATATTTCACAGCCATGTCTGGTAAGTGGCATCTGAGTAAACAACCCACCGACTTTGGATTCGATCGTTATTGGGGACACCTCTCCGGAGCAACTAATTTCTTCACCGGTGACGATACATTTCGTTACAACGGTAAACCGTATCATGTTCCTAAAACTCTCAATGGCCGTCCGTTCTACACAACCCATGCGATTGCCGATTATGCCATCGAATTTATCGACGAAGGGCTCGCATCAGAGAAACCTTTTCTGATGTACCTCCCCTTTAATGCGCCTCACTACCCCTTACAGGCTCCGGAAGCAGACGTAAAACGTCATTTGGGAAACTATGACGGCGGCTGGGATAAACTAAGAAAAACCCGTTTCGCTAAGCAATTGGAACTCGGACTCTTCCCTAAAGACACAAAACTCAGCACTCGATCAGATCACGTCCCCGCCTGGAAATCGCTTTCTGATGAAGATCGCCAGTGGGAAGCCAACCGGATGGCCGTTTTTGCAGCGATGGTTGACCTGCTGGATCAAAACATTGGTCGGGTCGTCCAGCACCTCCAGGACACAGGCGAATTTGACAACACGCTGATTCTGTTTTGCAGCGATAACGGTGCCTGCCCCTTTGAACGAACTCGCGGACGCTTCAAGGACCCCTGGGACCCTGAATCCTATTGGCTTTACGATGCCAGTTGGGCCAATGCCGGCAACACGCCTTTCCGGCTCTACAAACAAAACCAACATGAAGGCGGAATTTGCTCACCCATGATCGCTCACTGGCCTCGCGGGTTAACGACTCAACCCGGGACGATCACAGCTCAACCTGCCCATTTAGTTGATTTTATGGCAACCTTTTTGGAGATCGCAGATGCCAATTATCCAAAACAAATAAATGATCGAATGATCGATCCGCTGGTCGGGAAATCATTGCTACCAATTTTTACAGGCGAGCAACGGGAAGCTCATGAAACACTGTACTTCCACTTCAGAACAGACCGCGCCCTCCGACAAGGTCCCTGGAAACTGGTTTCTGCGAAGCAAGGTCGCTGGGAATTGTACAACCTGGATCAGGATCGCACAGAGATGAACGATTTAGCTTCCCAATATCCACAGCGAGTGGATGCGATGAAGGCGATCTGGTTTGACATCGCTAAGAATCAGGAGCGACTCAAGGGAATCCATCTGCAACCGGTAAAAAAGACAATCACTAAACTGAATTTCCGCAAAGATACCTCCAGCGGTTCAGTGCAAAACTGATTTGAGAAAGCAGGACTAAATCCCTGCCAGTTATTTAAGCTCGGGTAAATAATCCGCACCCAGATTTTTGGGAAAGGGTGTGACCTGATTTCTACGTGCCCAATCGTGCCATTTTGCTTCGAGTGTCTTAGCCAGCTTCGGATGTCGTTTCACCAGATTACGTGATTCAATTCTGTCTTTGGAAATATCATAAAGTTCCCATGGCGCACCACGCGTAGCCACCAATTTCCAGTTACCCTCACGAACTGCCCGACTACCCTGATGCTCAAAGAATAACGCTCGGGATGACACTACTGTCTTTCCCTGCCAGGTTGCTAATAAACTTTCACCAGCCAGCGGAATCGTTTTGGCTTTTTCCCACGTTGATGGATATTCACTTTCAGAAACTTCCAGCATGGTGGGCACGAGATCGATGATATGCGTTGGTGTATTGATAACCGTTCCGTTGGCAAGGTTGCCAGCCGGCCAATGGACAATTGCCGGCATCGAAATACCACCTTCGTGACTATAGTGCTTATAAAGCCGAAAAGGTGTATTGGATGCATTCGACCACCCGGACCCAATGCTATGATAGCTCTCCGCATTCCCCATCGATTCAAGCTGATCTCCCCAATGTAGTTTGTTATTTCGACTGGACCAAACATCAAATCCAAACGGATCCCATTCGTAACAGGCTCCATTGTCAGAAATGAAGACGATCAAGGTGTTCTCGAATTCACCGTGACTCTTTAGATCGTCCACCACTCGTCCAATATTACGATCCATCTGATCCACCATCGCCGCATAGATGGCCATCCGCCGAGCCAGATCACCGCGCCGATCCGCAGGCAGTGAATCCCAGGCTGGATTCCGCCGCGGCTCGATCTCACCCCAATCCCAGTAAAGGCCGCGTTTGGAGAGTTGAGTGTCCTGCTGGACAACACCTAATGCTTTCATGCGAGTCAGTCGCTGTTGCCGAATCACATCCCAGCCGACGTGATATCGATCTTTGTATTTCTCAATATCTTCCGGCCAGGCATGTAATGGAAAGTGAGGCGCGTTGAAGGCCAGATAAAGAAACCAGGGCTTATCTTTGGATTCTCTTCCCATTTCGAGAAATTCCAGAGCATGGTCCACCGTGGCATCCGTCGCGTGAAACGTACCAGGTTTATATTCGATCGGCTCTTGTCCTACCGGGAAACGATCCAACTGTTCCGGTTTAAAATAGTGACGCCCACTTTTAACCGTTCCGTATGATTGTTCGAAACCATGCTGAGTGGGATCGGGCGTTCCTAAGTGCCATTTCCCCGAAAGAAACGTGCGATAACCTGCAGCTTGTAACAGTTCGCCGGACGTCACTGCACCCTGCGACAAGGATCCGCGATAACCGGGGTGGCCAATGTCCTTTATCATGTGCCCCAATCCAACTCGATGAGGGTATTGGCCTGTCAGGATACTTGCTCGTGATGGACAACAGCGTCCCATATTGTACATCTGCGTCATACGAACACCGTTGAAAGCGAGTGCATCAAGATGTGGAGTATTGATTTCGCCTCCATAACATCCCAGATCGCTATATCCCAGGTCATCCGCCACAATTACCAGCACATTCGGACGTTGCCGGGCCTGCAATGCCGATGTACTTAGTAACATCAACAGTCCCAGTATCACTCTGATTTTCATATTCGCTTCCAGCTCAGGGAATTCAGCCAGGCCGCTTCGCCAACCCAACGGTTGATTTACGTTTTGCGACAGCCAACTATTTCACTATAACGTCTTCGTTACTCCGGGGAGGTTGAAGGCTCAATGAATCCATAAGTGTTAGAATACAGAACAAGGCCTGATGCCCCCATCGATTAACACGTACGTTCAGCCAATACCTTATCTAGGCACACTAAATATGAACAACCCACGGGACCAATGGACGTTTCTGCATGTCAACGACAGCCACATGGGTACACCTCGCTCTTATCGGTTTCGTCCCGCTGTGAATCAGCGTTGGGCAGCCATCAAAGCACAAATCGAAAAGGAACCAGCTGACTTACTCCTTCATGGTGGAGACCTTACCCGGGACGGGCAAACGCATCGCTTTGAAATCGAGCAGGCAGCGGATGACTTAAAAACGATTCCCTTTCCCATTCACGTTATCCCCGGCAATATGGACGTCGGCAATAAACATACTCACGTTAACGGAAAGAAGAAGCGGTGGGATCCACTGGGTTTAGGCTGGCATGATCCGGAGCTCAATATGACCAGTGAAAGGCTCGACCTATTCGCCGAACACTTCGGTGATATCAACTGGACGTTCACACATCGGGATGTTCGGTTTACAGGTTTTTATGCCGCCGTTGCCGGCTCCGGATTGAAACAGGAAGATCAGTTTTGGGAGTTTCTGGAGTCTCTTCCCGAGTTGGAGTCAACTCGACACCATGTCGCTGTCATGCACTATTGGCTATTCATGGAAGACCCGGAGGAACCGGATTGGGATCTGACGGACGAAGACGAATACGACAATTGGTATTTTTCCATATCACCACCTCACCGTCAGCGGATTTGGGAACTTCTGACACGGGCACAGGTTGATATTCTTTTCTGTGGCCATGTTCACACTGCGCGTCCTGTCCAGGAGCTTGAAGGGATACGAATTTATCGGACTCAGGCGGCCGGTAATACCGCTCAACTGACGGATCGCTGGGAGGAATATGATACTCGATTTGGATACCATCGCTGCACGGTTACCGAGGGCCAGATCAACGTCGAGTTTATTCTGGGGAACGATCAGTGCGAAGAGTTTGGCACGTACGGTCCGTTAGGGCATCCTCGGGTGGAAGATCGGGATTACAGCGTCGCCACTGAGCAACCGCCGATTTCACCGGATTGATCTAGGCTAAGAGACCTTCGACAATGCGTCCCGGCTGGCCGTCAAGCAACGTCTGTTCCCGCCCGTTTTGCTTATAGGTTAACGTTTCGGCGTCGAGCCCAAACAGGTGTAACAATGTACGGTGATAGTCGAAGTGGTTCACTATATCTTCCTGAGCTCGATGGCCGAATTCATCCGTCGTGCCATACGTACCACCTGCTTTGAAACCGCCACCTGCAACCCACATACTGAAACCGTATGTATTGTGATCCCGGCCGAAATTGGCAACACCTGTGTCATTTTGAATGACTGGCAAACGCCCCATTTCACCGCCCCAATGCACGACCGTCGAATCCAACAGACCACGCTGCTTGAGATCTTTGACCAAAGCAGCAGCTGGGATGTCGACCTTTTTGCAGGATGCCGGCAATCGAGTTTGCAACGTTCCGTGGTGATCCCAATATTGGTTCTTGGTAAACAGCTGCACAAACCGCACACCTCGTTCTACGAGCCGACGAGCGATCAAACAACGCTTTCCAAATTCTTCGGTTTCCTTCACTCCGATTCCATACATATCGTGAGTCGCTTGTGTTTCCTGACTCAGATCGAGTGCTTCCTGAGCAGCCGATTGCATCTTATAAGCTAATTCATAATTAGCCATACGAGCTGCAAGTTCCAGCTCACGTTCACGTTGTTGTCGATGCTTCTCGTTTAATCGTCTCACCAATGAAAGGAAGTTCTCCTGAGAAGATCCTGTGAACTTCTCAGGCGCATTGAGATTCAGGATTCTCGGTTCGACAGGACGAACGACCGTCCCTTGAAACAACGATGGTAACCAGCCGTTGGACCAGTTTAAGACACCTTCCACAGGGAGTCCCTGAGGATCGGTAAGTGATACATAAGCTGGCAGTTCGTCTGTTTCCGCACCTAAGGCATAGGTCAACCAGCTTCCCAGCGAAGGACGGCCCTTCTGAGTGCGACCACTATTCATCGCATGAATCGACTGGCCATGATTGTTGACGCCCGTATGCATGGAACGAATCACCAGCACATCGTCAACGATTTCAGACAATCCCGGAAGCAATTCGGAGATCTCCGTGCCACATTCTCCATGCTTAGCGAACTTGTAGGGACTACCCATAATCCGTGAACTGGCTTCCGCCGCGTTATCGTATTTGATCTCTCCGGGGAATTTCTGCAGATGCATCTTGTTCAGGATTGGCTTGGGGTCCATCAAATCCATTTGACTTGGGCCACCCTGCATGAACATCGAAATCATCGCCTTCGCCTGGGGTTCATGATGGGTTGGCTTGGGCAACAAATCAAAACTTTGGATTCCCAGATTTGGCTTAATCGGTTCAGCCTGTGCAATTTGTTGAGAAAGACACGCCAGTGATAAGGGAATACTTCCCATGGCCAGTCTGGACAAAAAGTGCCGGCGACTTGATTCTGTTGCATTGTTTGTAGTCATCATTTTTTCTTTCTTCGACCTCAGTCCACGTAAATGAACTGATTGGCTCCGAGCAAGGCCTGGCAAAACATCGCTAATGCTGTTTGATCTGCCGCTTCCTGACTCATGGAAGAATCTGTTTGTTTCAATTCTTCTTTCTGCAACGTCAGAAAATTAAGCAACTCGGTCATGTATCCGTCGGGGAGTGGTTGTCCATAGGCTCGCTGCCAGGCATAACCAATTTGCTGTTCAATGGTTTCGCCACCATGTGTTTGAATATGCTCAGCGAACAACTCGGAATATTTCTCGATAAACTCGCTGTTCATAAGCAACAGAGCCTGCGGAGCGACGTTGGAATCCGAACGGCGAGTACAGTTTGGCGCAACTGAGGGAACATCGAACGTTTCTAAAACAGCTAATGGTCGGCTGCGTCGGACCTGAATGTAGATACTGCGACGATGCTCATCCGCACCTAATTCGTTTCCACTTACAGGTTTTCGTTCACCATCCAGATTCTCTTTCCCGAGCACAATCTGGCCTACGCCGTCTTCCATCACGGGCACGGCTTCACCAAACATTGCATTATTTCCCTGCCCGCTCACTGCAATCACTGCATCACGAATCACTTCAGATTCAAGACGCCGTACGGACTGGCGAGCGTACATTCGATTGTCCGGATCCATTTGATCAAGAGTTGGGGACCGGCCCGACTGTTGCTGATAGGTGTAGGAATTCAAAATCAGGCGGTGAATATGTTTGACGTCCCAGCCGCTCTCTATAAATTCTCGCGAGAGCCAGTCGAGCAGTTTAGGGTGCGTCGGGCGTTCGCCAAGTTGACCGAAATCTCCAAGTGAATTAACAAAGGATCTGCCAAAGTGGTGGTACCAAATACGATTGACCATCACTCGAGCTAACAAGGGATGCTGATCACTGGTCAGGTGACGAGCATAAGCGAGCCGCCTGCCACTCGACGGCAAATCGGGATTATTGGGTTCAATACCGACAGATACTTTCGAATTTATGATCTCCATTTCGCCAGGTAAGGTAGGTTCGGTGGAGGGGCTGGTATGATTACCACGTTTGAATAAATAGGTGACTGGTTGGTGATTTTCCGGTTCTGTCAGAGCACGAATAAAGTACTCTCTGGGGATTTCTTCCCGGATCTTTTCGATGCCGTCCTGTAAGTCATTCAGTTCTTTGCGAGCATCTGTCACCCGGCAGACTTCGGCAGCCTGACGATATTCCGCAACCAATTCGGCTTCTGTCTGATTGTGTTCTTTGAGTGACTCGGCCGTTACAAGTAATGGCGGATGCTGAGCCAATTTTGCAGTTTGTTCTTCCGTCCGATCCGCTTGAGCAATTTCTAATATTGACTCCAGTTCACCCCGTAAAGGTGCTTCGAGCTCTGCCAAATACTGCTGTTTCACTTTGGCTATCGCATCTGACTCACGCTGATCTGCGATGGCTTCAATATCTGTGGCTCGACGACTTCGCTGGCGGCTGTAAAGGTACAACGAGCCCGAGCTGATATTTTGAATGTAAGGATGTTCTTTGAGCAGAGCGACTTGTTCCTCCGAGCGATCTGAGGAAGGCGTTTTATATGCTTCACGCAGCGGTTGCTTCAGTTCATCCGGAGCTTTAATTAGTTCTTCATAGAGTGTGCGATCGATATGCTGATCGACGACTTCCTGCCGCGCGACGGTTGCTTCTTCTGCGCGTTTTTCAATGGCTGTCCTTTGATCTTTGTCTGCCTGTGAATAGAGACTGATCTGACGCTGCGAAGGGGACTGCCAGGATTTCCAGTCCAGAGCGGGAGCCAGAATCGCTCGCAAACGATAGTAATCTTCCTGGCTGATGGGGTCATACCGGTGATTATGGCAGCGTGCACAGCCAACCGTCAGCCCCAACAGAGATGTGGTCATGATATTGATACTACCTGCGATGGCTTCGTTCCGAGCCACCATTTGATCCACGCCTCCACTGCCAGTACCGTCAGGAGCCATTCTCATAAATCCGGTCGCGGTCAGTTGGCGGCGAGCATCTGGGGAGAGGTTTTTATAAGGACGAGCCGTCAGTTCGTCACCGGCTAATTGTTCCATCACGAATTGATCGTAGGGCATGTTGTTATTAAATGCCTTTATCACATAGTCGCGATACGCATAGGCCCACTGTCGTTCCGTATCCGAATCTGTATAACCTTCGGAGTCTGCATAACCGGCTACATCCAACCAGTGACGTCCCCAGCGTTCTCCGTACTGCGGTGATGCCAGTAGTTCGTCAACGAGTTGATCGTAAGCATCGGGACGAGTGTCTTTTGCGAATCGTGCAACAGCTGCGGCTGACGGCGGCAGACCCAGTAAATCAAAGTAGAGTCTGCGAATTAAAATTTCGCGGGATGCCTTATCCGAAAAATTCAACGACTGAGCTCGCAGTTTTTCTAAAACAAAGTAATCAACCGGCGAGGTAAGATCGCGCATTGTCTGAAGAGTCGGAATGGGTTGTTTAACAATCGGCTGGAATGCCCAAAACTGACTTTCCTCTTCGGTAAAGTACTGTTCTGTGATGGCTTCAGGTTCGGGACTTGCCGTGCGTGCACCCTGATCAATCCAGCTACGAATAGTCTCAATTTCCAGCTGGCTAAGATTCTTATCTTCAGGGGGCATCTCTCCACTGGAAACGCGATCCAACAGCACGGAATCGACAGCCATGCCCGCTACGATCGCCGGACCGGAATCGCCTCCGGCCTGAATAAATCGTGCTAATCGCAAATCCAGATTGCCTTCTTTAATACCGTCTTCGCCGTGGCAATGGAAGCAATGGGTCTTCAGAATAGGGCGAACATCTCGCTCAAAAACGATGTCCTCTGCAGCCTTCGCAAGACTAGAAGTTGTGGCGAAGACGACGAGTAAAATGAACAGGCGACTAGCAGTCATAAGCAATTCCAGGCCAGATAAATAATCTATACTTATCCTAGCTAAAAATTAAGTCTGTCACCCCCGCAATTCAGGCGGCATGTCAATCTTTTTCACATACAATACGTGTATTCACCGGTTGAGAGTCGGTTGGACGTACGGGAAACACTTTGAGGATCAAAAAATGTTTCGAGTCATTACAGGATGTCTCTTATCCTGCGGGCTGCTGCTGACTGGCATGACATCGCTGGGAAATAATGCGGATGTAAAAGCGTACCATGTTGGTGATAAAGTTCCCGATTTCGAAGTGCGAACACTCAAGGGTAAAAAGACTTCGCTAACAGCGCTGCAGTCGAATGAAAAGACAAATTCAAGTGGTGTGACGGTACTGACTTTTTGGTGCTCTTTCTGTGGCAGCTGTCGTCAGGTGGACAAACCGTTGAGCGAATTATCTCAAAGGTTTGATGGTCAGGTCGCTATTCTTGCCTTAGATTCCAGTGCCGGGGAACAGGCGAAGACCATTTCCAAAGTACTCAAAGAGAAGCAACTCAGGATGCCGGTCCTGCTCGATGGTAAAGGTCATTTAGCCGATCTATTTGGGGCCAGGATGACAACAACCACGGTCATTATCGATGCGGATAATGTCATACGATATTGGGGGCAATTTCAGCATGGCGAAATTCCGCTTGCAGAACAAGCGATCGAGGCTGTGCTTGCAGGCAGGAAACCGCCACGCGACCATACCCGGGAACGTGGCTGACACATCGAACGATATTAAGATTCCGTGTGAATCCCGCCATTTACTATCCAGTGCCCCGCATACCGGTCGACACTCCCTTAATCGTCAACTGCGTCTGATACTCCAGGTCCGACAGAAAATCCGGGCTGTCATTTTCTGAGGCTTCGGCGGACCGTTTCATTAACTCAATTTGCAACAGATTGAGTGGTCCTACATATCCGTTGCGAACCTGAATGGATCGTTGCAACCAACTTACTTTGTCGAGCAATTGTTCTGAATCTGTGAGCGTTAAGATGGCTTGGAGTGTATTTTCATATTCTAAATTGATCAATTCAATCAATTCGCTCCCACCTTCAAGCTGGGCGCCTAACTGAGCATAGCGGCTAAAGACAGGCATGTTGGTTTTAGCCAAAGCCAATGCCGCATTATCAACAATCGCTTTGAAGAATGTCCATTCTTCATACATCTTCCTGAGCGTTTCAATTTTCCCGGCATCGATGAATTGCTTACAAGCAGTACCAATACCAAACCAGGCCGGGATCAGACATCGACATTGTGTCCACGAAAACACCCAGGGTATTGCTCGGAGGTTCTCCACTTTATCACCCTGCCGACGTTTCGATGGTCGTGATCCAATTGGCAGTTTCTCGATGGCATTAATCGGAGTGACATGACGATAAAAGTCCGGAAACCCGGGGTGATCTACTAAACTGCGATACCCCACTCGAGACAGATCGGCCAATTCCTGAATGGTCTCACGCCATGGCTCTGAAACAACTGCTGAATCATCTGAAATCTTTGACAGCACAGCCCAGGCCAACTGCTCGAGATGCCGACTGGCAATATGAGGATTGTCGTAGCGGTCTGATAAAATCTCGCCCTGTTCGGTTAACCGTAACGTGCCACTAAAGGAATCCTGAGGCAATGATAGCACGGATTTAGCAGCAGGCCCGCCGCCTCGACCTAAGGAGCCACCACGCCCGTGAAAGAACGTTAAATTGATCCCAAATTGCTCGGCCACTTGCGCCATTCGCGATTGCGAATTGAACAGCCCCCACTGGCCGGCCAGATAACCACCATCTTTCGTGCTGTCGCTGTAACCGATCATCACTGTCTGGTTATCACCTTGCTGTTTTAAGTAGTCACGATAGACGTCGTTACTTAACAGACTCGTTAAAGTGTCATCTGAATTTCTGAGATCATTAATCGTCTCGAATAATGGTACTAACGGTAATTGACTGAGGCCGTCCTGTTCATCGCCACCATCCACTGACTCGGACCATTTCCAGAGCCAAAGCACGGTTAACAGATCACTCGGTGTGCGCGTCATACTGACCACATGCCCACCGAGGGCAGCCATTCCAAAGACTCGGGCAGTACGCCGCAGCAGCGTGAATAACTCGAGTGTTTGATTGGTGCTATCCCCTAAAGCGGCCGCATCAACATCAATGGCACTGCCCATTGTTTCGAGCAGGAGTGCTTGTTTTTGAGTTTCGTCCAGAGTTTCCGGCGAGTCATGCTGACCGGTAGCTTTCCAGATATCGTTCATGACTTCTGCATAAACGCTGGAATCCTGCCGAACATCCAGATGCATCATATGGAAGCCAAAGATTCTGATCTGATCCAACCATGGCTGAACTTCTTTTTCGGCAATAATTGCATTACCAGTTGATCGCAGACTATTACGTATGAGCGTTACATCACTATGCAATTCGGCAGCCGACATATAGGCTCCCGGAATATCTGCCACTCGGTCGGTCATCTTCAAGGTGGCGGTCTGAGAAAGTCTCCAGTAAATCACTCGAATCCACTGGCGATAGGATTCACGAGGAGGAACTCGTTGCAGCAATGATTCTAATTCCGGCCAACGCTCTTTCGCATTTGCCACCGAATCCAGAATCATCTTCCCTGACTCAGTATGCTTATCGGAGATACATAATGACCGCCCCAGATTTTCACACTGTCCGAGGTGAGTTTCCAACGCGGCTTCACGTAACCACTTGAACGTCTGTTCCGTCACGTCAGGTGTTACAAATGGGTTTCCGTCCCGATCTCCACCAATCCAGGAGCCATAGATAAACAAGGGGTTTGTCTTCTTGACATTAGGATAGTAATCATTCAATGCCTGTCGCAGGTCATTGGCAACGCGTGGGACGATATCCCAAAGTACATCCTTATAGGCGAGACCACGTTGGACTTCCTGCAGAACGGTAGGACGTCTGGAACGAATGAAATCAGTCTGCCAAAGTTTTCTCAACTGAGCTTTTACTTCGCTGGGAATGCGATCGCGTTGGGAAGGCAGTAAATCCGGTTCATCCTGACGGTCAAGTAACTTCCGCAGGTCGTTCAGTAGTCGTCGAATCGATCTACGTTTGGCTTCAGTGGGGTGCGCTGTCAGCACCAGTTCCACTCGAGCGTTATTCACATACTGCTGAACCTGCTGATCCGAATAACCGGCATCGTGAAATCGCTTTATGATCGAGCGAATTGTCTCCCGGGCCGGTTCGGGATAAGTATCTCGTTTGCGGTCAAACAGTACTCGTACACGTTGACGATCTTCAGCTAAGTTGGATAACTCAAGGAAAATCGTGAAGGCTCGAGTGAGCGTGATGATCTGCTGCTTGTCTACTCCCGCAATAATCAAATCCAGTTCTTCTTCACGATCACGATTGCCATGACGCAATTCACGAATCATCTTCCGCACTTTTTCGACTAATTCAAATCCATCATCTCCGGCCATCTCCCGGATAACGTCCCCGATCAGTCGACCAAGCTGGTCTACTTCATGACTAAGCGTTTCAAAGGTGGACTGAGACATGGAATTTGGATGAGAAATGGGGATGTGCGGTAATACAGCAGGTTCACTGCTCCGCTGGCAGGCTCCTGAAACTCTAGTTTAATGTCCATTCTGGCATTCGGGTAGACCACAGAAATTTAAGCCATGGCCGGGGTTGTAGCCAGCGTCAGAAAACACACTTAAGCGTCGTCTCCCCGGAGCGTACCAAGCCAAATGGAAAATTCCTTGACTTCATCTGCATTCATACTGAGTACTAACGCTTCGCGATGGATTGGATGGATTGCCAATACATGATCCATTTGAAAGTCGATCACGGAGTTAAATTCGATTTCATGTAATTTGGTTTCATGCAGTCGATTATCCACCCTGCCCTTCAATCGATTGCCATCACGTTCGACGACTTCGACCCAGAAGTCTTCACCCCATCCGCGAGACGGTACAGGATCGGGCTCGATATTGATCAATGTCAAAGGAAACGGATGTCCAATGATTGGTTTGGTGGCTTCTCCGTTACAAACCGGACAATTGCATGCTTCGGGGGCATCCGGATGAGTGGAAAATCGTGGCGAATCGATCCGCAACTCCACAAACTGCCCCACTCCCAAATACTTTTTCATCAGGCGATGCGGGATATGAAAGTGCTCAGGATTTTCTGAATGCATTTGCAAGCCATCGACCAGGTCATATTCGTTTGCGAATTGCGACATTTGACTTAATCCTGAATATCTTCTAACGGACCGACATACGCAAAACGAGGTACGGATACTCCGTCGACTTCGACTTGTTCAAAGAACATTTCATAGGGACGCACCCAAAGATTGCGATCACCATACTCCTGACGATAGAGTACCATCCGTTCTTCGGTTTCACTATGAAAAGCGATATCCAGCACGGTATAGTCTTTGTTCTTATAGTGGCGATATCGGCCGGTCTTGAATTCCGTTTGCATGGTGATGTTCTCTGTTACTTTCCTGAGTTGCGTTGCCAGAACACTCCGTCTGAATAACCCTGAATCGATGGATCCCGCTTGGCAGTTTCCAGTCGTTTGAGAGCCCACAGACAGTATTGCTGATTGAGGTCGATGGACAGGCACTGGCGATTAAGCTTGGCAGCAACAGCAGCTGTCGTGCCACTACCTCCGAAGGGGTCTAATACAAAATCGCCTTCATCGGAACTTGCCAGTAGCAATCGAGCTAATAGCTTTTCCGGTTTTTGAGTTGGGTGATCCGTGTTTTCCGGCATCGACCAAAAAGGAACAGACAGATCGTTCAGAAAGTTTGAGGGGTAGGTATCTCGATAATTACCATGACTACTCTCGTCCCAGTCTTTCGGTGAACCGTCTTCACGGCGGTAGGGCGCCACCACTTGTCGTCGTTGTTTGATTCGGTCGACATAGAATTTGAATTTCCCGGTTAGGGTGCAAAACCAAATATCTTCATGAGCGTTCTTCCAGTTCTTCCGGGCGCCACGCCCCTTTTCTCTTTCCCAGGTAATCCTGTTCCTGACATGGAAATATTTGCGCGCGACATCGACGATCGACAGTGACGTTCGCCAGTCTCCACAGATGTAGATAGAAGCTGTCGGTTTGAGTAATGGGACCAGCGAGCCAATGACCTGGTCAAGCCAATGCGAATAGTCGGATTCTCCACGGGCTTTGAATTTCAAGGCGCCGAATGACTTGGTCAGATTATAGGGTGGATCCAGTATTAATAGATCGACGGACTCCAATGGCAAAAAGGGAATCCATTGCTGAAACTCGCCACAGGCAATGCCAGTCACCGGTTTGGAACGACGTCGTTTCGGCAGTGCAGTCAACAACCGAGGTAACAATCGTTTACGATCGGCACGTGAAATCGTCAGCGTCCTGTTTCGGGGAGCTCGCTTACGGGTTTTGCGTTGAGAAGCAGGTGGAGTCATCGAGGCGGTCGTTTATTGTTTTACCTGTAAATGGTTTATTGTTCTGCGGACTGCTTTATATTGTAAGGACTGAATTTGAGTTCCCAACCGCTGGAGTATCAACAATGACTAAACAATTTGTACTGGCTTTCTGTTTAGCGACCACCGTTTGTCTGAACGCTGCTACCGCCCGACCTTCCAAACAGGCTCCACTGGCTGGACAAGGCATCATGATGGGCGAATTAACATCCACCAGTATTCATGCTCAGGTTCGGCTCACTGCAACTGATGAACTTGTGGATGGTGATGTCGCCGGACACCCTGGCATCGTTGAATTCTCTGTCTATGAGATGAACGGAGGACTGCGAAAAACGCTTAGTCAACAAGCGGTTCAAACAACGGTAGTCAAAGCGGAGGCTCAATACGATTTTATTGCCCGAGTGATTTTTAAAGACCTGACGCCTTATACACCGTATCTGATCAGAACTCGTATAGGCAACGATGCAAATTCACTCCGGGAAGGACCAACCGGTCGATTTGTCACCCATCCGGGAAAAGACAATGAGTTTCCGGTTTCCTTTGTGGTCGTCACCGGTATGAACTATGCCAAATTCCACGGCGATAACCGAATTGACCGCAAGATTCACCTCGAACATAACAACACCGAACTGCCTCAACCTTATCGGGGGCGAGACAAGCATTTGGGATATCCGGCGCTGGCAAGCATCAGCAAATTACATCCCAACTTCTTCGTTGGTACAGGTGATAACGTCTATTACGATACACCGAAAGATCCACGAGCAGAGACGATTGAACAGATGCGGCAAAAGTGGCACGAGCAATGGGTACAACCACGGTATCGTGAGCTGTTTGCGCATGTCCCCACCTACTGGGAAGTAGATGATCACGATTATCGTATTGACGATGGTGATAACTCGGGAGATCACATGCCGAGCGTCGAGATGGCAGTGCGTATGATGTACGAGCAGTTACCGTATGCTGCTATGGGTGACCAAAAGACGAAGACGTATCGGACAGTGCGCGTGTCCAAAGATCTACAGATTTGGTTTGTCGAAGGGCGAATTCATCGGTCCGATAATGCGATGGAAGACGGGCCGGAAAAAACAATCTGGGGCTTAGAACAACGGCAGTGGCTGATGGAGACCTTGAAGCAAAGCGATGCGACTTTCAAGATTATGGTTTCTCCAACGCCAATGATCGGACCTGATGATAAGCGGAAGTTTGATAATCACACCAACTTCAATGGCTTTCGTCATGAACGCAAAGTCTTCTTTGACTTTCTGGAAAGCGAAGGGCTGATCGACGAGAACTTCTACCTGATTTGTGGGGACCGGCACTGGCAGTATCATGCCGAAGACCCAACCGGTGTGGAGGAATTTTCCTCCGGAGCGTTGGTGGATGCCAATAGTCGCCCCGGGAGAAAGTCCGGAGAAGCAGAGAGTACGGATCCGGAAGGCCATATCAAACAACACTATCTACAAGACCCTGCTTCCGGTGGATTCTTACAGGTTGTCAGTATCCCTACGGTCGATGGTGTCGCTCGTTTGGCTTTCATACATCGCGACGAACATGGGAAAGTGCTCAATCTGGCCATCAAAGACGCAAAGTAGAGCAGCGATTGAGATTGCCCGTCAACCTGCCCGGCTTGGTTTAACAAAAAGCGATAACCGAGTGCTTTCAGTCGATAGGATTATTTTTTTAACCATTTTCAAAAAACGGTTGCCAGTGTGACCTAACGTGTCACACCCCATCGCGATACTTCTATCAGTCAGGAATACCCCGAAACGATAGGAGGCCTCACCATGGCACAACGATGGCTCGAATCAGATCTCGACTCACTTTTCACCAGTACTGAACCTTTGGAACTCGGACGGATGGATATTGAGGAGTTTTTTGCTGAATTGGCAAAATTATTAAAAGCCCGTAATTCCAATGAAAATGACGTGGCGAGTTAAGATCTCGCCGTCTGTCGACGCATTGGGCAATTCCCGCAAGTCCGTTTTAGGGGCTGACAGCATCCTGTTCGGCAATGGCTTGATTGTTTTGATTTCCAAACGGATAGGTCAAAACGATCTCTTCGATGCAGATTTGCGGAGCGAATTGGTTTTCCTGCAGAGTGCTGGTTAGATGTTGAATCGGTCCTTCGTCGAAGTACTGCAGTTGGCGTCCCAAGGCAAAACTCAACATACGTTCACTGAGATTTCGAGCAAACTTGTCTTGTTCTCCCAACAGTATTTGCTTGAGCTCATTGGCACCGGCGAATTTCGTGCCATCGGGTAACTCTCCGGAGTTATCAATTGGCTTGCCGATGTGCATGGCAATGTCGTTAACGACATTCTTAGCTAGTCCACACCCCATCTCTTATCAGGTATAAATAAGCTAATCTCAACCAGTGAGGATCACTTCACCAGCTGTGATCTTCGGTTACTTCCTTCAGGCTCATTTGCAGAAACAAAGTTATGAAACTCGTACGATTTATTAACGATGCTGACGAAACTAAATACGGTGTTCAACATGATGACGGTAGCATTACCAACCTGGACGGGTGCCCGTTTGATTCACCTACCGACACAGGTGAAGCTGCATTAGTCAAGAAACTGCTGGCACCCATCGCACCACATTCCATCGTCTGCATCGGTCTGAATTATAAGAAGCATGCCGAAGAAGGTGGCTCAGCGATGCCCGAGCACCCGGTTGTCTTTATGAAGATGCCAAGCACAGTGCAGAATCCCGGAGACAACATTGAAGTCCCGACTCATTTGGCCAGTACGATGGTAGATTATGAATGTGAATTGGCAGTCGTAATCGGAAAGCGAGCTAAAAATGTATCCAAAGAGAACGCGTTGGACTACGTGCTTGGATACACGTGTGCGAATGATGTTAGTGCTCGGGACTGGCAGAGCAAATGGGGCGGCAGCCAATGGTGTCGTGGTAAGACATTCGATACATTTTGTCCGTTAGGGCCTGCCTTAGTGACCACCGATGAAATCACCAATCCCAACACTCTGGGCATCAAGACGATTCTCAACGGTGATGTGATGCAGGACTGGAATACGGATGACATGATTTTTGATGTTCCAACGCTGATTGAATTCCTCAGTGGTAGCTCCGTGCTGGAACCAGGCACGGTGATTCTCACCGGAACACCTCATGGAGTTGGCTTCGCTCAAGATCCTCCTCGCTTCCTTCGTGATGGCGACGAAATCACCATTGAAATTGAAGGAATTGGTCAACTTACAAATCCCGTAGTCGACGAAGCCTAACTTCGATCAGGATTGTTAATATTCAAAATCCCATTGGTGCATAATACACCTATGGGATTTTTTATTGGCAAATTGCTGAATGCCAAACTGGCCGTTTTGCTCTGGGCAAGCACGTACGTTATTCCTGCTTAAGCAATTGATTACCTCTGGTTCAGTGAAGCTCAATGGAAATCCGAACTTACCCACGAAAGTGCTTATCGCCAGCGACTGGCCATCGCTCACCTTTCCCGCGATGGCGTATTGTACGATGACATCCTGCCAATTCTGATCGCCAAGCTAAAGTCGAATGACCATCGATTCAAACGATCCTATCTGCTCTATGAATGCATCGGAAATTACAAATCGCGTGCAGAACCACATCTCGACTACCTCGTCGACCT
>DEAW01000013.1:606-7124 GCA_002348315.1 Planctomycetaceae bacterium UBA2972 | reverse complement strand
AGGCATTGCCCTTCTTATTGTTTTGATAGGTGTTGTCGTATTCCCCGTCCGCGGTCAAACGAGTGCTGTCGATTCTTTGCTCGAGAAACACTGGGAATGGACATTGCAACAAAGTCCGGTGTTTGCAGGTGAGCTTGGCGATCGATCCGGCGATGGAAGATTGCCGGATGCGTCCCTAGCCGCTCAAACGCAGACCGGAGAATTCCTGAAGGAAATTCTACGGGAAGTGAAACTACTTGAAGGTCGCGATTTGAATGATACCGACCGCCTTAACTTAACAATTTTCAAGCGTTTCCTTGAGGATGAATTATCGGAGCTCAACCTCAATTCTCATCTTATTCCTATCACGAATCGGTGGGGATTTCATATCTACTTTGCAGAGCTCTATAAGACGCTGCCGTTTAATAACGAGGTGGATTACGACAGCTATCTGGGCAGGCTTAAGGCGTACTCAAAATATACAGATGATCACATTGAGGTGATGCGGGAAGGAATTCGGCGAGGTTATGTATTGCCCGCTATCGTTTTGGAGGGCTATGAAGATACGATTTCATCGCACATTTATGATGAGCCGACCAAAAGTCCGCTATACACTCCTTTCACAAAACTACCAGATCAGATTGCCGAATCTAGCCGGATTCGAATTACCAAGGAAGGTGCAGAGCTAATTGAATCTCATGTCATTCCAAGTTACGCTCGTTTTCTTAAATTCATAAATGAAGAGTACCTGCCAGCAAGCCGAAATTCGATAGGGGCCTCGGCCCTGCCCAACGGTCGCGAGTTTTATCGACACCGGGTTCGTAAATACACAACGTTGGACGTATCGCCAGAGGAGGTGCATGAGATTGGGATCTCAGAGGTGCGGCGTATTCGTAACGAGATGGAAGCGATCCCTGAACAATTGGAGTTTGAAGGAAGTTTTGCGGAATTCTTAACGCACCTTCGTACGGACCCGAAGTTCTACCCAAAAGATGTGGAATCGTATAAAAAAGAGGTTGCCTATATTCTTAAGAAGATGGACGGACAATTACCTCAGTTGTTCGGCAAATTACCGAGAACTCCATATGGTATCAAAGAGATCCCGGCATACATCGCTCCGAAAACGACGGCGGCATACTATCAGCCACCTTCCGGCGATGGCCGGATCGCGGGTTTCTATTTCATTAATACATATAACTTAAAGAGCAGACCACTTTATCAATTAGAGGCCCTCTCACTCCATGAGGCCGTCCCCGGACACCACCTGCAATTAGCGTTGCAGCAGGAGTTGGAGAATATGCCGGCTTTTCGTAAATACAACGGATTCACTGCGTTTATAGAAGGCTGGGCATTGTATTCAGAACGCCTTGGTTTGGAAACCGGTTTTTACCAGGATCCATACAGCGACTTCGGTCGGCTGAGTTATGAAATGTGGCGTGCTTGTAGACTAGTCGTTGATACCGGAATTCACTATTTGGGTTGGACTAGAGAGCAGGCCATCGAGTTTATGTCAGAGAATACGGCTTTATCGCGTCATAATATTGTCGCGGAGGTTGATCGATATATCTCCTGGCCGGGTCAGGCACTGGCTTATAAGATGGGCGAGTTGAAAATCCGGGAATTACGAACGTTAGCTGAAAAAGAACTCGGTTCAGAGTTCGATATACGTGATTTCCATGATGTTGTTCTTGGTAGCGGGGCAGTCCCATTAACGGTTCTAGAAGACAATATATTGAGATATCTCGGTCATCGTTAGTCTCTGTTGTATGCTAAGAACCGATGCATAAATCCTTCCTGTAGAATACTTTGTGCGTCGGTTAAAGAGACAGCTTTATATAGTCGTTTGTTTTCTACAATGAGCAGTTTGAGCTTTGCGAGTTTGCGTAATGCGTCGTCGACTTCGAAATTTACAGGAAATCCGACAATGTCCTGAATAAACGCTTCTGCTGCTTTGTCGAGTTGTCCGATCGTCGCTCCATCAGGAAATTGGATCAATAGAATACTATAAGCCAATAGGCATTCCTGAATATCCTGGATTTCTGCTTCGTTTTGCAACTGTTGTAAGACTCCGGCATTATTGCCTAGATTCTGGTAATACAAATTCTTAGTTAGATTATGTTGGTAACGGTCTTTGGTACGGATGTATCCAAAAATACTTTTGACGGCGTAGCCTGAAGTTGTGAAGAGTAAGCCGATAAACGCGAAAAGACCTAACGAAGCGACCGCAACAATTCGAAACGTCAGCATCGCCAATCCCGACAGGGTAGGTAGAGCGATCTTGCCCTGATCTAACAGCGACATTTTCACCGAAGTGCCGGGCAATAGCATATCGATGTCATGTTGAGGGATGTTCTTAAACGATTTTATATAAAGGCAATCCGAGCGATGGTCGTCTCCGTCGGCTGCATCCTCTGTAAGTTGGAAGCAGATGACAAGTCGCTGGAATAGTGGAACGCTTACTTCCTCTTTTCGATAGAAATTGCGAAGTCGTCTACGAGTTTGCGTTCCAAAAATCTTGCCTCGGACATAAACAGATATGCGTTTGAAAACTGCAAAATCTGATTTCATCGGCATTCCGAATTCCGACGACTCTGAAAGTGCCAGCAAGAGGGCTTGGCGGTCTAGTTTCTGGTAGTTTCCACGAAGCATTATTCCGTCAAGTTGCTTTTGTACCAGTTTGCACTGTGCGTCCGCATCGCTGGAAGCAGTTGATTTAGTGATCCGGTCGCCCAGTTTATCCGGATCTACGTGCGCATAATTTTCACTGGTGCTTGCGTTGTCGTGATATTCAAGCATGTGCATTAACGTATCAACCAATGCACAGAATTCCTCAAAGGTATCGTGGTCTTGACCGCCTTTGACAGCATATTCTGTTATGAGCAGCCGCCAATCTGCCCGTGCGACGGGAATGAAATGCTCGAGTTCCCAATGTTTAGCGTTTAATGGAATTGACTCGTCTTCAATCAAGGTAAACCAATTCGTCCCACTGACAGACGAATTTGCCGTGTTTGGATTATGGGATAGCATGTATCATTCTCAAATTGATCTTTCTTCTTTGTTAACGCGTCACCGACGAATTTACCACTGCGCAGATCTGTTAGTTTGTCATAGTTTAGATTCTTTACTGATCACTTTCTTCAATATAAATAGAGGCTGTAATGATAAAAGCAGTAGTATTCGATCTCGATGGTTTGATTTTCAACACTGAGGACGTATATATTCGTGCCACAACGGAATACTTGAAACCGCGTGGAATGGTTTTTGAAGAAGATGTTCGCAAGGAAATGATGGGGCAACAATCGCATGTTTCAACAGCGATTCTAAAGGAATATTACGGGTTGGAAGAAACCGTTGAAGAGATCCGCAGTCAAATTAGTTATCAGTTCATGAAGGTATTACCGGAAATCATCGCATTGATGCCTGGTTTTGAGGAATTAATTTCACGTTTAAATACAGCAGGGATACCGGCTGCGGTTTGTACTTCAAGTAGTTCCGGGTATGCTCGTTCGCTACTGAGTGAGTTTGGTTATCTTGATTGTTTTGATTTCATCATAGGTGGTGAAATGGTCCCAAATGGTAAACCGGCTCCGGATTGTTACCTAATGTCCTGTGAAAAACTAGGTTTCGAAGTCTCAGAAGTAATGGTGTTGGAAGATAGTGAAAACGGTTGCCGGGCTGCAATTGATGCTGGAACATTTGCTGTTGGTGTGCCGAGCGTCCATAACGAGGGGCATAACTATACTGGCGCCGCAATCGTTGCCCGAACGCTGGCGGACCCTGCGATTTATGAAGCTTTGGGTATTTGAAATATTTCCAAGAAAAGGTAAGCAAACAGTATCCTCTGGTCGATTCAACATGTGGAATAAACGGAAATGCTCTTTAGTGGAACGTAGCATGACAGGTTTCAAAGCGACATTTGTTTGTATAGGATTTGGTCTTATTGGAAGTTTGGCTGGATGTTCATTGCCTATTGCAATGGATACAGATGCATTAGGGGTTAGTGGTGGCATAGTTGATGCGCCTGTTGACACCCAACGCGCGAATAGCGCGTTCAAGCGGGAAGTTGAATTGCCGCAGTCCACGACGAAAGCGGATGGGCAAGAAGTGATGACTACCGAGTCGGATTCCGCTGAGATTGGTAGTTCGATAGCCCCGAATTTCCGACCGCTGATTCCGTAAGGTATTCCAAAATCCTTTCGCAGGCACATGCATTTGCCGTCATTTGCTGGTATCCTTGCAGTTTATAACTTGCATGTTGGTTACCAGTAACTGAGGCTGTGAACTCGCTTATGTCTGAAGAAACTTTGTCTGACGTAGATCTTAACGGAATCCAGGAACCGCCTACTAAATTCCGTACTATCCTGACTAAGATCGGCCCGGGGTTGATCATCGCCGGCTCTATTGTTGGCTCAGGTGAGTTAATTGCGACAACGGCAACTGGCGCTGAAGCAAAATTCACGCTGCTATGGCTGATTATTATCGGTTGTATAATCAAAGTGTTTGTTCAGGTGGAACTCGGCCGTTTTACTCTGACAAACGGTATTACATCGATCCGTGGGCTAAATATGCTGCCCGGACCCAGGATTGAAGGCAAGGGTAACTGGTTCATTTGGTACTGGTTCGTGATGTTCGCTTTCATTATGGGGCAACTCGGAGGAATTGTAGGAGGTGTCGGTCAGGCGATGTCGATCAGCATGCCGCTGACAGAGTATGGAAAAGTATTCAATGAATACCGAGAAGCAGAAACTCTTTTGACTGTCGTGAGAGCCCAACACGGTTTGGAATCGACAGACCGTAAACGGCCCGAGACATTGGCTTCCTTAGCCGAAGATGCTTTGGCGAATGAAATTGCTACAGCAACTGCTTTGGCTAAGCTGCATTACACAGAAGACGGTACAACGCCGGATTCAAGCGCCCACCTTGCTTTGTTTGAAGGATTACAAAAAGATAACTCTTCAGTAGCCACTTATATTAAAAGCGAAGTCGTCCCCTCGACGGCCCTTCCCGAATTGGCTAAAGCCCACTCAGTCATCTCGGCGTCGGGCTCCAGTCAAGAGGCGATTGCTGATGCTGAAAAGACATTTGCCGATTTGATGTTGCTTCTCGATAGTGCAGCACGCGGACATTTTGCTGGTGCAGATGCTGATGCGGCGAGTCAGGAGATTAGTGAATTTATTCGTCAGTATTCGGCGGCCAGGTCGCTTCCCAAAGAAGTTGCCAAAGCACAGGATGATAAATATTATACTGTCGCGTTAACGTTAGGGACGATCGCCTTGCTAGTAATAGGAAAGTATGGATTTATTCAGCTTTTCTCTACCGTGTTGGTTGGCTTGTTCACAGTAGTAACGATCGCGAATGTATTTGGGTTACAAATGGTTGATGCAGCAACGACATGGCGAATTACGCTGGCCGATATTAAAGAAGGGCTGAGTTTCGGTGTGGGTGGAGCTGAATGGATGGATGGTCTAAGTGTTGCACTAGCGACGTTTGGAATCATTGGTGTCGGAGCTGCCGAATTAATCGCCTATCCGTATTGGTGCATGGAGCAGGGCTATGCGAAATTCACCGGCCCAAGGGATGACACCGATGCCTGGGCAAATCGCGCTCGCGGTTGGATGAAAGTCCTTCAGGTGGACGCCTGGGCGTCTGCAGTGGTGTACACGTTTGCCACAGTCGCTTTTTATCTGCTGGGAGCGGCAATATTAGGGCGCATCGATCTGCAACCAGCCGACTCGGATATGGTGCGATCGTTAGGCGTCATGTACCGTCCGGTATTTGGAGCAACAGCCGAATCGATATTCCTCTTTGGCGCGATCGCCGTGCTGTACTCCACCTTCTTTGTCGCCACCGCAGGTAATGCCAGAATGTTTTCTGACGTGTTAGGTACCTTAGGCATCATCAAATCGACAGAAGAGAGTTATCGTAAATCCATCAAGATCTGCTGCATCGTATTGCCTGCGATTTGCGGAATTACATACTGTATGGGTGTTAAACCCGTTGTGGCCGTTTTGATGAGCGGACTGATGCAATCGATTATGTTACCGATGTTGGGATTTGCAGCGTTATATTTCAGATACAAGCATTCGGATTCTCGTATTCGTCCTTCCGCTGTTTGGGACTTCTTTGTCGTTCTTTCTGCGATTGGTCTCTTTATCGCAGGTGGTTTCGCCGCTTACACAAAGCTTGCCCGTTAAGCATCCAAGTCAACAACGCCCCTTTGATATTTTCTTTTTCAATTCATTGATAATTACAGGCGATTAGAAGTTAGTTATATGTCCATTGCTGAGAGTTCATTTGTAAGTCACCTTGAAGGCGCTATCGACGGCGCTAAACTGGAACCGAACGTTATTCAAACGTTGCACGAAGGAAGGCCAATTTGGGTCAGGTATGATCTGGAGAGCATCAAAGCAAGTGTAAGCCGAGAAGATCTCCTCGGCCGCCAGCCCAATCTATGGCGTTATCGTGAACTGTTACCGGTTTACGATGAAAGCAAAATTGTCAGTTTCGGTGAGGGAATGTCGCCTCTGCTGAAAAGTCCG
>DEAW01000013.1:0-221 GCA_002348315.1 Planctomycetaceae bacterium UBA2972 | reverse complement strand
GGCAGTTTCAAGAGTCGAGGGATGGCATTGGCCGTGACCATGGCTAATCACTTTGGCATAGAAAGCGTAGCGTTGCCCACAGCTGGTAATGCCGGAGGAGCAGCCGCGGCCTATGCAGCACGAGCAGGGATGAGCTGTTACGTGTTCATGCCCGCTGACACACCAATTATTAACCAATACGAAGCAATCGCCTACGGTGCCCATGCCTATCGTGTTAATGG
>DEAW01000032.1 GCA_002348315.1 Planctomycetaceae bacterium UBA2972 | reverse complement strand
AAAAGTCCGGATGCGCGAAGATATCGAGCGCATGTCCTGTTGAGCGACGAGCAAAAACAGACGGTGTACCTGCGGATCGGTGAATATTTAAAAACGCACTATGCCGGCCTGGATGTCGAGTTGATTGAGCAGTGGCGAGTGCGGCTGCGAAAGCATCTGGGTATCAAAGCTTAAACAAAAAACCGCCGGCCACACTGTTGGGTGAGTACCGCTTATCCGGCATAATGAGAGCAGCTATTAGTTGCCCTTCGAAAGTAAAGAATCAGGTAGACCCATCATGGCCGATTTCCCCCGCGTGTTTAAAGTTCGTCAGCACTTCCAGGTGGTTGAGTGTGAAGATGTTGCGGCCGCAGTGGAAGCACAATTATCAGGACTAAACCTGTCAGAGAAGATTAAGCCTGGTGAAACCGTTGCGATCTCTGCCGGCAGTCGGGGCATCGCCAATATCCATACGGCCATCCGGGCGATCGTTCAGCATATCCAGGGGCTCGGAGGTGAACCGTTTGTTGTCCCGGCAATGGGCAGTCATGGCGGCGGCACAGCGGAAGGTCAGCGAGCGATTGTTGAAGGCTACGGAATGACCGAAGAGTTTCTGGGTTGCCCGATTAAGGCGACGATGGAAACGCATATCGTTTGTCAGGCAGCAGAAGGATTTCCGGTGCATTTTGATAAGCACGCCTGGGAAGCGGACCATGTCGTCGTGTGCAATCGAGTTAAGCCACACACGAATTTTGCCGGTGATATTGAAAGCGGCTTGATGAAGATGATGCTGATCGGGCTGGGTAAACATAACGGCGCCAAGATTTATCATCGCGCCATTAACGATTACAGCTTTGGTCAGATCGTGCGGAGCGTTGCCAAAGAAGTTCTTGATAAATGCGGAGTCGTAGCGGGGGTCGCGTTGGTGGAGAATCAGTTCGACCACACGGCACTTGTGGAAGCCCTGGCACCTGAAGATTTTGAAAGTCGGGAAAAAGAGCTTTTGATTTTGTCCAAGCAGTACATGCCCAGCATACCGTTTGAAGAAATTCAGTTTCTGGCCATCGATGAAATGGGCAAGGACATTAGTGGATCCGGGATGGACACGAATGTGATCGGTAGAAAATATAACGACCATGAAGCCACTGGCGATGAAACTCCCCGAGTTAAGTTCATCGGCATACGAGGGTTAACACCGGTAACGCATGGTAATGCAACCGGTTGGGGGATGGCCGAATTCTGTCGCAGCCGGGTCGTTCGTGAAGTGGATCAGAAGATTACCCGGATTAACTGTATCACCGGTGGTCATATCACAGCCGCCATGACGCCACTTGATTACGAAACAGATCGTGAAATCTTTGATGTGGTTTCGCAGTCCGTCGGGTTAACCGAACCCGAAGATATCCGGTTCGTGTGGATACGCAATACGCTGGACGTTGCTGAATTCATTTGTAGCGAAGCTTATTTGGAAGAAGTGCAATCGCGGGATGACCTGGAACAAATCAGTGACCTGCAGGCATTACCGTTTGATGAGCAGGGCAATCTACCGGACTTTGTTCAGGATGCGTTCAAGACGCTTTGAGCAGCTGATTTGACCGTGGCAATTAGAGTTTGGAGCCACAGTACTTACAGTACCGGGCATCGTCATCATGCCCCTCTTTCGTGCACGTGAGGCAAACCTGTGTGTTGGTTTGTGCTTTGGACGCAGCGATGATTTCGACCGAGAAAATCCCACTGGGAACAATAATGATGGCATACCCCAGGATCATTGCGACCGCGGCAATCGTCTGGCCCAGCACGGTTTGTGGGGCGATGTCGCCATAGCCTACGGTGGTAATCGTTACGATGGCCCAGTAGATCCCTTTTGGGATCGAGGTGAACTCGGAACTTTCATTGGCAAAGTTCTCAATGACATAGACGGTTGTTCCCATTACTAAAATCAGGCTCATCACGACCAGCAGAAAGACGACGATCTTGGGCCGTGCAGCTCGTAGTGCCTCAAGTAACACACGGGATTCCTGGATGTAATTGTGGAGCTTGAAGATTCGGAAGACGCGAATCAAACGCAACACCCGGACAATCGACAGATAATGAGAGCCGGGAAAAATGAGCGCGACATACGTCGGTAATACTGAAAGCAGGTCGACGATGCCCCAAAAACTGAAAACATATCGTAGCGGCTTTCTGACACAGGCTATGCGAAGAGCATATTCAATACTAAAGCCAATCGTGATAACCCACTCAATAATATTGAGAGTGTTTTCAAAGCGTGCATTGACCGCTTCCACGCTTTGAATCATCACGATGAAGACACTGACGACAATAGCGACCAGCAATCCGATATCAAAGGCTTTGCCTTTGGGAGTGTCGGCCTCAAAGATTATTTCGTGCCAACGGAATCGCCAGTCTGCTGCAGAGTTAGCTTCAGGTGGTGCTTCGGCGATCGGACTTTCAGGGGTTACATCATAGTCGTTCATGTAGTTGATTCTAAGCACAGACCGGTTGATGGGTAAATAATTTCTTTCCGGCGTGTATGATGTGAGGATGTCAGAAAACTCCCAGGACACGTCAAAACGGACGCTCAATGCCATCGATGCGGCCAGCATCATTGTCGGTATTATTATCGGCGCCGGGATCTATCGCACAACGCCGATCATTGCAGCTCAGACTACCAATGTGACCTGGCTGATTGGTGTTTGGATTCTGGGAGGCGTCCTGGCTCTGATAGGTGCTTTGTGTTATGTCGAATTGGCAACGAGCATCACGGATGATGGTGGTGAGTATGCTTATTTGCGCCGAGCGATGGGTGATTCGACTGCAACAGTGTATGCCTGGATTGAGTTTTGGATTATCCGTCCGGGAAGCACGGGGCCGATGGCAATTCTGTTTGGTGAATACGCTCATCGTATCTACCCGTTAGCAAACAATGAACTTATTAGTGGCGTGATCTATGCGGTACTGGCGACGATCGTCATGCTGGGCGTGAATCTGCGAGGATTGAAGACGGGCAAGGGAACTCAAAATGCACTTACCATTGTCAAAGTTGTGGCGTTGTTGGTGTTGATTGCAATATCTTTTGGTGCCGTTTGGTCCGGAGTTGAATTGCCAGTCGCCGCTCAGCCGACCGGGACCGCTACCCAGTCGATGGATGGATTCCTGTTGGCAATGGTGCTGGTGATGTTTACTTATGGAGGCTGGAATGATGTTTCGTTTGTGGCATCGGAAGTAAAGTCACCTGAAAAGAATATCCTCCGCGGGCTGCTGATCGGGATCTTCACAGTAGTGTTAATCTATATCCTGATTAATATCGCTATGGTGATGACGTTGGGGCAGAGCGGCTTGATGGATTCCACGACGCCGGCAACGGATATGCTTAGGATTACTGCGGGAGAACATGCGGAAAAACTAATGGCCGTGTTGATTTGCATCTCGGCACTTGGCGCTGTGAACGCCATGATGTTCACGAGCGCACGAATTTACCATGCGTTGGGCAAACAGGTTTCGGCCTTTCGATGGCTGGGCCAATGGAATGAGCGGTTACATGTGCCAGCCAGATCACTGTTGTTACAGACGGTGGTCATTCTGGCGATGGTTGTAGGTTTTGGTTTGAGAAAGGATGGCTTTGAACTGCTTGTCTTGTTTGTCTCGCCATTTATGTGGACGTTTCTGGCGATGATTGGGATGACCGTCTTTGTGTTTCGCAGCAAAGGACTGGGCGATGAAAAGGCCTGGAAAAGCCCGCTCTACCCGGTATTGCCATTGGTCTTCATCTGCTCAAGCCTGTTTATGGTTTATCGAAGTGTGAGTTATCTTGACTACCGTATGGAATCGGAAGACCTGCTTGGCAATCCTTTTTTCGTGTTCTTGATTAGTTTTACGGCATTGGTTGCGGTTACTTCGGTGGGCGTTGCGATTTGGTCAAGAAAGACGTCGGGCCGCTCAGAAAAATAAATACGGCGCAGTAAAAGGCTCGCCTAGCCAAAGACAGAGTCTCGGGGCACGGCGAGCGCGTTTGGCTACTAAACTTCCTTTTATTCATTCTCCGACACCTATGTCGTCGTCATATGCCTGAAGAATTAGTAGCTGTTCCCGTCGTTCGTGTTGACTTAGGTCATTGTGGAAGCCGCCAAACTCACGAGCGACCTGCGTGAAGCCGACGTGCAACGCTCCGCGGTTGTGCAGCGTCCAGGTAAACGTGACTAGCTCTGAAACTCGGTGCTGCAGTTGTGCATGTTCCTGAAGGAGTTTG
>DEAW01000217.1:23763-35473 GCA_002348315.1 Planctomycetaceae bacterium UBA2972 | reverse complement strand
AGCTTCTTCAGCAGGAGCTTCTGTTTCGCCACCTTCTTCAGCTGGTTCTTCAGGCATTTCTGATTCGCCCATCATTGCGCCTGGATCAGCGTATTGACCTTCTGAACCACTTGAAGCGTCTTTTTCTTCACCGCAACCGATGATTCCAACTGTAGCAACTACCAAAAAGGCGGCTAAGATTTTAAAAAGTTTCATTTGATTGTCCTCAATAAACCTAAACGAGATTCTTACTTAAAAGGAGATTTGTAACTACCAAGATAGATTCGCACCGCCTTGGATTTATTCCCAAAAAATGGTTATGAAGTAAATATAAACAACTAATAGCCTGAATTGAAAGAATTATTTGACAAATCTGCAATCAGTCGATGGTGGTGTGAAGCTTTAAGGATTAGCTGAACTGTAACCTTGGTTTACCCTCTGTCTGTTCGAAATTCTTATCTGGAAGGTACAAAAAAAGCAGTGACCGGCTTGTTCCAGGTCACTGCTTCTTGTGATTCAAATGTAGTATTGAAGACTACTTATTTGACTTCAGCGCTACCTTCACCACTATCGTTCAGGGTGATTGTCAGCGTTGCTGTTGCAGCTCCTTCACCTGGACCGGTGATAGAAACCTGATTCTTCCAGTTGTCCTGCTTTTCGTAGCTACTGAAAACTTCGTTGATAAGGTTTTCGGGACCAACATTTTCAGTATCTTCGCTCATCATTGAAACACTCGCTTCATAAGCAGCGGATGGGTCACCTTCCGATGGATCAACCATTCCGTCATCAGGAGCTTCTGCCGCGGCTATCTTCGAAACGCGAACTGTGTAATTTCCGCCCACGGCACCATCTTTGGATTCGCCATCAGGGAATACTGTACGAAGCGTGAAAGCTCCTTGAGCATCGGTTTCGCCACTAGCACTTTTAGCACCAGTAGCACCTGCTTCAGGAGTAATAGATACTATAGCACCTTCTAATGGTTCGCCATCATAAGTAACAGTACCGGAGACTAGAGTTGTATCTGGGTTTGATGCACCACAACCTGTGATTGTGATCATCACGCCAACGCACATCAGTGCAACTAGCTTCTTATGCATTGTCTTCTCTCTTTATCTAAAAGGACAACAAGTGTTTTGAACGTGCAAATATTAATTGCATAATACTTAGTAGATACGCCTGAAGTCTCGATTATTCCCGAAATTTCAGTAAATCACGCATCTCGATATTCTTCTATAGAATATAGCAACCACGATCAGGGTGTAAAAGGATGAAGATCTAATAAAAGTGGTTCCCTCAATGATCGGGGACCCGATAAATCTTAAAATCAGCAGAGATTAATAGTCCATTTGGTATTTGAAGACGTTTATCCGGATTGAGTAGAATGACGATAGTCAATGATGGAGGAGTTTCAAGACTATGTACCATCCACAAGTCAGTCGTCGCGTTGCAATTCAGGCAGGTTCTGTTGGCCTATTAGGTTTGGGCATGAACCACCTGGAACCATTGCAGGCTATGGCGGCGGATAAAATCGCTGCTCCGACAGCGAAGAATGTGATTTACATTTTTCTTTCTGGCGGTCTGGCTCAGCATGAGAGTTTTGATCCTAAACCAGATGCTCCGGAGGATGTGCGGGGTGAATTCAAACCGATTCAGACTCAGACTCCCGGTGTGCTCCTGTCCGAACACCTCCCGATGCTCGCTCAGCGCAGTAACAAATGGGCCTTGCTTCGTTCACTAACGCATCCGTTTAATGAGCATTCACAAGGTCATCATGTGATGCTGACCGGTCGCAGTGATTTACCCAGAGGGTTTAGCGGTTCGCGGCCGAATCCCACCGACCATCCCTGTCTGGCATCGATGGTCAGTAAACTGTTACCTCGTCAAAACAATCTCCCGCCGGCGGCCGTGTTACCGGAGAAGCTAATTCATGTAACGGGGCGTACCATACCGGGGCAGTTTGCCGGAGTGATGGGAGCGGAACATGATCCCTGGTTTATCGAAGCGAGTCGCTTTAAGACGTCCGAGTACATTCATGGTGCGTTTCCCGAATATGGATTCCATCGCTGGGAAGGACCAACCAATCCTGAAAACTATGTATTTGATGCTCCGAAACTGGAACTGCAACATGGGATGCTGAAAGGTCGATTTCAGTCCCGTTTGAATTTGCTAAGCGGTTTAGACCAGCAACGGCGGGCGTTAGATCGCGCTGCGGGTGTGGAGGATTTTGATCGTTTCCGTGGTGAGGCTGCTCAGCTACTCACGGGCGAAGGCGTACATCAGGCATTGGATGTCCATGAAGCTGATGATGCATTGCAGGAAAAATACGGTAAGAACACTTTTGGTTGGTCACTATTGATGGCGCGGCAGTTAGTGGAAGCTGGTGTGCGGATGGTGCAGGTCAATTTAGGAAATGATGAATCATGGGATACACACGAGAACGCTTTTAATAATCTGAAAGAATATCTCCTACCTCCGACTGACCGAGCTGTGGCAGCTTTACTGGATGATTTGGATGATCGGGGAATGCTCGACGAGACGTTGATCATTATGGCGGGCGAGTTTGGTAGAACACCGCGTGTGTTTACATTTAAGGGCGCCAAAAGTGGTAAGCCCGGGCGAGATCACTGGGGACCGGTTCAGAGCGTCTTTTTTGCAGGTGGTGGTATTAAAGGAGGCAATGTAGTCGGTGCATCTGATCGACAAGGTGGATATCCGGCTGCGGATCCATACACTCCGGAAGATATGGCCGCCACGATCTATTCAGCCTTAGGGTTGCCGGAGACAGTTGCCTGGTACGACAAGTTGAACCGACCCCACCAGGTTTATCACGGAACGCCAATTCGCGAACTTCTTTAAGACCACTCCAGCTTGGCTGGACTTTTGGTTTTTACTTAGGCGCGGCGTTTGCTCTTCAATGTCCCGGTGGGTGGGGCGTGCTACAATGACGGCTCTCTACAGTTCCTTTTAAACGTCCCCGTCGAACAGGGACGTAACGATGGTGAGATCATGCACAACCTTAGAATTTGTGGCGTCTTTTTAGTAATGCTTGTAATAGGCAATCTGGCCTATGCTCAGCAGTTGACACGTATTGCCGTCGAGCCTCAGCCATTAGGCGCTAACGTCCAACGTGTCATTCAGGCGTTGCAGTATTTAGGCCACCCACTTTCCAAACAACTGGAAGCTGATTTAGACGCGGCGATCACCGCTGAAGATTCGCTGGAGATTCAGAGATTGCTGGATGCCCAAGTGCTAGCTCTGGTTGAAATCAATCCGGAAGTGCGAGTCAAAGCAATTCGGGGCCTGGCCAAAGCAAGTATTCAACAGCATGGCTTCACTCCACTGCTGCTGAAGATTCACAATATGGCACACGTCGAGACTGCCTTGAATGTTCACTCGCCAAATGCCGGACCGGTTTATGCAGGTGGTTCAGTGGGGATTCTAAAACGTCAGGAACAGACTGAGTTGGCCGAGGGAGAAAATGTCGCAGGGGAAAAGAATAGATTTCTGGAGGCAGAGGTCTTTCGTGCTCCTCCACTAACGGCCCGATTGAGCGGTTTGGATATTGAGTACGTTTTATTAAATGTATCTTCGACCGCGGCAGGTCGTCGCGAAGCATTGCTGCAGTTTGACGTCGGACAGGGGACTCAGGATCTGGGATTTCGGGGAGAAGTTCCCGTACTTTTCTATGCCGTACCATCCGTGAAAGTGCCCGTCAAGGTTCGCGATGAGAATGGAGTTCGGTCGATTGCGAGATTGATCATTACCGATCAAACGGGGCGTGTATTTCCGTCGCAAGTGAAGCGAGTCGTTCCCGACTTCTTCTTTCAGCCGCAGATTTACCGAGCCGATGGTGAGCATGTCTTGTTACCTCCCGGAGAATACGATGTTACCAGTAGTCGTGGTCCGGAATACAAGGTGGAACGCCAAAAGCTGACTGTCCAGGCTGAAGAGACTTCCACGTTGAGCATCAAGCTAAAACGATGGGTAACTCCTAATGCATTTGGATTCTATGGAGGCGACCATCACATTCATGCAGCCGGTTGTTCTCACTATACATTGCCGACCGAAGGTGTCACGCCCGAAGACATGTTTCGCCAGGTAAAGGGAGAAGGATTGAATGTTGGTTGTGTCCTGACATGGGGGCCCTGTTATGACCATCAGCGACAATTCTTCGCTCCGATTGCCCACGACATCAGTGAACGGGACACGTTACTTAAATACGATTTAGAAATCAGTGGATTCGGTTCGGCAGCATTAGGACATGTCTGTTTGCTCAATCTTAAAAGGCAAACCTACCCGGGCTCGGAGGGTACGAAAACGAAAGGTTGGCCCACCTGGACCGTGCCTGTATTGCGTTGGTGTAAAGAGCAGGGAGGCGTAACAGGTTATCCCCATTCGGCATTGGGCGTGGATCCCGAAGGCGGAGCACAATGGACTCTGCGACGATATGATTCCGATGGTGACTTAACGCTAAAGGCTGATGAGGCTAAAGGAGCTTTGTTGCCTGCAGAGTTTAATCGGATTGATATGAATCAGGATGATCGCCTGGATGCGGTGGAGTTAAAGATGGCGTTGGATCGGGCTTCCAACCAACTTCCCAACCTGGCCATTCCGGCCATGTCCGGTCGTGGCGCCATGGAAGTGTTTGTGAGTACACCGTTAGGAGTTTGCGATTTTCTAAGTGCGATGGATACTCCACGCGTTTCGGAATGGAACACCTGGTATCACCTGATGAATTGTGGATTTCCCATCAAGCTAAGTGGTGAAACAGATTTTCCATGTATGTCGAGTCGGCGTGTAGGCCAGGGTCGGGTTTACGTCCAATTGGGACAGGGTAAGCGATGGAATTATCAACAATGGTGTCGCGCGTTAGGTTCGGGACAATCCTATGTGTCTGATGGGTATGCCCATGCATTAGACTTCAGGGTCAATCAACAGACTCCCGGAACAGACGATGTAGAACTGGCTGCCACAGGGATGGTAGAGATTAAAGCAAGTGTTACTTTTGCGCCGGCGACACCGGAAGGAGTGGCTTACGGTACGATCGATCCGGAATCTAATAATCTGGCGGGAGACACACGCTTACTGCATGCTCCTCGAAGTATGGAATATGTCCAGGGTGGTGATCGACAAGTAGAAATTGTGGTAAACGGTCAGGTGGTTGCCACAGCTCAGGTCCCTGCCGATGGCCAGCAGCATCAGCTTGAGTTTGCTGTGCCGATTGAACAGAGTAGCTGGGTCGCATTACGTCAGTTTCCTCAGTTACATACGAATCCGGTGAATGTACTCGTCGCTGGAAAACCGATTCGAGCGTCTGCTCAAAGTGCCCAATGGTGCCTTGAATCGACGCAGTTACTATGGGAAAACCGTAATCGGTATATTGCAGATGCTGAGAAGGCGGCTGCCCGGCAGGCCTACGATCAGGCCATCGCTCGTTATCAACAGATTCTGGCTGAATCCAGATAGCCACTGCTAAATAGAATTCATGTATCTCTTTCCGGGGTGTAGTTATGTCAAAACATATGTTTAGTTTTTTACTTTTGATTTCGTTTGGGATTGTGGTGCCATCGTCCGTCTCTGCACAGACGATTGGGTATTTTCGCTATCCGGCGATTCACGAAGACACGATTGTGTTTACTGCCGAAGGGGATCTTTGGAAGGTAACACTCGGTAATCCTCAGGCGACCCGACTGACCACTCATCTGGAACAGGAGCAGCACGCATCGATTTCTCCGGACGGAAAATGGGTAGCTTATTCCGCATCGTATGAAGGGCCCATTGAAGTCTACGTCATCCCAATTACCGGCGGTCTTCCCCGGCGTTTAACCTACGATGGTGAGTCGGCTAGAACGATTGGCTGGACTCCGGATGGTCGAGTTTGCTATGCAACCCGGCACTATTCGACTTTGCCGAACACACAGCTTGTTCTGGTGCACCCCGAAACACGTGCGGTGGAGCGGGTGGAATTACACCAGGCAGCACAGGCCGACTGGCTAACAGGGCAACCTGGTTTGGTGTTTACTCGATTAGCGAAACAAGGTTCGAGTACAAAACGGTATCACGGAGGATCCGTTGAACAATTGTGGAAGTATCTTGATGGTCAACAAGAAGCTGTTGCCTTGACGGCCGATTATACCGGTACAAGTCGATCCCCGATGATTTATGACCAACGGGTTTACTTCAATAGCGACCGGGACGGCACGATGAATCTTTGGTCGATGGATCTCAACGGTGGTGATCTCAAACAGCATACCAAACATCAGGGATTTGACTGCCTGCAACCTGATCAACAGGCAGGACGGATCGTTTACCAATGGGGAGCGGATGTACGGATCTTTGACATAGCGACCGGTAAAAACGAGTTAGTGCCAATCACGTTGTCCTCGGATTTTGAACAGCGGCGTAAAGTCTGGGCCGATAATCCGATGGATTTCCTCAGCTCTTATAGCTTAAGCAACGACGGTAAAAAGCTGTTTGTCAGTGTGGATGGCAATGTATTTTCCGTGCCTGTTAAACGTGGGCGTACAGTGCATCTAACACCTGATACGTCTGCTCGATACAGGTCACTTGTTAGTTTGCCTAATCAGCAATCGGTTTTGGCGTTGTCGGATCAGTCCGGCGAATACGAATTGTGGTCTTTACCGATTGATGGTTTATCGGATCGTAAACAGCTTACAGACAATGGTCGGATTTTTCGCTTTCGGCCAACGGTCTCTCCAGATGGAAAATGGCTGGCTTATACAGACAAGAACCATCATTTGTGGGTGGTCGAAACGGCCAATGGTCGTCAGCATCGTATTGGTGTTTCAGACTACGGGAATTTTTCAGATCTAAAATGGTCTCCGGACAGTCGGTGGCTCGCCTATGTGCAGTCGGCAGAGAATTGGACGGAACAAATTCAGATTTGGTCGGCTGATTCCAGGCGAAGTCATCCCGTAACGACAGATCGGGCAGACAGTTTTGACCCGGCCTGGAGTCCCGATGGAAAGTTTCTCTATTACCTATCAGATCGTCATTTGGAATCCTCTGTGTCGAGTCCCTGGGGTTCCCGACAGCCGGAACCGTACTTCGACAGGACCACACTGATTTATGAACTGGCGTTACAACCGAATACTCCCTCTCCCTTCCGTGAACCTAATGAATTGACGATGGATACTGCCGAGTCAAACGGCGGGAATGATGACGATAAGGGAGATGAGAAAGGGGCCATCAAAGTCGAGATTGATTTTGATGGGATCACCAGTCGTATCCGTCGCCTGGCGATCGCTCCGGGAAATTACAGCGACTTAAACGTAACAGATTCGCACTTATATTGGATTCGCTCGACTAAGGGGACTTCGGAGTCGAGTTCACTGAAGTCGCGCGAGCGAAAATTTGATGGTGACGAAACCACCGTTGCCAGTTCGGTTGATTCATATCAAATGACACCGAATACGAAACATATTGTGCTGTTCAAATCAGAGCAGTTTTTTGTCTTTGCAGCCAATGGCAGGTCAGCAGGCAATTCGGACCAGCAAGTCTCGATGCGAGATGTTCGATTTTCGATCGACCCGGTTCAACGTTGGAAACAAATGTTGATCGATGCCTGGCGATTAGAACGCGATTACTTTTATGACCCCAACTTACATGGCGTTGATTGGGAAAAGGTACTGGAGCTACATCTACCGCTAGTGGATCGCGTTACCGATCGTTCCGAGTTGAATGCTTTGATTGAGCAAATGGTGGGTGAACTGGAGGCATTGCATATCTATGTGCGAGGTGGAAAGCGACGAACCGACGGTGTGTCCGTTGATGTTGCCTCTCTGGGGGCGGTGTTGCGTTACGATGCCGATCGTCAAGGCTATGTGGTTGATCATATTTACAAGTCAGACCCGGACTATCCGGAGAAACTTTCGCCACTTGCACATCCCGATGTGCGGTTGCCAGTAAAAACCGTGATTCGCAAAGTCAATGGAGTGGATGTGAATCATGTCGGTCATATCAACGAGCTTTTGCTTGAGCAGGTGGGACGGCAGGTGTTACTGGAAGTGCTGGAACCGGAAGCGGAGTCGGAGCGGCGAGTGATTGTGAAGCCGATTTCGATGTCCCGGGAATCGGATTTGCGATACCACCAGTGGGAATACTCACGCCGTTTGGCTGTTGACGAGGCCTCTGACAATCAGATTGGCTATGTGCATTTGCGAGCAATGGGAAAAGACAACATTGCAGAATGGACCAGAGAGTTTTACCCGATTTATAATCGGCCGGCTTTAATTGTAGATGTTCGGCACAACCGGGGAGGTAATATCGACAGCTGGATTTTGGAAAAGCTAGGACGTCAGGCATGGTTCTACTGGCAGCCGCGAGTAGGGAAGCCCTATTGGAATATGCAGTATGCATTCCGTGGTCACATGGTGGTGCTATGTAATGAAAAGACGGCTTCTGACGGAGAAGCATTTGCCGAAGGGTTTCGACGTCTGGGATATGGTGTCGTGATTGGCACGAGAACGTGGGGAGGCGAGATTTGGTTGAGTATTAACAACCGTCTTGTGGACAACGGGTATGCCTCGGCCGCTCAATCAGGAGTCTTCGGTCCTGAAGGGCAATGGTTAATTGAAGGACATGGTGTCGATCCGGATATTGTCGTGGACAATCTTCCGCACGCCACGTACCAGGGGAAAGATGCGCAATTGGAAGCGGCTATCAAATATCTCCAAAAGAGGATGAAAGAAGATCCTGTGAAGCTGCCTCAACCACCTCCATATCCCGTACGACCGGGAACTAAAAAAACGCCTCAGCGTTAAGCGGGCTGAGTAATCTGTCGCCAGTCTTCTAGGTGCAGTTCCACATTGCGTTGGCCGCGAAATTCATTAATCACGGGTTTAAAGACCACGTCGATCTGACCTTCGACCTGATCGAGCTCTTCGGCCCAGTCTCCCTGCCCAAAAGCGACAGCGCGTAGCGTCTTTCCATGCTGAGCCACTTTAACGCTGAGATGACGTTCACCACCCCCCATGCGTTTGGCCGAGCCTTTCACGATATCGACATTGCTGGCACAAAGAATGGGAGCCTGATTTGCGGCACCAAACGGTGCCAGCTGTTGTATGTGAACAATCGTTTGGGTGGTTAGCTGACTCAGTGGAACTTCAGCGTCGATCACGACTTCGACCAGGCGGTCTTCTTCGGTCACGCTTTCCTGAATGTATTCGCAGAAGGCCGAGCGAAAGGCATCCACTTGATTCTCTTCCACCGTGAGTCCGGCAGCAGCGGCGTGTCCCCCATGTTTGACCAGATGTTCAGTGCAGTGCTGCAAGGCTTCATGCAGGTTGCCTATCCCACCGTTGCGAGCTGAACCGATACCCGGTTTGACGCCCATTTGATCCAACGCGATCAAGATGACCGGGCGGCCATACTTTTCGGCAAGCCGGCCACTGACCACCCCAATCACTCCTGCATTCCATCCATGTCCGGCCAGTACAAACGCCGGATCGTTTTCCACGCTGTACTTTTCTTTGATTTGCTTGGCGGCTGCCAGGTTAATACTGCGTTCAATCTTCTTGCGGTCGTTATTGAGATTGTCGAGGTAGTCAGCAAGTTCCTGAGCACGCTGAGCATTCTCGGTAACCAGTAATTCCACTCCCAAAGGCGCCTGGCCCAGGCGGCCTGCTGCATTCAATCGGGGACCTATGTTAAAACCGATGTCCTGCGCATCGAATTGGCGTTTGGCGGACAACCCGGTCAGCTTCATTAGAGCAGCTAGTCCGAGTGGAGGTTGGTGCTTTAACGACCGCAGTCCGTGCGTCACGATGATGCGATTCTCGTCCTGTAGTGGTACCACGTCGGCTACCGTTCCTATCGCCGCAATCCCGACCGCCATCATCAGGAAGTCCCGATGAGCCGGTTTTACCCGAGTGGCTTCGCTGTCGAGTTGGCAGAGTGCCCAGGCTAGTTTCAATGCGACACCGGCTCCGCACAAACCGCCAAAAGGATAATCCGTTTCAGGCAAGCGGGGATGTACGATGGCATCCGCATTGGGAAGACGATCTCCAAATTCGTGATGATCGGTAACCACCACCTGAAGCCCCAGTTGTTTAGCAATGTCAATTTCATCCGCGTTGGCGATTCCACAATCGACTGAAATAATCAACTCCACTCCCTGCTCGTGATGACGTTTGATCTGATCGGCGTTCAGTCCATAACCGTCGGATATTCTATTGGGAGCGAAGTAGGTGACGTTCGCTTGAAGAATGGTCAGACACCGAAAGAGAATAGCAGAGGCCGTCATTCCATCAGCATCATAGTCGCCATAGATCAGGATTCGTTTTTGATCTTTGACGGCCTGATAGATCAATGCACTGGCAGCGGTGATCCCGGGAAGGTCTTCCGGAGGACGCAGGTCACTGAGTTTGGTGTCCAGAAAGGAAGCAATCTCGTCCGGGCTTTGAATGCCACGATTGAGTAATAACTGAGCGACAACCGTGGGGACATTGGCACGTGATTCGAGTTGCTCAACCTGATCAGGGTCAAAGGGGAGAATTCTCCAGCGTTTTTGCATGCTTCAACCCGTCCGTGCCTTGAATGCGTTGTTTAGTAGAATCTGTTGAGACCATTAGAAAAGGTTCAGGACTAGTTTAGCCAGTCATGAACCTGTTCGCCTCTTTTTTTTAATGATTCAGTTTACCGGTGTCAGTGGCGCATTGAGCCACGATGGGGAAACTGCAAAGCCGATTCGTTCGACTTACTTCTTCTTTTCGACGTGTGTCGTGTGACGACGCAGTCGAGGGCTGTATTTTTTCAGACTCAGCTTTTCACCGCCTGGTTTGCGTTTCATGGCGTAATTGTAATCGCCGGTTTCTTCGCAAACGAGAAAAATTGTTTCAGCCTTTTTCTTACTTCGACCTGCCATGGGGGCATCCTATCTGTTGGATTGGTATCAGGATTGTATCCACTTCAATGCTGCGAGTGATTTTTCCGTTAAAGGAACTATTTTAGCCGTGCCTACCAACGTTTGACAACGGGCTATTTCAGGGATTTTAACCGAGTTTAGGGCGTCGCATGCTCAACTGTCTTCCCGGTCAAAGTGTACCGGTTGTCATTAATCTGACATGAGCATTAGCTGATTTGTCACTGGTGGAGCAGAATTCCTTGATTTTATAGTGTTCAACCTCTCATTAGATTGAAAATGTAATGCTTGATTTTTCCTGAGTATCCGATAGTTTTAAAGGAGAGAATCGCTGTATTGCGTCTTAGGTGCGCAGATTAATAGTTGAGTTCATGCGGTTAATGCAGACTCAATAAGGACAGAGAATATGTCAGAAGCTAACGATCCAAATCAAAATATAAATGATGGCCAGGTACCCCAAGTTCCGCCGGCTGTTCCTAAAGCAGCTCCTGCCGCAGAAGTATCGCAGCCAACCGCCGCTCCGGTTGCCTCCTCTGTACCCGCCGCTGCTCCTGCCGCCACGGCTGCACATAGTAATCCGGCGGAGGACCCGGCTGATGACATGGGGTCCGCTCATGGCAGTAGCTTTCTGCTGTTTCAGGCTGTCCCCAGTTGGATGTTTAGCCTGGCTGTGCATACGGTCATACTGGTCATTATGGGATTAATGGTTTTGGTTTCACCTGTTGAAGAAATGCCGTCGCTGACGTCAGTGATGACCAAGAACGATTTGATTGAAGAAATCGTTGATGATTTAACCGATCCAATTGATGAACCGGTGGAAATCACTCCTACAGAAACACTCGAAGTCGA
>DEAW01000217.1:0-23375 GCA_002348315.1 Planctomycetaceae bacterium UBA2972 | reverse complement strand
CCTGTGGCTGCCGTTGAATTTGAAAACATCGTCAATCAGGTTGCTCCTCAAACAGACCTCTTATCTTCGACCGAATCGGTGGTCGGTTCCGGCCTGACTGGTCGAGGTGCCGAAGCTCGGGGAGCCATGGTCCGGGAGTATGGTGGCACCAAAGAGAGTGAAGCGGCGGTAGCGATGGGACTCAAGTGGATAGCCAATCATCAAAACCCGGACGGTAGCTGGAGTTTCGATCATACGTTGGATGGGCGTCGATGTAACTGTGGCAATGTCGGACATCACAAGACTTCGTTCAATGGCGCCACAGCAATGGCATTGCTTCCATTTTTGGGAGCAGGTAACACGCACAAAAAAGGTGAATACAAGAAGCAAGTGGAAGCAGGTTTGTATTATCTGACACGGAGCATGAAAGTAAATGGAGCGACTGGTGACCTGACCGATACAGGTGGTAAGATGTATTCACACGGATTATGTGCTATCACATTAACCGAAGCGTTTGCGATGACCAAAGATCGCCAACTTATGGCTCCGGCTCAGATGTCCCTGAACTTCATCGTCTACGCTCAGGACCCGGTGGGTGGTGGCTGGCGTTATAAGCCACGTCAGGCCGGCGACACTTCGGTTGTTGGTTGGCAACTCATGGCACTCAAGAGTGGTCACATGGCTTATCTCAACGTCCCGAAAAATACGATTGCCGGAACGTACAAGTTTCTTGACAGTGTTGCCGCCAATAGCGGTGCGACCTATGGTTATACTTCCCCCGGTGCCGGTCAGGCCACAACAGCCGTTGGCTTGTTGTGTCGTATGTATCTGGGATGGAAGCAAGATGAACCTGCCTTGCAGCGTGGCGTGGAACAGCTTGATAAGTGGGGCCCGTCAGCGGGCAATATGTATTACAACTATTATGCAACTCAGGTCATGCGTCACCATGGCGGACCGCTGTGGGATAAATGGAATAAGACCATGCGTGACAGTCTGGTCGCTGCTCAAGTGCCAGGCAAAGGGCATGATGCAGGAAGTTGGTCAATGGGCAACGATCATGGATCTCGTAGCGGCGGGCGACTTTATAACACGGCGTTAGCAACAATGATTCTGGAAGTCTATTATCGCCATATGCCAATCTATGCTCAGCAGGCTGCTGAGGATGATTTCCCGCTGTAAGCATTCGGCGACTACCCTGCGAATCGAGGCCGGCAGGCAATGCGTATTCTTCCAGTGTTGGACGTATTAGACGCGATGGTGGTGCGAGGTATCGCCGGCCAGCGTGCCAGTTACCGGCCGATTCAAAGTCAATTGACATCCGAGTCAGATGCGGTGTCCGTCTGCCGTGCCTTTCAGCGTCATTTGGGGATCACCGAATATTATGTTGCTGACTTAGATGGGATCGAGCGTGACATTCCTAATTACCCGGTACTGCAATCTATCCTGCAGCCACAGTATCAACTTTGGCTTGATGCAGGATTCGCTTCGGCAGAGAAGCTTGCCAGCGTTATGGAGCGGTTGCCTTTGGAGCAACTACATCGAATCATCGTTGGCCTGGAATGCTGTTCAGGGATTGAGTCGTTGCAAGCGATGCAGGCTTGTGTGACTCCCGGCCAGTTAGCTTTTAGTTTGGATTTGCAGCAAGGCAAGCCGCTACTCCCGGAACATGCCAGTGAGCAGTGGCAGCAGGCTTCGGCCATCGACATTGCCTGTCAGGTTCTGGAACTGGGAATTCAAACGCTGATTGTGTTAGATCTGGCGGCAGTGGGAATGGGGCAGGGAACGCCGACGTTGGCTTTATGCCAGACGCTGCGAGAGCGTTATCCGAAGATGGAACTGGTCACCGGTGGTGGCGTGAGGGATCGAGGGGATCTGCAGGCCTTAGAGGAATCTGGTTGTGACGGCGTCCTGATCGCCTCAGCTCTACACGATGGTCGTTTAACTCGGGACGATCTTGCTCGCTACCTTTGATCGCAATTAGTCAAATTGCGGATCCTGTTTCTTGAGAAAGGCATCGATGCCGATGCGGGCATGGGAAGTGCTGCGGGCTGCAGCCGTCATGGCACCTGCAACCTGAAGTTGAGTTTCCAGTTGATCTGCTAATGACTCATTGAGGATACGCTTGGTCATCTGGATGGACTGTGATGAAGTCTTAGCAATGTCGACGGCCAGTTGATGTGCCCGGGCCCAGACCAAATCCTGTTCCACGACATCGTGTACTAATCCCAACTGCGTAGCTCGCTCTGGTTTGAGGGGTACGCCTGTCATTGCTAGTTCTGCCGTGACGGCAGCTCCTAGCCGAAAATTCATCAGAGTCATCGAGCTACCTGCTGCCAGCCCGCGATGAACTTCAGGCAATTGAAGCGTGGCCTCTGTGGATGCGATGATGAAATCGCTGGCTAGTGCCAGCGCAACGGCAGACCCGCTGGCCGGTCCGTTGAGTGCGGCAATGATAGGCTTGGGAAACCTAAGCATGGCCAACAGCAATTCATTTAACAGGTTAATATCCTGATGCGATGCAGCCACCTGATGCTGTTGTAATTCACCATGAAGTTGTCGCAGATCTGTTCCGGAGGAGAAGACTGCTCCCGCTCCAGTCAGGATTACCGCACGGACACTTTTTTCCTGATGCAAGTCATCCAAAGCCTGACGAAGTTGAATAAAGCCAAATCCGCCAATGGCATTGGCAGCCTCCGGATGATTGATCACCACTGTCCCACTTGGCACATTCTTCCTAACCTCAACGATTGACTGCATTTTTAGCTTACTTTCCCCCATCTAGTAGGGCTTCTGGCGAATATATTTATTGCTCTAATCGACCTTAGCCGATAACCTGAAGGTAGTAACTACAGGCCGGCTAAGCAAGGTAAAACACTTCAACTGTAAATACGATCGATGACAAACCCTTACAACCCACAACATGGAAATCATGCTTTTACTTCTTTGCACGGGAGGACTCGTGAAGGGCTGGTAATGCACGATCGGCGTGGGATGCTCAAGGCAAGTATGGCGGGACTGGCAGGACTGTCTCTGCCGGGGCTGTTGAAAAACCATGCTTTGGCAAATGCAAGTGGTAAACCATCAAGTAAAGGGAAGAGTGTCATCCTGCTTTGGATGGCTGGTGGGCCATCGCATCTTGATACGTGGGATCCAAAACCGGATCGCCCCTTTGAAAATCGCGGGCCGTTTGGAGTTACCAGTACAAAGCTTCCGGGTGTTCACATCTGTGAACATCTTCCTAAACAGGCAGCGATGCTGGATAAGATGTCGATCATTCGCAGCGTCGATTGTCGAGGCAGCAATCATCAACCAAACAAAGTGATGCAAACCGGTGACCGTACGGCGGCGCCTCGGGTGAACCCCAAGGGAGATAAGATTCCCTGTTTTGCATCGATCATTGCCAAAGAAAAAGGCGCTAATGATCCGTCCATGCCGGCCTATGTTGCTTTTGAGAAGCATTCATCCCATGTAGGTTATGCTGGACACCTCGGTCGTAAATACAATCCGTTTTTGGCAAACAAAGCTTGTCGCCTACCTGTCTACACAAATGTGGGCGTGGATACCGGGCAGACGTCCGGAGCAGATATTTTTGCAATGCCGGCCGGACTAACGATTGATCGAGTTCATAATCGTCGTAAGCTTGTGAAACAATTTGACCGGATGAAAAGCGGACTGGATATCCAGGGCGATATGGAAGCTCATGATACCTATGGTCAGCAAGCGGCCGATATGTTGTTGGGACGAAAAGCACAGGAAGCGTTTGATATTACCCGCGAGCCTCAAAAGTTTCGTGATCTATACGGTAAGCATCTGTGGAGTCAGCAGGTGTTGATTGCCAGACGGTTGGTGGAAGCAGGCGTTAGCTTTGTCACTTTGGATTTGAGCTACCACACCGCGTCAGGTACCTGGGATAACCATGGGATTCCTGGTGGAGTCTATGGAGGCATTACCAAAGGTTTGGGTCCGCTACTGCCATTGTTCGACCATTTCTATACGACCTTGATTATGGATCTTGAGCAGCGTGGCTTGCTGGATGACACACTGGTCATTGCGATGGGTGAATTCGGGCGGACACCAAATATCGGAACTCAGGAAAGTGTCGATGGTCGTAATCACTGGCCAGTCGTGATGAGTATGTGCCTTGCCGGCGGTGGCCTACGTCACGGGCAGGTCATTGGCTCAAGTGAACGTGATGGCAGTGATGTGCGGACGCGTCCGGTCACTCCCGGAGATATTGGTGCAACCATCTATAAACATATGGGTGTTCCACTGGATGTTACCTATGAAGATGAAAAGGGACGTCCCAACTTCTCGATTCTTGATGGCCAACCGATCAAAGAACTTTTTTAGTTCCCCGCAGGCCCCGGCAATTGCTGCGCTGCGGTTATAGCGATTGTAAAGGTTATAACCAGCTCAGATTTTTTCTCAAATTTGAGTGATTGTATTCGTCGATAGAAGAGATGCCTAGTAATAGAATCTATCGGCGAATGGATGCGTCGAGTCCCTTAAGCAACTCATGGAGTGGGGCTCAGGTATTATGAAACCACACATCCACCTATATCCTCTCATTCGCCAGTTTTTCCTCGGAGGCTTGCTTGCTGCTTTAGTAGTAAGCCTGCTACTAAAACCCGTAGCTGCAGCCGAGTTCTCTGCGGACGTACCGCATCCGGCGGTCGCTCGTATCATGTCAGTGGAAACCAATGCGGCTTCCTTTGGCTCTGGTACGCTGGTCTATAAACAGGGTAAACACGCTTTGTTAGTGACCAACCATCATGTTATCAGGGACTCGAAGGAAGAAATCCTAGTCTCCTTCCCCAATGGATTTCGCTCGTCGGCAAAAGTAGTCGCCAGTGATCCCACCTGGGATTTGGCAGCGTTGTTGATCTGGAGTCCGGCGATGGATGCGGTGGCGATTACCAAAACAGCTCCTGAGCCTGGAGAACGATTGACGATTGCCGGTTATGGTTCCGGACGATACCGAGCGGTCTCTGGTATTTGCTCACAATACGTTTCGCCCGGACTGAGCCAACCCGCTGAAATGGTGGAACTTAAAGCGGTAGCGCGACAAGGAGACTCGGGAGGACCTATTTTCAATCAAGAAGGTGAATTGGCTGGCGTGTTATTTGGAGCTGGCTGGAGAACGACTGCCGGAAGCTATAGTGGTCGAGTCAAGAAATTCCTCGATCCGGTAGTGGGCCGCATGCAGAAATCGCAAATTGAAAAACCGACGGTAAAAGATACTGAAGCTAAACCGGACCCACAACCAGCAGACCCAATAGAACAGCCTCAGGCAACGATCACTGGTTTACAATCAGAACCACTGCCGGTAGTTACTGAGCCTATGCGGGACGCACTTGTTGCTGACACTCCATTGGAACCAAATAGTGTAGACGAGGTAACTTCTACAACTCCGGCAACGACCGATCCTGAAAACTCTGAAAGCAGCTTTCCAAATGATGGCGAGGTAACAGAAGTTGCGGTGGAAGAAAGCGGAGAAGCCGAAGCGACGCTGATTGATGAAAGCTTCTTTGAAAACAATGCCAGGGAAACTTCCACCATGGAAGAATCACAGGATTCCACCCCAATAGACGTCGAATCTCCAGCGACGCCCTCTGTAGCGACAGAGGCCAATGCCGAAGTGACGACCACGAATTCGATGGAATCAGATGTGTCAGACAGTCCCGATTCCAGCTCGGATGTTGTTGCCGAGCAAGTCGATTCAGCGACAGAGACGCCGCAAACAGAGGTGGAAACAATCTCTGAATCGCCAACGTCGGATTCTCAGAAAGTGGATCTCAGTCCCGAGGGATTTGAATCGGCAGATAACATCATCGGTTGGCAACAGTTGGCCGGAGATACCTTGTTGCAGCAAATCCGGACGGTACTGGCCGCAATAGGATTCCTCGCCATTGTTGTGCAACTTGCTCGGAGGTAATTCCATTTCAACTTATCAGGGGCAACGTTCGGCTCTCTGGGCTTAATCGCAGTATAATGATGGTTTATCTGACCTCTAGACTGCGAGAATATTGATCATGCCACGAAGAAATTCGAATGTAGACCGTCGGGAATTTTTGGCCGGCAGTAGTGCAACACTGGCACTGGGTTCGACGCTACAGGCGAACAAATCATTGGCAGTCACTGAAAACCATATGACATTGGGATTTAGTACGTATGGCTCGCGGGGGATTGCCACCGAAGCAGTCGTACCAATGCTCAAAAAAATCGGCTATGACGCCGTCGAGATCACTTGTACCAAAGGATTCGATGCTGCTCCGGAAAACGTCTCAGCTAAGCGGCGTCAATTAATCCGTCAGACTTTGAGTGATACGGGCCTGCAGCTCACTTCGATCATGGAGCATACGACACCGGATGCGAATAGAGCAGTGAATGACGCCAATCTTGTAAGGATGCAGAAAGCAGTTGAATTTGTTGCTGAAATTACCGACAGGAAGCGAGTCGTTATTCAAACCGTGCTTGGCGGCGGAGCCTGGGAAAGCAAGAAGAATCTGTTTGTCGACGAGGTTGGTCGATGGGTGGAAAAGACAGCAGATTCCGGTGTGACGATTTGCATTAAACCTCATCGCGGTGGTGGAATGGACAATCCGGAAAAAGCATTGTGGATCATGAAACAACTCGGAGATCCCGGACGTTTGCGTATGGTGTATGACTTTAGCCACTATATTTATACTGGCTTAGAGTTGGTGCCTACGATCAAACAAGCTGCGAAAAAGACGGCCCATATCGCGGTGAAAGATACAGTCCTCATGAAGGACGGGAAGTTTCGATTCGAACTTCCTGGAACGGCGGGGACGATTGATTATAAAACACTGCTCAAGCATTTTTATGCATTGGGTTATCGGGGTGACATTTCGTGTGAAGTCTCAGGAATGGTGTGGAGCAAATCGGAGTATGACCCTCGTCAGGCCATGCTGGTGTGCTATGAAAATGTGGCCAGGTCGTTTCAACAAGCCGGTATTCCCAGACCAAAGACACAACCCGCGGAGGAAGCAACTAAGTGATACAACGCCGCCGTATTCCCCTTCTCTATTTGGTTTTGGCTCTACTCTGGAAACCTGTTGGACCAACGTTCGCGCAGGCTGATCCTCGTCAGGACATTCTTGATGAGTTGGCAGAAGAGTATCGCTCAGGTCTGTTGGGTGTTTATCAGGACGCGAAAGGAAATTCGTTCACTCGTATCGACAGGTCGCTGTCGTTTGACTGGCAAAACCAGACTGCGGATTCACGGTTGGCGACGACTCAATTCGAAGCCGTTTGGGAAGGTTTGGTCTTTTTTCAATCCGTTGGCAAGCACGTACTATACCTCCAGGCCGATGGTGAGGTGCAATTGGAATTTGGTGATCAGACCTATTCAGAGCGAAAGCAACCTCTTGGGTTAATTGCGACCGATGAATTAGAGATGCAGTTTGGTTGGCATCCAATTCGGATCACCTTTAAGTCTCCGGAAAACGGAGGACGATTAAAGCTGTTTTGGCAGGGGCCCTCATTTAGACTCGAACCGATTGGTGGCCAGTTCCTGTTTCATGCGACACAGGATACCATCGAAGACAAATATAGTCGCGGCGAAGCATTAGCTCACGCATTGCGATGTGCTCGTTGTCATCAAACTCCGTTCGTTCAGGACTCGCTGGGCCCGGCACCGTCACTGGCCCACTTCCGTGACTATATCCAGCCGACCTGGTTGATGGAGCGACTCCAGCAAACCGCCACGAAACATCAGGGAGAGGAAAACCAGAGTAACCATCGAATGCCAGATTTTGGATTCAGTCAGGACGAAGCCAAATCAGTAGTGGCTTATCTCTTTCAGAACTCAAAAAATCCGGAACCTGCTGGTGAATTGCTTCCTGCCGGAGATGTCGCTGCCGGAAGAAAAGTGTTTGCTTCGGTCGGATGTGTGGCTTGCCATCAAGCGGATTCGCTGGGTGAAGCCGGGTTATTTGATGGGGGAAGTCTGGATACGATTTCACTGAAGCGGAAGGATGACTTCTGGCTGCAGTGGTTTAAAAATCCTGAGGCGGTGAATGCTCACCATCGCATGCCCAAAGTGAGTTTGACTCAGGAAGAAGAGACCAACGTTATCGCCTATTTGAAAAGTCTGGAACCTCCCCGTAGTACGCTTCAGATTGATACCTACTTGTTTGATGAAGCGTTAGCGGCACAGGGTAAGCTTTTGGTTGAAGCCGCTGGTTGTGCAAATTGCCATGAGTCCAAACCTGTCGAAACCAAACAGCCGCTTACGTTTGAAAATTCGTTGGGATGTTTGGAAACACTGGATCGCTCTAAAAACCGGCCTGCTTATTCACTCTCGAATGAAGAAAAATCAGCTCTGACTGAATTTTTTGCCCAAGTCAAATCAACCAATTCCGATACCACGCAGGCTTTATTGGTGCGGCAGAATAATTGCTTTCAATGTCATGCGAGAAATGAGTCTGTTGGTATTGCCAGTCAGTTGGACCGGATTGGCCGCCTGGTTACAGAATTAGATGAATTGAAACCAGCATTGGCGCCACCTTCACTCAATTCTGTAGGTGATAAAATGCATGATCAGGCGATTGCCGGTGCGATTGCCAGAAAAGCCTCGGTGCGTCGACCGTGGCTGCATGTAAGAATGCCTCAATTCGGTTTTGATGACGAGCAATTAAAAGCATTGACTGCATGGTTCGTGGAGAAAGACCGAGTGGATGATGCGTTGATTGAGTTGCATCGTCAGAGGACCGTCGGATCGGTGAAACCACGACCTGCGGAGGAAGAACTTCATCAGGCAGGAAGTCGATTGGTAACGACGGATGGCTTTGGATGTACCAGTTGCCATCAGGTTGGCAGTGTTGTTCCGCCGAAAGCTCCACTGAATGCCAAGGGGCCGGATCTTTCGCTGCTCAATCAGCGTATTCGCAAGATCTGGTTTAATCGGTGGGTGAGTAATCCCGCTCGTATGGTTCCGCGGATGGAAATGCCGTCGGTGCAGTTGGCTGTACGTGGCGTTTTGGATAATCACCTGCCACACCAACTCGAGGCTGTTTGGGAAACGCTCAACACCGAAGGTTTCGAGCCTCCGGCACCCGGGGCTGTGCGAATCGCACGTCAGTCCGGAATCAAAGGCGTCGACTCGGGTACCAAAGTTATTACTGATGTGGTTTTTCATCGCGAATTGCAATACATCAAGCCGGCACTGCTCGGTCTGAGAAATCGACATAATCTGCTGTTTGATATGGAAGCAGGAACATTCCTCGGGTGGTGGCAGGGGGATCTTGCTCGTCAACGGACGAAGGGAAAGGTTTGGCTGTGGGAAACGGCTGGTGAAAGTTGGGATGGTCTGGAATTGGAGGAAGGATTTCGCGGCGTTCCTGATATTCAGTTGATGACCTCCGACGGTACGATAGTTCCACCACAAACGGTTGGCCAATTTCGCACCTCTTTAGATAGTTGGGAACAATTGGAAAACGGACTGCGAGTTAGTCAACGTTTTCAATTTGTATTGGAAGGAAAGACGCACTGGATTCGTGTCGTGCAACTGTATCGGGAAATCTGGGAAGGTGAATTAAATCATGCCCGAGCTGGTATCGAGCGAGTGATCCAATTTGAGCAATTACCTCCCGGGGTAAAGCCCTTGATTGGTATTGGCCCGAGTGCACTCGAACACCATGTCGATGAGAGCCAGCATTTTCTTTCCGTATCAGGTCAGCATGGCAGGCGATGGGTAGAAGTTACTGCGGAACCTATCGTTGTTGAGGATTCCTATTTTGCCGTGATCAGTCAGCAACCGGAATTGAAGATGCAATTCCTTAGCAATTTGGAAGTGGATCGATTTCCTCCACTGGATGTTCAGCTCGCTCCACCTGAAGCAGCGACATTAAATGTCATTCCGGGTATTACCACAACACGCCTTCCGTTTTTTGACGAATTCATGCCGACAGGAATTGATTGGGATGATGATGGTACGTTATGGATTACTTCGCTGAAGGGGCGTGTGTGGAGTGCCAGGGATACCGATAGCGACGGGATGGAGGATCAGCTCCAAAACGAGCTCCACGAATTAGCGGCGCCTTATGGAGTCCATGCAGGAAAGAATTATATCGATGTTATCAATAAATATGCCCTATTGAGAATGTTTGATGAAAACCAGGACGGCGTTTATGAGCGTGTCCAAACGGTTGCTGCCGGGTGGGGGCATACCGCAGACTATCATGACTGGGCCGTCGGTCCTGTCAGTGATGGAAAGGGAGGCTATTTCATTACAACGGCATGTCAGCAGGATGATCGCAGTCAGGCTGCCGCAAAATGGAGAGGGGTGATTTTACATTTAACTCCGCGTCAACCTACGGTGAATAACCCTTATCTGTTTGAAGTTAAGGTGCATACCGAAGGTCATCGCTTCCCGATGGGATTGGCGCGAAACCAACAGGGTCAGCTTTACGTTTCGGATAATCAAGGAAATTACAATCCTTACAACGAAATCAATTATGTGCTCCCGGGGAAACATTTTGGATTTATCAATAAGCTCGAACGGATGGGAGACGCGCGACCTGAACTGACGCCACCCGCGATTGATATGCCTCACCCGTGGACACGTAGCGTTAACGGAATTTGTTTCTTAGAAACCCCTGTTGCTGTTCGTAGAATTCGGGGAGGCAATGTCTTTGGTCCCTTTGAGGGGCATATGGTGGGATGCGAATACGATACGCGACGCCTGATTAGGATGAGTTTTCAAAGGGTGGGTGAGACGATTCAGGGGGCTGCTTATCCACTGACACTTGATCAGCCCGACGGTAGCGAGCCGTTACTAGGACCCTTAGCAGTTTCCGTTTCACCTCGAGGTGAGTTATATGTTGCTTCCATCCGTGATAGTGGCTGGGGAGGTGCCAACAACATTGGTACGCTGGCAAAGATGGATTTCGCGACAGCCAAACTACCTGCCGGAATCGCTGAAGTGAAAGCACTTCAGGACGGGTTTGAAATCCTATTTACAGCCCCGGTAGACGCTCAGCGAGCACTGAATTTGGAAAACTATTCAGTGCAATCCGCGACGCGTGTCTCCACGACGTCTTATGGAGGCTCGGACCAGCAACGACGTACAGATCGACTTACAGCGGTTAAGCTTGCAGAAGATCGACATTCGGTCAGATTAACAGTGGAAGCGTTGCGAGCAGGATTTGTTTACGATATCCGCATTCGAAATCTGAATGCCGATGACAGCACGTTCTTTCCGGCTGAAGCGTACTATACGCTTAGAACAACTCCTGCTGAGTAGAGGCGGGTTGAATGCACTCCGGGTCGTCGTTCTTAACACGGTTAACTCGAGTTGAAACCGGTGTGATGGTAAATTCGTCCATCTGATTTAGACTATTAGGTGTGACCAGTAATCGGTGTAGATAGTCGAGGTCATTTGTTTGTGGATTGAGCCAGGTGTCGTAGTCTGACGGTGCCAAAATAACAGGCATGCGATGGTGAATGTTTTTCGTACGTTCGTTGGCATCGGTGGTAATGATCGACGTGGTCCACCAGGGAGCAGTGTCTGGTGGAGCCTGAGGTGGAGTCCAGGTTTCCCAGAGGCCGGCAAAGGCGAAGGGAGTATGGTCCTGATGGTGGATATACACGGGTTGTCTGGAAGAGCCATCAGGCTTCCACTCGTAGTAACCGTCAGCCAGGATCAGGCAGCGTTGACGTTGAAAGGCATCGCGAAATGAAGGCTTTTCGCGAATGGTTTCACTGCGGGCATTGATCATCTTTCCAGCCATTGTATTGTCTTTGGCCCATCGAGGAATGAGTCCCCAGTGCATGCGACCATAATGTCTTTGACCATGATTCCAGATCAACGTGGCGATTGTGTGGGTCGGGGCGATGTTGTATTTAGGTGCCAGAGTGATGTCAGCAGGTACATCAAACAAGAAATGTTCGCCCAGCGTGTTGAGAGACGTTTGTAAGGTAAATCGACCACACATCACTAAGCACTTTCACTGCGTCGGTCTTCAACAAAATCTCGCAGCGTACTGTCCATATCATGAGTTGGTAGCCAGGACGTACTACTTAGGATCTTGTTGATGTTGGCGATCGGTAGAAAATTCTCGCCCGGTTTGCTTTCGATCACAGATTTGTTGATCGACAATAGTTTCTGTAGGGTGTCAAAGATCGCGCCGGATCGGATTGCTCGCCCACTGCCAACGTTATAAATTTGCCCGGCTTCACCTTCGGTGGCCAGGATATGGTAGGCCTGAGCGACGTCACGAGCATCCGAATAATCGATCCAGGTATTGAGATTGTAGACTTCGAGTGGCGACTCAGCAGACTGTAACTTGTCATGCCATTCGGGGATCAGTAGCGAGCCGGTTTGTCCGGGACCTGTGTGCTGGAAACTGCGAGCAATGACGACGGGTAAACGATCCTGTAAGTCCAGCAACGACTGTTCTGCCAGAAGTTTACTTTTGCCGTATCCATTGTCAGGCGTTAATGGATGATCTTCAGCGACCTGGGTGAGTTGGCTGTACCGAGATCCGTAGACATAGACACTGCTGGTAAAGAGGAGTCTTGGAACCGATGGTAATCGAAGACAACATTCGGCTACATGCCGCGTACCATTAATGTTGACCTGAATGGCCTCTGCAGACGGCTCTTTATCTCCACATCGCGAGCGAACACTAATTGCGGCAAGATGGTAAACGACGTCCGGATTGAACTCAGCAATTTGTTGTGTAATACCGATCGAGGCCGGCTGCGTAATATCCCACACTCCGGTTGTGAGTTGTTCGGATAAATCCAGTCGGCAGTGATTCGTTCGCGTCAACGCCAGAACCGTATCGCCGCAGTCTAGCAGATGACCGATGAGGTGGCTTGCAACGAAACCATTTGCCCCTGTGACGACCGCACGCACTATACCGTTCCTGTTATCTTAACTACCGATCTTGATTTCTCGTTCGATCCGTTGGAGGTCTTCTTCCACCATCATCGTGACTAACTGCTCGAAAGAGATTTCAGGTTCCCAGCCCAGCTCAGTTCTTGCTTTGGTGGGATCACCAAGCAGCGTCTCAACTTCGGCGGGGCGATAAAACCGTGGATCGACGCCTACGTAATCTTCCAGTTTGAGACCGACTGTATCGAATGCGATTTCACAGAATTCTCTTACAGAATGTTGCTCTCCGGTGGCAACAACATAGTCATCAGGTTTATCAGCTTGAAGCATCAGCCACATGGCGTTGACGAAATCACCGGCAAATCCCCAATCGCGTTTTGCCTCGAGATTACCCAGCAGCAATTTGTCTTGCACACCTAGTTTGATTCTGGCGACACCGTCAGTGATTTTCCGTGTGACGAACTCCAAACCTCGCAGCGGTGACTCATGATTGAAGAGGATCCCGTTACTAGCGAATAAGTCATAGCTTTCTCGATAGTTAATAGTGATCCAGTAACCGTAGACTTTAGCAACACCGTAAGGACTGCGTGGATAGAACGGAGTACTTTCGGTTTGTGGAGTTTCCTGCACCTTGCCAAACATCTCGCTACTGCTGGCCTGATACATGCGAATCGCCGGGTTCACCTGACGAATCGCCTCCAGAATTCGAGTCACACCCAAGCCCGTCGTTTCGCCGGTCAGAATGGGTTGAGACCAACTTGTAGGCACAAAACTTTGAGCTGCCAGGTTATACAATTCCGTCGGTTGCGTTTCTTCCAGTAATCGCACTAGAGAAAGCTGATCAAGCAGATCTCCCTGATGGATTTCGATGTCCTCGCGGATGTCCGTAATTCTTTCCAGGGTTTCTGTACTGCTGCGGCGCATCATGCCATGGACCTGATAACCCTTATCCAGCAAGAGCTTTGCTAGATAAGCGCCGTCCTGACCTGTAATTCCGGTAATCAGAGCCGTACGCGACATGCCATTTTTCTCGAAGGTTAACGAAGTTACGTTGGTTATTCTTCCGAGGATTCTTCAGCGGAGTTCTCTTCTGGTGCATCAGAAACTTCCTGAGCGTCAGCCGCTGGTTCAGCCGCGGCAGCTTCATCTTCTTCAGTGATTTCCTCGGGAGGAATTCGCACCACCGCTGCAATTTGATCATCGTCAGTCTTCATGACGCGAACACCTTGCGTGTTACGACCAACGACACTGATTTCGACAGCGCGGATTCGCTGGATCTTACCGCCCTTGGTCATCATCAGAACTTCATCTTCGTCATCGACACGAACAATGTCCACGACCTTTCCGTTACGATCAGTCGCTTTGATATCACGCAGCCCTTTTCCGCCTCGATTCTGAGTGCGGTAGACCTTGCTGGATGACTCACTGCCATCGACGTCATCACGATTCGGTCCAAACGGAGTTCGTTTTCCATAACCATTTTCACAAATGGTCAATAAGTCGGCGGTTGGATCGGCAACGACCATCCCGACTAAGGCATCGCCGTCCTGAATATTGATACCTTTGACACCGGAAGTGTTGCGTCCCATCGGTCGGGCGTCTTCCTGAGCGAAGCGAATCGCCATCCCTTCGGCTGTAGAAAGTACGATTTCGTCGCCGGGTTTCACGAGAGCGACATCGACTAACTCATCATCATCTTTGAGTTTGATTGCGATGATTCCACCTTTCTTTGGCCGGCTGTAAGAGGAGAGATCGGTCTTTTTGACCAGCCCGCGACGAGTTGCCATCGCTAGGTAGTGATCTTCCAATTTGAAATCTCGCACGGGGATACAGTCGAGAATCTTCTCGCCTTCGTCCAAATTGAGAAGATTGATGACGGCTCGTCCCTTACTCCCTCGACCGAGTTCTGGGATGTCATAGACTTTTTGCCAGTAGACTTTTCCTTTGGTGGTGAAAAAGAGCAGGTAAGCGTGAGTACTGGCCACGAAGAGATGTTGAATTGGATCTTCTTCTTCCACGGTGGCACCCTTAAGGCCTTTGCCACCACGACGTTGAGCTTTATAGGTGCTCGACGGAATACGCTTGATGTAGCCTCGATGGCTGATCGACACGACCATGGTTTCTTCTGTGATCAGATCGTCCATGTTGACGTTGCCAAGTTCCAGATTGGATATCTCAGTACGTCGATCATCGCCATGCTTGTTACGAATGGTGGTTAAGTCATCTTTGATGATGTTAAGAATGTTTTGGCGATCTCCAAGAATCTCCAAATAGCCACTGATCTCATTGAGCAATTTGCCGTGCTCGTCGCCCAGCTTCGCCTGTTCAAGATTGACCAACTGCCCCAACGTCATTCTTAGAATGGCGTCGGCCTGTACCGCGGTGAGGTGATAAACGTCAGCTTCTCCACGTTCAATTTGGAATTGTTCGAATCCGGTATCGCCTAATGCTCGTTTCAACATCGGAGCAGGGCATTCAAAACCCATCAGGCTGGTTTTTGCTTCGGCATGACTGGAGGAATCACGGATAATCTTGATGATCTTGTCGATGTCTGCCAAGGCCAGCAACTGCCCTTCGACAACATGCTTTCGCCGTCGTGCTTTTGCCAGTAGGAACTGAGTGCGACGACGAATCACTTCGACGCGATGACGGATATATTCCTCAAGCATCTCCTTGAGATTGAGCGTACGGGGCTTACCGTCGACTAGTGCCAGCAGGATGATGGAGATCGTTTCCTGTAGGTTGGAGTACTTATACAGTAGGTTGAGTACGACGTCAGGGTTTTCGTCACGCTTGATGTCGATCACGATCCGGACCGGTTCTTTTAGGTCAGATTCATCGCGAATTCCCGAGATCCCTTTGACTCGTCCGTCATTGACTAGTCCGGCAATCTTTTCGACGACTCGATCCCGGTTCTGCTGGAATGGAATCTCAGAAACAATAATTCTTGAACGGCCGCGGTCTAATTCCGTTATGGATGCTTTGGCACGGACGATGACCGTCCCACGACCTGTCAGATAGCCTTTACGGATACCACTGCGACCACAAATGGTTCCGCCAGTTGGGAAATCCGGTCCTTGCACGATTTCCAGTAAATCCATGATCGGTGTTTCTGGCTCATCGATCAGCGTGACTAGAGCATCACAGACTTCCCGCAGATTATGGGGAGGGATGGAAGTAGCCATTCCCACGGCAATCCCGCTGGTTCCGTTAACCAGAAGGTTGGGAAACTTAGCTGGTAGGACGGTGGGCTCTGTTCTGGTCTCGTCGTAGGTCGGAGTGAAATCAACGGTATCGAGCTTAATGTCTTCCAGCATAAGGCTGGCTGCGGATGACATGCGAGCTTCTGTATATCGCATCGCAGCTGCCGGAAGCCCGGCAATCGATCCGAAGTTCCCCTGTTTGTCCACCAGGACATGACGCATATTCCATTCCTGTGCCATGCGGACAAGTGTTGGGTAAATGACGCCTTCACCATGGGGGTGGTAGTTGCCCGACGTATCTCCGGCGATCTTAGCGCATTTAACGCGATGAGAGCCTGGCGAGAGATTAAGGTCGTTCATAGCCACCAGAATGCGTCTCTGTGACGGTTTCAGACCATCACGGACATCTGGTAAGGCTCGAGAGACAATTACGCTCATCGCGTAAGTGAGATAGCTGTTTTTGAGCTCGTCTTCGATCGGTAAGTCGATCAGAGTTCCATCCGTGTAACCATCGTCTCCCTGATTTTCGTCTTCAGGAAGGATTTCATCGCTAGACAATCGTCTGTCCTTTCAGCGTCGATTTTAGATAAGAAAACCCCTGAAAAATAAGCCTCAAATGCCTCAGTCTCAGGTGTTTTTACATATCCAAATTCTACCAAATTCAGGGGGGTAAAACAATTACCCGGAAGCAAACTAATGAAGTCCCTAAGTAACTGAAAATAAAGAACTTACATGCGTTTAGAAGAAATAATTGCAGGGTCTGACGAAGCGGTGTTCTCAAGCCCGTCTGCGGGGTCGTTCAGAGCGCACGTGCAGAGCTACAGGTTACCGTGTTGGTAATTCGCTTTTGAGAGTCAAAAAGTGAGAAAAAGCGAGTATGAGTAGTGAAACGGATTTGAAAGATGAACTACGAACCTGTCGGATCGAGCCACTTTTGCCATTCCAGAAACATCAGCACCGTGGAAGTTGTCACTGCAAAGAAGGACAACACCAACAACATTGTGTAGACGTTCAATCGAACTTTCTGTTTCATCATGGATTCAAACCCGTTGTTTGAGCAGCCTGAAGACTAGTTTAGGTTAGTAATGACGTTGTCGTCTTTACGAATCTGTCCCTTTTGATATTCGGGAATGATTTCGCAAACCGCAGAGCTGGGCTGTGTTTCCCGGATCTGGACTCGACCCAGATAAAGTGCTCCACGATAGACATCCAGTTGATGTCCGATTCGCAGGCCATCATCCTGCCCCAAAGAAATCTGTAGTAGATCTTTCTGAATTGCGATCACTCGGCCATCAAGAGCTGGTGGTTTGTCCAACACGTCTGTGAACTCATCGAGTCCATTACGTTGGACGACATTGGACAGTCGGCCAATTTGATTACGTAGCTGACTTTCCCGCTCTTCAGCCTGCAGTTTAATACTCTTTAGATGATTTACATCATCGGTCAGCGTCAGGATCTGTGCAAAGAATGTATCCGTACGTTGCTGAGCATCGTGAATGTCTTTGCGGAGCCCTTCGACTTCAGTGGTTAGCTGCTTTTTAGTTGCCTCCGCAATTCTTAAGGCATCCGATAGGTCATTACTTCGAGCTTGTGTCGTTTTAACGATTTCCTCTTTATCGGCCAGATCCGCAGCTATAGCTTCGACCTGAGTTTCCAAGGCTGCCAAAGCATAGGCTCTTGCCACCCGTTCCCGCTTCAAACTCGCCTCCACGATGGACTTTTCATTTTCCAGCGTACTACGGAGGTTTTCCAGATTGCCGTTTTGTTTTCTTACTTCTTCAGCCTCAAGGTCCAGCCTAACGTGACTTTGGTAAACCGTGAGTGAGAATCCCATGAACAGTAAGCTCATGATGAAAATCAAAACTGTGAAGATTTTTCCAATCAGTGTCATGACACTAATGCTTTCCTAAACGAATAACCAACGGTTAGTTCGGGGTAAACCAGGGCTCGAATCTGGGGTAAACACTCCAAATTCAAGTGTCATCCCTGCAAATCATAAGCAATTTATACAATCGCTCATTCTTAAAATTCGGACGAACGCACCCACTGAAATCAATATAAGTCTCACTTTTTACCAATGTCAATCAATTACTGTTAATCTGGGTAATCTATAGATTGAGATAAACCTGCTAGCGTTTGCTAAAGACGAGGGTGTGGTGGGGGTAATCAGTTACCGCAAATCATGCAATAAAACCCTAGGAATTGAGTTAATTACGTTGGTTTTCGAGTCTGTGACACTAGCGATTTTCCAAGAGAAACAAGTGCAATTAGCCCGCAGAGAATCGCAAATAAATCACCATTGTTTAAATAAAAACTATCTGTAACCGACCGTCCCACCTTGGCGATTACAAATCCAGCCTCTTTCTTTTCGACGGAACTCAATATTTCACCGGTCGTCGAGATCCAGGCAGAAATTCCAGTATTCGCAGCCACTAGATTGGGACGCCTCATTTCGACTGCTCGCATTACATTACTCCGCAGATGCAGATCGAGCATAGAGGAGCCCCAAAACCAGCCATCATTAGTTAAGTTTAACATGACATCGGGTCGCCGCTGATTGGCATCAACGGTATTCATCATCTTGCGGATGCGATGGGGGACAGTACTTTCAAAACAGATGTTCGGGCTGAATTGGACGCCATCAATTTCAAAGCGGATATCGGACGTGCCCGGAGCTAACGCACTGATTGGCAGCAGGCCATAGAGTGCCGGAAAGACTTCACCAAGAGGTATGTACTCGCCAAACATCACCAGATGGTTCTTGTGGTACAAGTCCAGCACTTCTCCGTTTTCAGAAAGTAGCACAGCCGTGTTGTAGGACGGAGTATGTGCTTTGGTTAGATCGACAGCACTGGTGCCACCGATCAACATCGCTTTACCTAGTCCGCTTTCATCCTGATTGCCATTTAAATAATTCAACAGTTCCGAGTGCTGTTGACGCTGAGCGGATTGCACTCGACTCGCCCATTGCCTGACAGATTCCTGATCTTCTTCCACCTGATCGGGTTGTGCCGGTACATGGAGATGTTCAGCGCCGTTTTCAGTCACAAGAAGAGGGCCGATCGGATACATCGACTCAGGCCAGACCAGTAGATCGAGTCCGGTTTCTGCTCCCAACGCTCGTATCGACTGGTCATTATACGTCCTTTGTTTCTCCTGCTCTTTTTCCATGAACTCTTCATAAGGCAGTTCGAACTCGGTATAGGTCACTCCCTGAATCAATCCAACTGAAACAGCTGGCTGATCCTGAGCGATTGGACTGTTGAAGGCTTCGAGACGTGCCACACCATATCCGTAAGTACCACCTAATAAAACTGCAAAGCAGAAAACTTCTAAGGCAATAGGGCGGCACGAACGGTTTGATTCCTTTCGTGCCTGTAAGAAACTGTTGATTTGATACAACAGGCCCGCTCCCACAACGAGAATAAATGAAACAGCAAATCCTCCGCCTAAGTCGGAGATCTGAATAAGCCACAATTGACCGGTTTGAGAATGAGACAGCGATCCCATCGAGAATCCTGAAATCACATATCCTCGTATCCATTCGACGCAGACCCAACCGGTAGCCGCTGCGTATGCCAGTGGTATTTTTAACTGGTGGTGGATCGTGCGCGCTGTGAAGACAAACAGGGGCAGATAAATTCCTAAGTAAAACGACAAGGCTGCCCAGCCGAAGTAGGTCGTCCAATGTGCTAGACGCATCCCCTGAAGTAAAGCCAGCCAACACAGAACATGCGTAACATACAATCCGAAATAGACTCGTCTGGGATTGGTCTTGGCATTGCTCAACCCCGGTGAGGCAATCAAAGGTAACCAGCAGCAGGGGGTCAGCCAGGCAAGCCAACTCAGACCAAGCGGAGGCAGACAGGCGTAAAGCAGCAGATTACCTGTAAATGCATACGCAATGGGAGCGAATCTCAATTGCGACTCCTCGGGTTTAGGGGCCATGGGCTTGCTCTACCTTGCTCTGCCAGGTTACTACGAGGGAATTTCGTACACAGTGATCTCGGAGCCTTTGGTAAAAAACTGTTCACCGGCCTCAAAAAATGCCAATCCATTGGCCTGACTGAGTGTGTTTTGGTCGGCTGATCCTTTCCAGGCTAGTGTTGTAACGTAATGAACACCGTCCTGTTCTGTCAAACAAGCTGGAAAGTAGGTGGGACGGTCACCACGCTGAGTAAAGTCATCGGTCAGTCTGGCAGTCCGGGAAACCAAAGCATTGCGTTGTGATCCCAGCAACTTGTAAATGGCAGGAGCTACAAACAGTAAGAAGCAAACGAGACTGCTGACAGGATTGCCTGGCAGTCCAAAGACCAGTGTGGTTTGTGTCTGCGACTTGGCGATTCCGAACCAAATCGGCTTGCCCGGTTTCAACTGCACTTTGTGAAACACCTGCATCACCTGATGATGGGCCAGAACACCCGGGACCAGATCTTTAACACCAGCAGAAACGCCGCCGGAAAGTACCAGGATGTCCGCTTCCAGTCCCTGTTCGACTAACTCCGAAAGGGCCTCGAAATTATCCAATCCAATACCCAGCGATCTGGCCTGGGCGCCACAGGCATTTCCCAGAGCACTAAGCAGCGGTCCATTGGAATTACGAATTTGTCCACCCTCAGGAATCTCGGATGCATTGACCAATTCATCTCCGGTACTGATGACCGACAATGTTGGGCGTTGGTATACCGGTACATTCGGACAGCCAATTTCAGCCAGAATTCCAATCTCGATCGGGCGAATGAGCGTGCCTTTTGCGAGCACTGTCTGGCCTTTGGAAAGTGATGTCGCCTGTCGCATCACATTGGTTTCAGGAGCGATAGCATCCTGCTGAATCCAAACTACAGAGTCTTCACGCGTCGTCTGTTCCACCATCACCACGGCATCGGCGCCGGCCGGAAGTGGCGCACCGGTCATAATCTCAATGGCAGTACCTGGTCGCAGCGTTTGAGTCGGCGTTTGGCCAGCCATGACTTCTTCCAGTATTTCCAAACGAGTGTTCGTTTGGATATCGCTGGCAATTACTGCATAGCCGTCAACGAGTGATTTATCGTAAGGTGGCGAATCGATATCACTTTGGATATCCTCCGACAGGATTAGCCCGACGGATTCATCTAACGGGCAATGGACAGGCCGACCTATTGGCAGTCTATGCATGATCTCCGAAATTGCCTGCTCAACGGTGATCATGCTGTCAGTTCAAGAAAACGCTGCAGAATAGTCGGTCCTACATCAGACAGGAAGCTCTCAGGGTGAAATTGCCAGCCGACAAGCGGATAAGATTTATGTCGGATGGCCATGATTTCTTTTGAGCCATCAGGAGCGTCTGCCCAGGCGGCCACTTCGAACTCATTGCTGAGCGTATCCGGCTGGATTACCAGACTGTGGTATCGAGTGGCGATAAAGGGATTGGGCAGGTCGGCAAAGATTCCCTGATTATCGTGGTGAATCGAATCTGTCTTGCCATGCATTAATTGCTTAGCACGCACAATCGTGGAACCGGTGGATTGTCCAATCGACTGGTGCCCAAGACAAACTCCTAAAATCGGAACCTTCCCTTTCATATGGGAAATGACATCCATACTGACACCAGCTTCGGTTGGCGTGCAGGGCCCGGGCGAAATGATAATGTGTGTTGGCTTCAGTTGCTCGACTTCTTCCGGAGTAATCTGATCGTTTCGATATACCTGAATATCCAGCGTCGGATCGAATTCGCCGAGTCGTTGGACGAGATTGTAGGTAAAGGAATCGTAGTTATCGATAAGCAGAATCATTGGATTCGCACTGCATGGGTGAGTTCAGAGGTTGTCTTCAGTTATTTTAACGTAGCTGCTCGACTTATCGAGGCCGCTATTCGGTTTGAAGGAAGCTTTCTCGCCTTCTTTTACGACGGTTCCTCCCAGCGTTATTTGGGTAGAGAATGACCTGAATTTCCCAATTCCCAAGAATGATTCTGGCGATAATAATAAGAACTGAAACATTCATCTGTTTGCACAAAGAACGACATTCATGAGCATCGCTGTCGAACAGCCACTTCCTGATATCGCCAGCTATAAATCGCTGGAAAATGATGAACTCTCTTCACGGATTCAGCGAGTCCGTGAAGTGATGGGGCCGGAACTATTGATTCTGGGACACCACTATCAGCAAGACGAGGTCATTGAGCACAGCGACCTTAGGGGGGATAGTTATCAGTTGAGTCAAATGGCTGCTGAAAACACGAATTGCAAACATATCGTTTTCTGCGGCGTCCACTTCATGGCGGAAACGGCCGATATTCTGGCAAACCGACCGGAAGTACTCGACAGCCGGGGGTATCGGGTTTCCGTAACTTTGCCCGACATGGCAGCGGGTTGTTCGATGGCAGATATGGCCGGAATCGAACAGGTTGAGAACTGCTGGGCGGACTTGGGTGAATTAATCGACACCAATGATATTACGCCGGTGACCTACATCAATTCAGCGGCAAGCCTGAAAGCATTCGTTGGTAAACATAATGGGATTGTGTGCACTTCGAGTAACGCTCCGGCTGTACTCGATTGGGCATTTAAGCGAACCAGCCGCGTGCTCTTTTTCCCCGACCAGCATCTCGGACGTAATACCAGCCTGACCATGGGAATTACGAACGAGCAAATGCCGGTTTGGGATCCTTATCAACTGGAAATGGGTGGTCATACCGATGCCACCATTGAAAACAGTAAAGTGATCCTCTGGAAAGGACACTGTAGTGTTCACCAGATGTTTAAAGCGGAGCATGTCGAGTTGTTTCGCAAGCAACATCCGGAAATCAATATCATGGTTCACCCGGAGTGCCCTCAGGAAGTTAACGACATTGCAGATGTGTCCGGATCGACCGGTAAGATCATCGAAGTCATCAAGCAGGCAGAAGCTGGATCCAAATGGGCTATCGGCACGGAACTCCATCTGGTCAATCGGCTAAAAAAAGAGAACCCTCATCTTGAGATTCACTTCCTTTCCCCAGTGGTCTGTATGTGTGCCACCATGTACCGCATCGATCTGGCTCACTTGTGCTGGAGCCTGGAAAATCTAATCGCCGGGACGCAGGTGAATGCCATCCGGGTAGATGACGACGTCGCCAATTGGTCGTTGGTCGCTCTCGAAAGAATGTTAAGCGTGAAATAAAAGGAAGCCGAGCATGGGAGCTCGGCTTCTCGTTTGAATAAGTTATCTCTGGCTGTGTTTAGCCATCCGTTTCCCGGCAATAAGCGATCATGCCATCGACGTCGCCGGAATCTTTTAATTCCTGAGCGTTTTCACCATCGCCACCATCACCGGCAGGCTCAGCTGCAGGAGCAGGTGCGTCGCCACCGTCC
>DEAW01000018.1:33041-43923 GCA_002348315.1 Planctomycetaceae bacterium UBA2972 | reverse complement strand
CAGGAGTCTATAATCCAGGCCATGGTTGAGATCCATAACCCGGACAGATGCTTCATCCTGTCTGCTTAACAGAGTCACATTGTTATCAACAACATGCCCTCGCAGCTCGGGCTCGAATCTCACCAGATTTCTGGCTTCGGTATTCGCCACCCATACATCGCCTGTTGCCGGATGCTCTGCCAGATTAAAGAGTATGGTACCGACGGTGGAATAACGACGAGTAATCTTCAGGTCCGTGGTGTTTATCTCAAACACATCTTCATCTGTTGGTGAATCCCGGAGCACCTTTTTCCATTGCCGATCATTGGTATTTACCAGAATTCCCTGCCGAGGTGCTTTCGGCAAAACGTCGTTGGCTGGCAACGGAGGTTCCGGAGCCATGGTATGAGGAATCACAGCAGTCTGGTTGCCGGAACGGTGGATGGCTACCCAAACGCTGTTGCCGTCACGACTGGCGAGTAGTGTTCTTGGATCATTTCCAGGTATCGGAAGGATTGACGCAACTTGCAGCCTGATTGGTTCAACAACATAAACTGAACGTTCGGTCATCGAGCTGACAAATGCCTGCGGTGGGTTTCCAGCAAAGACGAGATCACCAGGTCGATCCCCAACCTGAACGGTCGCCACCACTACAGCGCGGGGGAGATCAATCACACTGATGGAATCAGAGACATGATTGACAACCCAAACTTCATTGTCGTTTCTGACGGCCACAGACACGGGTTCCAGACCAACAGCTATTTCAGAAACGAGTGTAGGTTTCCGTGGGTTATCGATGGAATACACCGACAGCGAATTCGCCGGCGTGTTCACGACGAAGAGAAGTGAATGATCGTCGGATAGGGCAATGGAATGAGCGTGTGGACTTTCAAAGTTCACAAAGTCCTCACCGACACATGCTGTACTCCACAGCAAATGACCAAGCAGAGTGAGCCATAGAAAACCGGCGAGTGTTTTCATCGTATTAGCAATCTCGTACAGGCTGTGGGTAATAAGAACAGCCGCTTGTGTTATTTAGTTTTACGAAAATCCCAGTTCAGGTACGGCATTCCTTTGGCGGATGAGGTCCACACTGACTGGCCACCGGCAGTGTAGGAAACAACGGCTTCAACGCGTGGAGGAAGATACAACCCCTTGGCTTCTCCAGCCATTCGCCATCCACCGATTTGTTGCATGGAATCGAGAAAATATTCAAATCCATAAGGCAGATCACCTTCCCAGTTCCGACCATCTTCCGTTTTGCCGCCGGAAAACGTAAATTCAACGTAGATCGCATCTTTGCCGTTATACATAAACGGTTTATCGAACTGGAAGTTTAAACAATTTTGAGGACCGCCCCATTCAGCTGGTTTTAAGGCCGGATATCCCTTCAAGGTTGGAAACGTCCATTCCTTACTAAAAACAGTTTTCTCCTGGTCGAGCAGTTCATAGTCCCGAGAGGCATTGTATTTAATAGAACTCCACTTTCCGTGTGCAATCTTAACCGTGATGTTATCCCAGGTTCTACCGATTGTATCGTGGTCCCGGTAATCTAGTCGGAATGAAAGACCGTGAATCTGACGAGCATCCCCCTGATGGCTGTTATCCATAAAGCGGTGCGTTGCATCAGCAGCCCAGCCAAAGAACCCACATGCCACGGGACCTTCTTTGTCATCGCCGGTGGAAGTTAAGGGAAGTATTTTTTGTAGCCGTTTTTGCTCGTCGAGCGAATTAATTTTGTAGTCCGTTCCATTCACTCCTTTCTTGGGAGTAATGGGCTTCTTCCTAACAACCGAATTATATAAATCAGTTGCTTCTTTTTTGGTGAGCCTTCCTGACTCAACTAACTTGGCAAGCCTTCCAATAAATTCAGCGTATTCTTCCGTTGCCAAGCCCTTCCCTTTACCAGCACCGTCTTTTTCTTTACCAATTTCTGTATTCTTCCCGTAAAGAGCCGCATACTTTTGCTTCGCCTGAGCCTCTGTAATTTTTCCGGATTTGACAGCTGCTTCGATTTGAGATTTTATTGCGTCCAAATCCTTTTCGGATTTTTCACCCGCACTTTTTTTCCTGTCATCCGTTTCCAGCTTTTTGCCGTAGAGTGCCTGGTACTTTTCTTTCGCCTGCTGTTCCGTGATCTTGCCGGCTTTAACAGCTGCTTCGATACGAGCTTTGATGGAGTCGACATCTGTTTTTGTCTTTTTTGAGTCGGTTGACTTAACGACTGGTTTTTTCTGGTCCTGCCCGCTAACCGTTGAATCGAAGTCCACAAGGAAGTAGGAGCCGAAGGCTAGCAGGGATGCAAAAATCAGTTTGGATTGCTTTGAAATCATATCGACCTCTAAAAGAGTTTTCTAATCTGTTAAGGCTGCTCTGATTGATAGCAGTCAGTCTATTACTAAGATAACCGGTCATGAATACAATACAACGCCGGGTGAGTTGAACAGCAACAGGCTTTGCAATGGCCTCTAGAATTCCAGTGGAATAATCACCGGACGGTTATCGGCTACCACAGCCAGCTTAGTATGATTCTTTAGTAGTGTCATCGTAACGAACCTGCTACCTGAGATTTGGTAAGAGACAAACTATTCACTGGAATCCAAATAACTCTTAATTCAATACGAATCAACTCTTCCAGTGTTGGTCCGATTTCAGACATGAGATACGTTTGCGAAACTTAACCGCCGAACTTAGCGGATTCGTCTATGTGACGTATACTAAGATCCGTCTCGACAGATCAATTTAGCTCTACCTCGTTATCCTTCCATCTAATTCAATGGAGTTTTGATGACACGCTCCTACCTTCGAATCCTGATAATGATCTTCATGGTTACTTCGGTACTGCACGGTCGCAAAGACTCATTAGGACAGGAGTCGTTTCAATTGCACCGACCATTGACGGTACTTAATTACAATGTCTTCAATGGTTTTCGTGGGGGTAAGTCATTCAAGGAAGCTGTCAAATGGACAAACTCTATCGCACCGGATATTGCCGGATGGCAGGAATTAGTCGGCTGGAATGAACAACGACTACAAGAAGCAGCACGACAATGGAATCACCCCTATGCCGTCACTTTAAAGGGTAGAGGATATAACATTGGCCTCTCGAGTCGAAAAGAAATTGAAGTCATTAACCGCAAGACGATGGGATTTTGGCATGGCTATCTTCACTGTCGAACCTATGGCATTGATATCATCGTTTGCCACCTGTGGCCTGGTTCTCGTCGCGAGCAAATAAAGGAGGCGGCTCAGTTATGTGAGCTTGTCCAAAAACTAGCCGGGGAAGGAAAGCAGGTAATTCTCATGGGCGACTTCAATGCCCATATTAAAAGTGACGCCAACTGGCTGAACAAACAGCGTGCCCTGATTGAACGACGACTCCCCTCTGATCGCAAGAAACCATTGGAAGATCGTTTCATAGTCGACAACCAATGGAATTTCGATGTCATGGACAAAATCATGGAAGCTCCGCTCACTGACTTGGTCGGCATGAACTTCGCGCGGCGCGTAAAATCCCCAACTTATCAACAACTGGTGCAACTGGGGTCATTTCCAACTCGAGTCCTGAACCATGTCAACACAGAAGCATTGCAGAGAGGTTTTTTGGAACGTATCGATTTTATTCTGGCAACGCCAGAACTCAGCAAACTTAATACAGAAGCTCAAATAGTTCGGGAGCCGGATGTTTTAGAAAGGATCAGTGATCACTATCCCGTGATCGCAAAGTTTGGAAAACCTTAGCAACCTCACTAGCGAACTTTCTTAGCATATCGAATACAACGAATCAGTTCTTCGGTGTACGGAATGATGGCGAAAAACATCATAAACGATGCATACCACAACATATAGTTATTTGGCCCAACTGGATCCTCTCGAAGCGAAAACCCCATCTTCCCCGCCCAGTTGAATTGGAGCAAATCCAGCACAGTCGTCCAATTAAAAGCTAGAACCAGCATTAATAGAAAGAATGGTATCGTTCCCAGGTAACCATGGACATGTTGCTCCCACACGGAAATAACTCGCTGATCTTCGGCCAAGACCAAATCGCGATGGGCCGTGATTTCATGCCAAATAAAAAAGGCGATGCATACAAGTAGTACGCCTACGGTCACTTCCAGATAAATGACAAGAAACATGGGAACGCCAACCTGAAGCCCCATTAAGCAATGCTGAATCGACTCTTTAACCCCACTATTCTCTTCAATCTTGGTCCTGCGATGACACCAGTAATCAATTCCACCGCAGATCAACCACAAAGGTAGGAAGACAAAGAGAATCATGTTGCGAACAAGTTCTTCTACGGTTGGCATCTATTTCTCAATATTTATTGCTCTTAAGCAGCAGCTTCGGCCTGCTGGTGTTTCGCTTTGACGAGGAACGCATGTAATGATTCTGCAGCCAGACCGTGGAGCATCAGGCGATGGGCCGCATTCAGGCACGATTCCGGGATGATTGGGTGGCGGTTATTAACAAGCCCCAAAAACCGATGATCTTCCACTAACGTCGTGACGTACAAAGCAAGCGTTTCATCCAGTTGGAGAGAGTTACACGCGCGCCAAAAATCACTATCGGTCAGAAGTAGTTGATACATCGGCGTATAGATCTCAATCGCCGACTCCAGGTCAATAAAATTAAACCATCCATTCGGCATATCCTCAAACTCAAAATCATCACTGATCGCACTGAAATCCAAAGAGCCTTTGGACTCGAGAGTAATATCTTTCTCATTCAACTGACGATTCATTTCGATGATGAAGTTATAGATATTCAAGTCGTGTTGTAGAAACACATCATCCGCCAAATCGCGAAGCTTCGCTGGACGTAATGGATGGAGCTCCATATCAACATCTTTGACATTGTCCGCAACAAACTGGAGCAACTCCGAACCAATATGGAAATGACGCATCACAAGATAGTTGGCATTCGGTGAAACAAACCAGCGGAGTCCCCAATAAATCGAGTGGTGCAGTAACCAGGAAGACTTAATGACGTTCGGAATGAATGTCTTAATGATTGTGATAAGACAAATCATCAAGCGACAGAACGGTCTTACCAACGGCATAAGAAACTGACGAGACCAGGAAGATACATCAACGAGAAAGTTCGCTTTGGCCTTTGGATGGAAGGGAACACTACTATCGACATACAACGCCATCCATGGATTGGGATCACGAGTATTATGCTTAATTTCTTTAAGCCGTTCGATGGCTTGATGTTCTTTCATTAGAAATTCCCTATTTCTTCAAGTTGCAGGACATACAGTCGAGCGACAACTTTTGCTGTCTTCACAATATCCGCTACTAGCTCGTCCGTCAAAATCCCTGACTGAACAGCCTTATCAAGTCGTTCGAAATGAACATCATCGCTTTCGGAATGGTATAGAAGGAACTTAATCTGAGATTCGTCCAGTTCCAACTGTTCTTGAATCCGTTCACCCCAGCGACGTGCAACTCGTCGACCCAACCCTTCAATAATGAACATCGCACCAATCAGGTTAAATGGATTTTCCCGGCTGGCTTGTCCTAATATATATTCCGACAACGCTTCACTTCCAATATTCTTACTACCGTTTTGTATCGTCTCCAGATCTCCACCGACTGAGACGTAATCGCTTTCCAACATTTCGAAGTCACGGTGTTCATCGCTTGAATGCCCAATAAAGGCTGAACGAATTTCGAAGTGTTTTCGGGTCACATTAGAAGCCGCTCGAGAAATCCATCGTGACCCGTCAATCACTTGCTGGCGCAGATTATATAACAATCCGCGATAGTCCTCGAACGTAAGCCGTCGCTCATTCATCTTTTGAATCACCGGAACTGTATTTAAGCGATTTTCAAAATCGCTCCAAACTCCGGAAAGCTGTCTCACCAAACGCTCTTCAATCTCCGTCCCACTTGTTTTGATGTCTGGTGCTACAATTTCGTCCGTGCCTGAAAAACATACTGACTCGTTGCCTGTAGACCCGTCGTTACTTCCAACAACTTTCAAAATGACATAGCCAAAAAGAAACCGACCACTCTCAGGTACAATACACAGCAGTCTCTGTCCTGATTCCAAATATCCTTCATTGAGCATTTCTTCCAACATCAGATAAAACGAAGCTGAACCCATATTTCCCCGAGAATATAAATTACTAAAAATCTTATCCGGCTCGATCGTAATCCCCCCCTTCACCAATAAATCGTAAGCCTGTTCTCGGAAAATATGAGACGAATAGTGGGTCACCCACCAATCAATCTGATCCGAATCGAGTTTGCCTTCTTCGACCAATTCGAAAACGCCATTAATGCATATGCGAATCACGTCATCCAACATATTGACGGTCTGATGTAGATTAATAGCACCATCACGCGCAGCTTCCATGTATCCGGGATAATCTAACCAACCATAAACTTCATCGTTGGACACATTGTCTTTCTTGCCTACATACATACAGGGAGCAAACTGACTGGCATAGGATTTGATATGGATCGATTCAACTTCGATCGATAATCCCGTGGAATTTGGCTGGTCGGATATTAACAAAGCTCCAGCTCCATCGGAAAGCATCCAACGCAAGAACTCTGTCTCAAAGGGCAGTCTCTTTTCCTTGCCAAACCCCTGTTCTTCAAAACGAGTAGCCTTCAGCAGTCGACTTGCCAGCTCACTGGCCACCACTGCCGACTTTGAAACTTCACCAGCTTTCACCGCTGATACACTGTGCCTCAACGCCAAAACACTGCTGGCGCAAATTCCGTGAAGCGAGGCAATCTCACATGGCTGATTCTTGAGTTCCCCATGAACCATACTAGCGAATCCCGGAAGAGGCAGGTCCCCCTGACTGGTGGCAGTGACTAATAGCTGCAGATCATCAAGACTAATCTCTGAACGACTAATGGCATCTCGTATCGCATGCGCCGCCATCGCAGCATTTGAAATGGTTGTATTCTGGTGCTTATCTAAAGCGTAATAACGGCTCTCAATCTTGTTTTGCTTCAAGACCTTGGGCCCCACTCGAGATGATACTCCCCCGATCTTTCCCAAATACTCTTCCATTTCATCGTTCGAAATAGGATTACCTGGTAAGTATTTTCCTATTTGGTTGATATAACATTTCTTCAGCATCAAGCACCTCCAACCTTTTCCAACACATCAGATGAACCACATCTCATCTTAGAAATAGAAGACCGTGACTATCAATCCACGAAATCATACAATTCATGCATAACTACGGTACAGATTGTAGTCTAAAGACGACAAAAAACATTTTTCTGACGAGCGAATCGTGAATTTACCAAACGACCTTGAATTCTATAAACGCGAAATAGATCCTTTTCTGCCGGATCGTATCTATGATGCGCATACGCATATATGGAAGCCGGAATTCTATCCATTCACGGAACAGGCCGTCGCCTGGAATGACTATCAATCCGCCATGACCCAATTGCATGGGAACCGGCCAACACGCGCAATGTTTATTCCTTTTGTTGGCAAAGATTCGCTGTCATATCAATTGGAAGCCAACGAATGGGCCGCCCAGCAAAAAGATGCACACCCCTCGAACCGTTGCAACTTCTTTGTCAAGCCAGACGATGATTGTGACTGGATTCTGGAGCATGCCACTCGACTGGGTGCGACTGGTTTAAAATGTTATCACACCATGGCCAAGACAGAACCAACATGGGAAGCCGATATTCAGGAATTTCTACCAGAACATCAGGTAAAGCTGTGTCATGAACAAGAGTGGTTCATCACGTTGCACCTTGTCAAAAAGGAGGCACTAGCCAACGATGCCAATATTGAGTGCATTCGGTATTACTGCGAGAAATATCCAAAAATGCAACTGATTCTGGCTCACTCTGCCCGAGCATTTCAACCGAGTCACAATCTGCGTGGACTCCCTAAGTTAAAAGGACTGGCTAATCTGTGGTTTGATAGTAGTGCTAACTGTGAACCTCTGGCCCATCAGGCAATCTTTCGTATTCTGGGACATGAGCGATTTATGTACGGTTGTGATTATCCCGTAAGTCATCTTCGTGGCCGTAGCTTAGGAGTGGCTGATTCATTTCTATGGCTCTACGAAGATTCGCCGGTATGGGGTGAAAAACATGCACAAGTCACTCCCGTGCTGGTGGGGCTGGAACATCTGCGTTCACTCAAATGGGCCTGCTGGTCAGAAAAACTGACTGACAATCAAATCGAAGACATATTTTGGAACAATGCCGCACGCTTATTCAATGTTGGCTAGCTTCGGTCACTTGAATCCTGATAGGCATCCTTTAGCAGTTTTGCCCAGGCCATGAACTTTTGGTCCTTATCGGCCACCACTTCGTGTTGACCTTCACTGGGAAACTCAAAAAAACCCTTTCCGGCTTTTAGGCCAACGTTGCCGCTGGATTGCATATCCTGTAGGACCTCCGGTAGAGATGTGTCACTACGGATTTCACTTGCCAGTACCTGATACACTTTCGAGAGAATATCCCAGCCACCAAAGTCGCCCACTTTCATAGGACCAACGGCTGCCCATCTCAATCCCAAACTTCCTCTAACCGCAATGTCCAGATCTTCGGCAGAGATGACTCCCCGTCCAACCAGATCAAGCATTTCCCGAAACAGAGCAACCTGCAGTCGATTCAATACAAACCCCGGGAGTTCCTGATGAATACGGACGGGATGTTTTCCGAGTGCTTTCAAAAAGGTGGTGGCTTTGTCGATCGTCTCTTCATCTGTCTTTACTCCCGGCACCACTTCGACAACGGGAATTATATGGGGAGGATTGAACCAATGCGTGTTAATCGCTCGTTCCGGATGTTTTAACTCTGAGGCCATAGCCGACATCGGGAAACTCGAGGTGTTACTCGCTAGAATCGTGGACTCCGAAACAATGTCTTCACAACGGGAGAAAAACGCCTGCTTCACGGCAAGATCCTCAGCGATGGCCTCGATGACAAAGCCACTGTCTGACAGTGCCTCCGTTTCGCTAGAACAACGCTGAATTCGGGAAAGTACAGAATCCTCGTCAACGTTGCTCAGAGCACCATTAGCCACCATCGTTTGTAGGTTTTTTGTGACCCTGTCATGTAATGCACTCGTCAAACCCGAATCCGAATCATACGCCTGAACCTGACAACCCGCTAAGGCGATGGTCTGAGCAATCCCATGGCCCATCGTTCCCAAACCTACGACGCTTACGCGAGTATTTTCCAAGTTCACAATTCTCTCCACAGTCCAAGCGATATTATTGTTTCTTAACCGGTACTGCGATCATATCCATTAGGAATCTGGGCTGCGACTTAGAGATCGTTTCCACTGTCGCTTTCGAAGCAGACGGAGGACGCTCGGGATGATAGACTTTCTTTCGCACGGCACCCAATGATGCACTGACATCCCCCTTCGTCACATAATACGTTGCTTTGACTAAGTGGTGCATATCAGAGTCCACGCGTTCCAGCACTTGCTGAAGTAAACCAAAAGTCTGCTTAACTTCACTTTCACTGTTCGCGTGAGATGCTGACACACCACTGAGGTAACAGGTTGCCCCCGAATTAACTCTACAGACACGGCTAAACACAGGTGATGAGGTCAGCTCCGGTGGTGTTAGATACTCAAGTACCGGTTGGGTTTTGTCAGACTGCCCACCCCAAACAATCATCTCAATTTCCACTGGAAGTGTGTCAGACGACTTCCAATCGACCAGTACGAGCGGAGGCTCTTCGCCTCTGCCAAAAACTTCGGTAACTGCCTGCTGAACGTATTGTTTTTTTTGCATTGGCGTGAGGAAGGCTTTTAAGGCAACTACATCCTGTTGGCTACGATTGAGGAACTCAACCGTTTTGAGCAAGCCTTCAAGCGTCTTGACTGAGGCTGTTTTTAAGTCCTCATCCCGAGCCGCCTGGCCGGAAATGTAAATTCTCTTGCCTGCCGGCATCAAACTGATTTGTGTATGATCCTGTTCCAGAAGTTCGACGCGATTCACTTCCGTTTTAGACACTGCCACCACATCCAAAGCATAAGAACATCCGTCCGGAAGTGGAGTTACGACCGAACATAATGCAGGAACATGCCCCTTTTCAAATCGGCTGGCTACCGACTGTTGTAAACTGGCGAGTTTCCCGGCGTCGCTTGCATAGAGATTGCATTTGACGACCTGATTCAATTCCGAATGTGACCGCTTTAGAATGGCCTCAATCCTATTCCACAAAGTATCAATATCTGTCGACCAAATCTGATCCGTATGAAGCAACGGTAAATCTTTAACTACAGTTGCAGCTGTAGATACAGTTGCGCTGTCCTTAAGAGAGTGATATTGTACCGACTGGGCCTGAGTGACTGTTGTAAAGCCTAACAATAGCCAAAGAGCGGTGCTCAATTGTCGCATTTGGAAACACCTCGTTCGTAAATAATAAAATGCTTAGTGCCTTTACCAACATCCCTATTAAAAACGATGGGCCGGTTGTTTACCAATCATGAAGTCAATTCCAAGCCAAACTCCATGAGATTCGCCACCATGCTCCGAATCAGGATGCTATGCATGATCATAATTATATTGCAGTCGCACTGGGGTAAAATACGAAAACGTCCATAACACTATCGGTGAAAACCGGCTCCGGCGATCATGTGTGGGATCCAGTGAACTGGACATTGGTTCACAGTGGGAGTCGAGACTATCACCGCGTCCGTTGACATACTAATACCGCATCCCAAATGCCCAGTATGGTTTCCAATCAAACACCAGCTGCGTATACATCCCGCAGTCGATGAGCCTAGCCGCATCGATTTCTTCTTCAACTTCGACTCCGTCTTCGATGTGATCTAGTTCAAATTCAGCTACTCAGTCCTGCCTCCCCATAACTTCAGTCTGCCAAATGACATAAGTCCAGCCAAGTCCGAACAAAAAAGAACTGTATGTAAAGATCACGACATA
>DEAW01000018.1:0-32700 GCA_002348315.1 Planctomycetaceae bacterium UBA2972 | reverse complement strand
AGGGCTACGCAGCGCGCAACCAAACTTAAGACTTATCTCTGTAGAATTGAATGGACGAGCCAACAGACACTCCAAAAGCGAATATTTCAGCTGAAAAGACCACTCTCCGGATATCCGGACTCTGATTGCCTGATCAGCTCGAGTTATACCGAATGTAGCAGAGATACCCGTTACTGCGCGTAGCCGCTTAAAATAGAAAAATCGGTAAACTAAGTGGCAAACAACTGGGATGGATCTTTAAAGGCTTTAAATTCTAGTGCATTTCCGCTTGGATCGAGGAAGAACATAGTTGCCTGCTCGCCAACCTGTCCTTCAAACCTGATACAAGGTTCAATGACAAATTCAATTTGATGTGACTTTAACCGGTCGGCAAATTCATGCCACTGTTGCCACTCGAGCACGACACCAAAGTGCGGAATCGGTACATCATGGCCGTCGACCGGATTGGTACTACGTTCCACCTGCATTCCATCTTTCTGATGGATCACAAATTGGTGACCAAACAGATTGAAATCGACCCAACGAGTGTCGAACCGACCTTCACGACAACCAATAACTTCGTGATAGAACTTTCTGGCAACAACGACGTCATGTACGGGAACAGCAAGGTGGAATGGTTGCATAGTGAATCACAACAAAAATGAGTTAAATACAAGAGGACGGTGTCGCCCTATCATAACTTATCGCGGCGATACCCACTTCAGACTCGACCCGCCAGCTTGTTGTGAGCGAGACGGCGGAGATACTGCGGTTACCCGACTCGATACTCCGGACTCGGCACTGGCCTGAAGAATCACAGGCTGAGATTGATTCACGGAACGCGGACGACTCAACTCGGTCTTGTTTGATTCACCGCGATGAATTACTCGTGAGAAACTGGCAAGCGTCTCGGATTCACGGGAAACGTTGCGACTCTTATGGCGTGAAGTCCAACCGTCTCCCACTTGTGCCTGAATATTCTTCGATTGAGAGGTCAGGCTACCGGATTGACCCAGATCCGCTTGATAGCCGATCGGCACGAGTTTCTCATCGGCGACTGTTACATTTTGAGAGACGTCATGATTCTGTTTCGGCGACGACTTCGCACTCGCCAAAGTGATATTTTGTTGATTTCGCAACGGTGTTATTTGAGGACTCCCCTGCCCGACCCAGGACACCCATTTCGTTTGTAGGTCTGAAGCGTGTTGAAAAGGATAATACTGACGAATGGCCTCATCCCAATCCTGATTGTCCATTGCATGCTCCAGGAACTTAATAAATGTCCGCTTCCCCCGGTATGCAATCAAATACTGACTCACAGAAAAGCCCTGAGAATACAGCGTCATAATATCTCTTGGATACTCTTTCATCCGAAGCATTTGATTAAAAGGAATACCGCGGTTTGTTGTCAGGTATCGAAGAAGCAGGGAATGCTGTTTCTTTTTTTCGGAGTCATGTTCAACTGTCGTGCATGCTCCTTCATCTGCCCAACGAGGCAGAGGTCGCCCGAAGTGTGTCGCAAAAACTGCATGGCTAATTTCATGAGGCAGGACCGAATCGAGAACGCGTTGCCGAGTTCCCTGCAACGTCATTTGCCACTGTTGAGGGATATTGTCGACAAAGACGAAACTCGTCACACCACCTGCTCCAAGATGGCCTGCGGTGTGCACACGAATGGGTACAGGTTGATGCCAGGGTTTTAATTGATACCCAAGCCACTCATCCGCAAGTTCTTTGCGAAAGCGTTCAGCAGCAACTGCAACTTCTCTTGCCATCGCAGGACTTGACGCTGTGACGACGAAATTCTGTGTTCTAAAGCTTGCTCCGGTCAACGAACAAGCCAGCACTGCCACAGCCAGTGCTACCATCCGCGCATCCATGCCTAACCCCTTACGCTTCCCTGCGTGTTGATTGGTGGTGCCTGCTCAATTGGTACATCCTGTACCTCAGGCTTCGGCCATTAGACCTCGGATTGCAGAATTGAGCCTAGCCCAATTTGTGTGAATCGTATTGAACCCAATAAAAATGACGAATTCAATTCAGAGGACGTGGAGCAATCGAGTTGGCGATCGCATTCAGGATCTGCGCGTTTCCAGCGGGAAACTGCAACTTAGCCAACTGGTTTCTGGCAATCCATTCAAATCCATTGCCTGGAGCAGCTGGCTCGAGCACTTCGCAAGCAACGAAGTGTAGTTCGACACTGGCATGGTCGTAATGATGCGTTACTACGTCGTACAATCCGATCGCCCGGACGGACAGCCCGGACTCTTCCTTAGATTCCCGGATCGCTGCTGCGGGTGCCGATTCTCCCGGTTCAATTTTCCCTCCGGGGAACTCACGATAGCCAGGAAGTGAATCGGTTGGTCGACGCGTACCAACAAGAAAGCGATCGTTGTTTTCAATAACAGCGATCGCTATCTGTTTGATTTGAACCATCAGGGAATCTATACCAGGGGGATTTTTATTGATTACCCTGTTGCAGTTCACGCACTTTGTCGAGTAACCGCCCTGGTGACCCCATGGCGTTGTATCCACCATCGATGTGCAATACTTCGCCGGTGATTCCATCTGAGAAATCTGACAGCAGAAACGCTCCGCTGCGTCCCACTTCATCGTGGGTTATATTTCTGCAAAGTGGTGCGATATCCTGATACATCGTCAGCATTTCACTGACTCCGGCAGCGCTACCAGCCAGCGTTTTCAGTGGGCCGGCGCTGAGTGCATTCACGCGTACTCCACGAGGGCCAAAGTCATAGGCAAGATAGCGGACTGCTGCTTCCAGTGCTGCTTTACAAATACCCATGACGTTATAACCAGGCACGCACTTTTCGCCACCAAAATAAGTCATCGTGGCAATTGCACCGTTGTCTTTAATGATGCCTTTGGCTGCGTTGGCAACGGCAATCAGACTGTAAGCACTGATTTCCATCGCCATTTTGAAGCCATCACGACTTGTTTCAACCGTATCGCGATTCAGATCATCCCGATCTGCAAAGGCGATTGAGTGCAGAAGAAAATCAATTTCTCCAAACTCCTGTTTCGCTGTTTCCATCACCGCAGCGATGTTGTCGTCGTCCTGTACATTCATCGGAACAACAAACTTTGTCTGCTCAGGAAACTGGTCTGTACACTTCGTCACGCGACGACGATTTTTTTGTTTTTCATCATCCGGTCGGTCCGGGAGATGTGTAAATCCGATTTCACCGCCTTCTTCCATAATGGTTTTGGCAATCGCCCAGGCGATGGATCGGTCATTTGCGACACCAAGTACAAGACCTTTCTTACCGTCGAACAGTCCCATGAAAAACGTCCTCTAAATGAAATTGAATGTGATAGCTTTGTTGAATCAGCCATTTAGGATACTCGGAATATTAAAACCGTGTAACCCATCAGATAACTTGCGAGCCAACCAAAGCCATTAAGTAAAGAAAAACTCGGTTACCAGGTAAAATACCGGCGCGGCAAAACACAAGGAGTCAATCCGATCCAGAATGCCTGCATGCCCCTGAATTAACGTTCCAAAATCTTTTACGCCACGATCTCGTTTAATCGCTGACATCGTGATTCCACCAGCAAATCCACAGATGGAAATGACAACAGCAATAATCGCTGCCTGCCAAAAAGCGAAGGGCGTAACCCAGAAAAATAAGGCTCCGAGCAGCGCTGAGCTGGCGGCAGCTCCGATGACCCCTTCCAGAGTACGACTAGTGTTAATCCTATCGGCAATGACATTCCTGCCGATCAGTTTTCCCCAACCAAATTGCAGTACATCGTTGAGCTGAGTGATCAATACAAAGAAGAACAAAAGTCCTTTTTCTTTGTTGTTACCTTCATTCCAGATTTCCTTCGTTCCGTCGACCGTCGTTTTGAGTTCCAGATAGAGTAGTGCCGGAGCAAAGCTCAAGGCATACACACAGATCAAGATGCCGATCAGGATTTTTGCGGAGCGTTCGAGGTATCGTTTTTGGTCATTTGCCAGTGCGATACGCGTGGGTACAAACAAAGCTGCCAGCAGAGGAAGGATGACTTTAAATAATTGAGAATCATCATTGATACCTACGAGTACAAATTGCAACGGCGTGAAGATGACGAGCACCCAAAATAGTGCGCGATGATCGCCACGACGAGTGGGAGTCATGGTGATAAATTCCCGCAAGGCCCAGAATGCAATCAAGCCAAACAGTACGACCGTACCTGTTTTCCCAATTACCAACCCTGCGATCAGGATGGCACAAATCAACCACCAGGATCGAATTCGCTGATTAAACGAACGAACGATCGCTGAATTGAATCGTTCTTCAGAGCTTCGTTCCAGTAGTTTGCCAATGAACGAACCAATAATGAGCAAGACCATCACAGCGGCAATCAACCAGGCTGTGTGCTCTTCAAAAGGCAAGACAAAATCCGCGGTCTCTTCAAGAAAGCCGACGAGAAAGGGGGGAAGCATGATCTGCGGCATTACTCTTCGTCATCCCTCAATCTAATTACAGCCTCGCGGGCGCGGCTCAGAAATTGCTGTTTGGTCTCACCTTGCTCAAGCCAAATCGGAGCTCCAATGGTGATATTACTCAACAATGGAACTGGCAGGACTTCGCCACGAGGAAGGATACGATTCATATTATCTAAATAAACGGGTACGAGTTCGAGATCGGGGCGTTTCTTCGCTAAATAATACAAACCACTTTTAAACTTGTTCATTTCCTCTTTGTTGTTTCGACTGCCTTCAGGAAAAATGATCAGGCTGTACTTATCTTCCATTTCCCGAATCATCAAGTCGACGGGACTGCGATGGACTTTGACTTCACGCCGGTCGATTAACAATGCATTAAAGGCATTGGCCACATGCCGACGTATCCATCCCTTTTCCCAATAATCTTTGGCCGCCACCGGACGCGTTAACTGTCGAATCTCCTGAGGTAATCCCGCCCACAGCACTAATCCGTCAAGATGGCTGGTATGATTGGCAAAGTAGATACGTTGGCATGTATCAGGAGTCGAGTCCTTCCAACGCACGGTATATCCGCTAACAATTTTAGCGGCTGCCACAAGCAGTCTACTGGTAAGTTGCATAATCCAATGGGTCCGGTCACACGAGTATTCAATTATTCTAATGGAACGTGTAAAAACTAGTACTATAGAACAGATATGATTCCTCACAATCAACGCATGAATTAGCCGATTTTCCGGAACCAATCCGAATGCCCAAAGCCATCGTCATCACGATCGATCAATTAGGAGCGAGATATTTATCGCCCTACGGGAACACCTGGAATCCAACCCCGGGGTTCGATCAATTAGCAGCCACCAGTCTGACGATGGAATTCTGCTTAAGCAGTTCGACTGATCTCGATCAATGTATGACCAGCATGTTATCCGGAAAACATCCTTTGGCAACCTCCACTCACGTTTCTCTTCTGCAGCAACTACAGAAAGACGGACAGTCCAGTGTGCTCATTCAGGAAGGCGATTCCTTGAGCAGCATCCCCATCTGCCAGCAATTCAGTGAAGTGCACTCAGTACCGTTCACAAAGGCAGGTAATCTGGCAAATTCGATCGAAGATACGTCGATCGCTCAATTCACTGGCCTGACGCTGGATCTAATCGAACAGCAGTTGAATCATGACTTGATTTGGATTCATCATGCCGGGCTTGGCGCAAGCTGGGATGCTCCCATGCAATCCAGAGAACGATACTTTGGGGAAGAAGACCCCGAAATCAAAGAAATCTCGCTTCCTCCATTTGGCCCGCTGAACGATCCCGATGACCCGGATGAAATCATGCAAAACGTGCATGCTTATGCAGCGCAAGTTAGCGTACTTGATACCTGCCTGGGCTTGTTAATTGAACAACTAAAAGAGGAAGTCTCTGGTTTGGACGAACAGGTGCTACTGATCGTTACGGCACCTCGCTGTCTTCCCTTAGGTCATCATGGAGGCGTTGGCGTGGATCATTCGCTTCCCGGAACAGATCAGTTACACGTTCCAATGTTTCTATCACGACTGGATAATTCAGCATCCGTGGGGCTAAGTCGAAACACGAGTCTGTGCCAAACTGAATCCGTATACTCAACACTTTCCCAGTGGTTCGAGCAACCGGACTCAAACAACCCGTATGCCCATCAATCACTCTTAGATCACTTGCAAATTCCAGGCACGCCGTATGCTGCATTGTCAGAACAATGTACCGTGTCCATTTTCCCCAATGGCTCGACGGCCATTCATACGCCTGCCTGGTTTTCAGTACAATCCACGGCAGGACAAACCCAGTTATGGGTCAAACCAGATGATCGCTGGGAATCCAATCAAATCGGCAGTCGACGACAGGATATCGTAGCCGAATTTGAATCTCTCTTTGAGCGATCGACTCAAATTGCAACCGAGCCTATAAGTCTTGCTGAATCTCTACAAAAACAGCTGCTTCGATAACGCGAGTTACATCAGATTGGGCTATTCTCTGGCCTCTTTAAAGCACTATAATTCCCCATTGAATGCACATTGCATCCTGTTCGAAAAGAGGGGTGCTTATGACGTGAAATGCAGGGAGGCTCTCACTAAGTGCGCAATCTTCGAGACCTATCTCGAAACGCCATTACGTTATTACTGCTGATAATGACGTCGCAAGTTAATGCGCAATCTCGGCCTCTGGTTCCCCGCCCCACAACGCCCATGCAGCAATCGGGAACGTACGGCAGATCCAATTCCGTGATCACTGACCCGGCTGTTAGTCCGGCCGGCTTACGTACGATGCGTCCAGGTGAACACTCTATCAACACTCGACTCCGTATTGCCTGGGGAGGCGGAAAGGCTGTGCAATGGCGGGGGACAATCGAAATTTCTTCCGGTCATTTCCAACATTTGGTTAATTACGGCGTCGCGCAGGATCCATCAAGTGTCCTTCCCAGCAAGGCACATGGAGAGGGTATCGGTACTCTGCAAAATCAAATCACCGTTTCTCAGTCGAATCCTCAAGAGTATGACGCGATTGACGTAACACTAACAACGTCCCGTAATGCTCGTCTCAAAGTGGACCTCATCTCAGTTACCAATCCGGATCTGAAGTTTCAAGTGGAACGTCCGATCGAGCAGTTCCTATACCGCACGCTGGATATGGAATTAGACAGTCAGGGAAACCGAGGGCAGATTCGCCGAGCACCGGGCGATATCTTACGGATTCAGCATCAGCGTCCCACGATGGTTTTTAACCCTAACGAGATCTTTGAATTATCTCTCATTCCTCATCTGTTAGGCCGGGAACGATTGGGATCCTATTTGTATTCCGTGAATGTATTAACGGCAGACAAACAGCAGATCATTCATCAACAACAGCAATCTGTCAGTCTGGAACAACCTGGTGATTTTCCAAACTGGGAAAACCTTCAAGTCCCGATTCCCTCGCGTCCTGGTGTCTACAACATTTCCTTTCGTGTCGAATCAAAACGGTTTACGGACACCCTTGTCCGCTCCGCTCCACTGGCCACACGCAATGTTCAATTCGTCGTCGTCGGTGGTACCAATGCAACACCCACCGAACGGGCTCGTTGGAAGAGGATTGTCAGCTTTAATCCCGCCGATCCGGCATGGTGGGAACGACTTCTACCGCTGAATCCGACTGACCAAATTAAATATCTTACTGGTTCGTCCCCGAGTGATCTTGGATTTAAGCCATTTGGGAATGAACAGGTTCAACATTTCAACCACCACGAGAAGCCATATAGCAAGTTAACCGAAGGTGGCTGGCAGGCTTATCCTTTAACCATCGAACATATTGATCGCCCTCATTTGCTCGAGATTGAATACCCTGCTGATATACGTCAGACATTGGCTGTCAGCGTGCTCGAACCTAACATGCTTGGAAAAATCGTACCTGTCGGTATCGATTCTGGTTTTTACCTGCACATGCCGGAATGGTCTCAGACGACAACTTCGCTAAATCACAAGTTGTTATTTTGGCCTCGAACCAAACATCCGATGCTCGTACTACGAAATCAATTTGGTACGCGTGATGCAATCTATGGGGAAATCAAGGTTTCTGAACTTCAGGGGGATGTGGCGGACCTCTATCCCAGGCCATCGTTACAAACCGATGAAACCAATTCGGGTATGAGCCCACGTGAAACGCTCACCTACTACAGCAAACCTCTGTTTGCCGAAAATTTTGGCTCAACTGAAGCCAGGACACAGGATAATTCCACCACACTCGACGACTGGAATACCTTTTATCTGGGAGGTACACGGTTAGCAGATTATCTTCAGTTCTCAGGAAACTCCGGAACGATTCTCAATGTACTCAATGATGGAAGTAGTTTATTCCCTACCAGTCATTTTGATTCGCTACCTAGATATGACAGTGGTGCCTTCTTTTCCAATGGACAGGATCCGCTCAAAAAAGACGTTTTGGAGATGCTTTTACGGATCTTTAATGAGCGTCAGCTTAGACTCGTACCGGCCATACAATTATCCGTCCCCTTGCGTGAACTTGAGGCGATCGGTGAACAGGATCAAAGTATCTACTTACGGTCTGAGTCGGCAAAGACCATTTCTCAGGAGACTCCACGATACAATCCGTTGGACCCCCGAGTTCAGCGAGCGATTCGTAATTTCGTTGACTCCCTGGTCACTCGATACCGAAAGCATCCGAGTTTTGGTGGGATTTGTCTGGAGCTAACTCCGGAAACATATACCCAGTTACCTGATCCTCACTGGATCCCGGATCCCATAACACTGAATCGCTTCTTTAACGACCAACAATTAAGCCCCGACGATTCACATACAGAAAACGTACAAGCGATTAGGCAACGATACCAAAAGCAGTGGCGAGCCTGGTTAAAGTCAGAATTGATGCAACTCTATGTACAATTAGCTGATGATCTCAGACAACGCACCACAGATTCCGCTCGGCTCTATCTCTCAACAGCTTCACTATACAAAACCGCCCGGGCACGCCAACTAGCCAATCCAACCATTCCACCCAGTCAGTCGATTGGTAGTTTACCTGGACACTTCGGTTTAGATCCTGTCGTTACAAAATCTCTGGACAACGTCATTTGGCTTCAGCCTCACAAGGCCAACCCAATTCTGGACCCAGTTCGTCAGCATGTTGAAATGCAGATTAATGAATCGACCGTTCTCCAAAAACTCCATAGTCAGGGGACAAGCACAGGGATACTCTTCGACCATGCTCCGCATGTTGCCAAGCTTCCTCAATTGGAGCAACAGTCACCCTGGGGTCCAGCCAATACCAACACATGGTTTGCCAATACTCTGACACCTTCGCATCAATTCAATCGGCAACGTTTCGTTGCGGCGTTGGCCAAATCAGATTACCAGGTACTGGTGGATGGGGGATGGCTGTTAACGATGGGCCAGGAAGATGCGACACGCGAAATTTTCCGGAGCTATCAGCAACTTCCAGCCGTTACGTTCGAGACCGTAAAGATAAATTCAGCACCGGTCGCACAGCCTCTGGTGATTCGTCGACATTACACCAATGCAGAAAATCAACAAGCTACTTATCTCTACGTATTAAACAACGCACCCTGGGCCACCACTGCTCAGGTGGAATTGCTACTTCCCCCCAATGGGCACCCGGTATCGCTGGGGCAGGATGCAAAATCCAGTTTCCGCTGGCATCCCAGAGGTGCCACGTGGCAACTCGTGATGGAACCCTTCGATCTGATCGCCGTGCGAATTGATCATGCCGAAGCGGACGTGGTAGGAGCGAATGTTCAATACAATCAGGAAGTGGTACCACATCTTCACAATCGAATCCTGGAAGTCAACCAACGACTGGGACCGCTCCAACAACTAAGCAGTCGCACTCCGCTGAAAAATGCGGACTTCGAAGCTCCGGCAGTCAATCAAATGATCCCCGGCTGGCTCTACAACAGTCAGGCCGGCAATCAAGTGAATGTCATTCGCAACGCTGGCCAAAAGGGCGAACAATACTTATCGCTAAACCGGTCAGAGAACTCACAACAAGTGTTATGGGTACGCAGTGAAACCTTCAATGTTCCTCCAACAGGTCGCGTTGCTTTTACCGTATGGATGCGGACTTCGACACCGAACCATCAACCTTCCATTCGACTATCAATTGAAGGGCGACTAAATGGCAAAGTCTATTATCGACCGTGCACAATTGGAAAACCCGAATCCGGCCTGACGACTACCAGTAACGTCAACCCGTTGTCGGCCAACTGGAATCGCTATGTATTAATCGTCAACGACCTTCCTACCCAGGGCTTATCCGATTTACGAGTCGGTTTCGATATGATGACGCCGGGACACGTCGAGATCGATAATCTGCAAGTGTACGATCTCTGGTTTCAACAGCGCGAGTATCGGGAATTGATGAAGGACTTATCTGTCGCTTACTCGCAACCCAGTCAGGGACGTGTCTCTGACTGCTTCGAATATCTGAACAGTTATTGGCCACAGTACCTAATAAAATACGCTCCGGCCAATCGGGATTCCATCGCGCGTCAGGCAACGCTTCCTGACAAAACTGAAGCGGAATCAACGGCGCCTTCCTGGCCACGACTGCCCAATGTGATCGAACAGTTTAAAGAGCTGCCAACCAAACTCTTTCCGTTCTAAATCCGTTTAGCGCTGTATATTGTTAAGCCGCCACTTCCGAGCTTAAACTTCTGCATCTTCACGAAGTTGAACCTGCAAAGCACTTAGCACCTGATTTGCCTGCTCATTCTTTGCTCTTACATTGAGTACGTTATCTAAGATGTATTCATGTTTCTCATTGGTTGGTCGAATGTAGAGACGGCCGGCCTTGAATGGCCAGAAGTGCTCAAAAATATCGTTGACTTCCATTTCAAACCGCATGTGATGGGCAGAGTACCGTTTGCTGTGTTGTGGCAAGCCATGAAAATGAATGGCTTCGTTGGGTTTGATTACCCAATAATCCAGCTTTCTGGCAAAGTACATGATCAAAAACAAAATGCCCAGCAACACGCTCATCATCCAATAGAAAGAGACATTGGCTTCCGGCTTGATACTGGCCAAAAAGTCTCCAATACCACCCAGTAACTCGGGGCTCTTTTCACTGAGAATCCAAAGTACAGCAACCGCCAGAAAGATAAATGCAATCAATGCGATAAACCGATTCGATGGAAAATCAAATGCCATAACAACCAGATTGAGAGTAAACACCAGCATAAAAACAACCGTCACGGTCACTCTAGGACTGGAGTTTGCTTCCGTCTCAGCCTGTTCCGAGGCCGAATCGTCAGCGGCGGCTTCCACTACAGCCTGAGTGCCGTTTGCAGCGACAGGTTGGTCTGAACCAAAGAACTGCAGATAGACTGAGGCCAGCAGGCAAAAGACCAGCGTGGGCAACAAAAAGATTATCTTAGGGTAAAAGTAGATCCTGACTTCATCTTTGATAAGGTCGGCGTGCGTGGAGTCCGATGTGTCCTGTTGAGTTGTTGCTTCGGCGTTCATAGATCATTCTCACTTTCGGTTTTCTACCCGGACCATCCATTCTTATGTGCTTCTTTGAAGCGTATAGTTTTTTACGTCGGTTCGCAAACACTTTCCTAGGCGAATTGTCAGCGCATAAAAAAGCGGAAGGCACGGGACTCGAACCCGCAACCGGTCGCCCGGCCCCTGATTTCGAATCAGGTCGCTCACCAATTCGCATACCTTCCTGAACTACTACTGTTTTAGTCTATCCGCAGGCGATGGCAAGGGTGGTAGATCGAGTGCAATTCGGACGACCTGTATAACCGGACTTGCCAACAGAACGAACGGTTAATTCTCTGGCTAAGAAACTTGTACATCCGGACTATTCGGAACCGAAACAATCCCCAGCGGGCATTGGCGTGTCGATTGTACCGCTCATGCCGCTGATCGCTATTGTTAGGGATACTCTCAATGAACTCATGGTAGCGCCGGAAGAATAAATTCTAGTTTTCTGGAAAGCAACTCGACGATATCAACATCATCGAGAGACACTCTCTCAGTCAACTCAATCCACCGGTTTTAGGATCAAGCTGACAAACAAAATATGGGAACCAAAGTGACCCTGTTAGGTGAAGAAATGAAACGGACATTTCGAGTAGTATCGCGAGCTTCTGACGGCTCTTATTTAATGAGTGACTTCCTGTCAGACAAAGCTCTTACACGTGAATTCGAACAGATTGGGATGGATGACTGTCACACTGACTTAACCATCCGTGGACTGCCGGTATTAAAAGGACTTGTTGGCCCCATGGCTGACGGCAAGCATGTCCGATATGAAACACCGGCAGTATTCGAAGAACTCACCAAAGAGTGGGCGATCGCTCCTTCACGTCAAACAGAACCAACGGAAACTGCGGAAACTGCTCAGACCCACTAAGCCTTAAATACGTTGAGATTCAATCTACTTCTCTCTCTCTCACATCGGATTATTCTCCACGTAAAACTAAAGGGACACCTTTCAAAGGGTGTCCCTTTTTTATTGGCTTATCCTGACATGCCAACCCGGTGCTATAATGACTCCAAAGAACTTCCCCTCGGCAAATACTCACGACCATGCTTGATCCCCAACTGCTTGAAATACTTCGCTGTCCGGTTACCGAAAGCCGGCTTACCGAAGCGGATAACGATTTGATCATGATGCTCAATCGGCAGATCGAACAACAGCGGGTGCAATCCAAACTGATGGAAACACTGAGCAGACCAATTGACGGTGGGCTGATCAACGAAGATCGTTCACTGTTGATGCCGATCTACCAGGGAATACCGGATATGAACCCGGATGATGCGATTATTCTGACTCCATTCGAGGACTCTGTTGACCATGAGTGAGCCCACCATATTTAAACGCATACTTGACGGAGAAATACCGGCCGATGTGGTTTATGAAGATGACCAGTGCCTGGCCTTTCACGATGTTGCCCCACAGGCACCGGTCCATATTCTGGTCATACCCAAAAAGGAAATTGTTTCGATCGAACATCTTTCCGAGGAAGACGAGCAGCTCGTCGGCCATATTTTCCTGGTCATTCAAAAGATCGCTCGCGATCAGGGGCTGGCGAACGATGGATATCGAGTGATCTGTAATTGCGGCAAAGGGGGCGGACAGACTGTCTTTCATTTGCATTATCACTTAATGGGTGGTCGCGACCTGCCATGGCCACCTGGCTAATTCGTATTCTATCCATGTAATGTTGAGCCGTTACGATCGGCGCATTCGGTACGACTGGCTGCATAAAACCGGCTTTTAGAGGCTGCTAAACTCTCCACACGCTAAGGCGGTAAGCTGCAAAGCTATACTGCAACTATGAGTGGAATTCGTGACATTTTGTCGTTTCCCAAAGTCTATCAATTGTGGCAGGCGCCATTTGCGCATCGCAAGTTTACCCCCCTGCTTAAACACAATGATTTGTCCAACATTCAACGAGTGTTGGACGTTGGCTGTGGACCTGGCACTAATGCACGATTTTTCAGGAAGCGAGACTATCTGGGACTCGATATTAACCCGCGTTACATCGAAAGTGCATCCCGACGCTTTTCATCAAAGCACGGAGCTCCTTGTGAGTTCCGTGTTCAGGATGTGTGTCAGTATCACCCCCCGGATAACGAACGAGCCGACTTTGTTTTGCTCAATTCCTTCCTACACCATATTGACGATGAAAACTCCAGTGCCATTTTGAGCCGACTTCACGACGTGCTGGCCGAAGAAGGACACGTTCACATTTTGGATTTGGTACTTCCCGACTCCATGAGCGTCTCCAGACTTCTGGCTAAGCTTGATCGGGGAAACTATCCGCGGCCGCTTGAGCATTGGAAAAAACTGTTTACTCAACACTTTACCCCAGTCATATTTGAACCCTTTGATTTAACACGAATCGGAATTCCGTTTTGGAAGATGGTTTATTTCAAAGGAAAGAAACAGCAGTAGATTATTTATGACAGCTACGCCAAAACTATCGGTCGCGATTCCTGTTTACAACGAACAGGAAGTCATACCCGAGTTGCTGCGCCGTGTTACTTCTGCTCTGGATACGTTGCCTGGTGGACCACATCAGGTAGTTTTGGTTGATGACGGAAGCAGCGACAATTCACTTGAAATACTCCAACAGGCTGCGAGCGAAGATGAACGCCTTGTGGTCGTTTCGTTTTCCCGAAATTTTGGGCAACAACCAGCCTATGCCGCTGCACTGGAATATGTCGAAGGTGATGCCGTGATCATGATGGATGGAGACCTACAGGATCCTCCTGAACAAATAGCTGCCTTGCTTCAAAAGTACAATGAAGGCTATGACGTGGTCTATGCCATCCGAGTAAATCGGAAAGAGAATTTTGTCAAACGCATTTGTTACAACGTCTTCTACCGAGTGATTCAACGCCTCTCTTCCACACCCCTGCCTCGCGATAGTGGTGACTTTTCCATCATCAGTCGTCGTGTCGTCAATTTATTAGTGCATGATGCGGATCGCCATCGTTACCTGCGGGGCATCCGAAGTTGGGTTGGGTTTAAACAAACCGGTTTGGAAGTCGAGCGTAACGAACGTAATGCAGGCGAAACAAAATATACACTCAGAAAACTGTTGAGACTCGCCAGCGATGGCATCTTTTCCTTCTCCTTAATTCCACTACGACTGGCGACGCTGATTGGAAGCCTCTCTGTAATCGTCGCCTTGTTGCTGGCCGCGTTTGCGGTCTATGCAAAACTGACGCCTATCGACAAACTACCAGGCTTCATTCAGGAGATCCCTCCAGGTTTTACGGCATTGATCGTAGCGATCTCGTTCTTTGCCGGAGTCCAATTGATGTTTTTGGGAGTCGTCGGAGAGTACGTTGGTCGAGTGTTCGAAGAAGTCAAAGGACGCCCGTCTTTTATTGTGGATCAGGTCATAAGAAATAAAACTCAGTGGACGCCGAATACGCCAACACATACCGGCAACTCTACCAACACCATTGGTGGTGGCAAAGCCGACGAACTTACATCCTAACTCTGCTTCGCCGTTGGCAAGCACAGGATGGGGATACAAACCCTCGCCAGATCTTGGACGTGGGTTGCGGAGATGGTTTGTTTTTCCCGGACCTCATCCAGTTCGGAGAGGTGTCTGGTATCGAGGCAGATGACCGTATTGTTGATCCGAACGGCACATTCTCCGACCAAATACATGTTGGTTTGTTTGATGACAGTTTTCAAACAGATCAACAATTCGACTGGATTGTCATGCTGGATGTGCTTGAACATATTCCAGATGCCATTACTGCCTTAAAGAAAGCAGCTCAGCTTCTTAAACCAACAGGGCGAATGTTGCTGACGGTACCAGCCTTTAATCTTCTGTGGACGAAACATGATGACTACAACCATCACATGACACGATATACAAAGTCGTTGATGACGAAACAGGCGACCGAAGCAGGATTTCAGATAGACAACCAACATTACCTGTTCCACTGGACGTTTCCAGCCAAATTATTGGTGCGACTGAAAGAGCGATTTTCAAAACAGGAACCGGGTCCCGCAACGCTTCCGGCAACTGTCCCTAATAAAATGCTGAAAATGCTCTGTCGATTCGAACAGGCTATCTTCACTCCATTGCGTCCACCCTTTGGAAGTTCGCTTGTCGTGAGCCTCAGTAAACATTCCATAACCGGCTCTTAATATGAACACGAACCAATCTCCATCACGATCTGAACTCATTTTTGGCGTCATCCTTGTTGGCGTGCTGGCGGGATGTTATCTGGGTTGGCATATGAACGATGGCTGGATCGCTCATGATGAAGGACTGTTGGGGCACATGGCCGAGCGTACGCTTCAGGGAGAAACACCTCACACTGATTTCCAGGATGTCTACACCGGTCTGCTTACCCACCTGCATGCAAACACATTTCAAGCCTTCGGAATAAGTCTGGCCAGCCTGAGAATTCCACTGCTACTTGGGGCCACACTGACATCCGTTGTGTGGTTCCTGATTGCGACTCGCTTCGTAGGATCCTGGGTTGCCGGCACCGTCGCACTCGGTTGCCTGACATGGAGCTTTCCCAATTATTTTGCGCCTCTGCCATCCTGGTATATCCTGATGCTGGCAACATGGACTACCTGGGCTTTGCTTAAATTTCACGAAACCACATCAAGAGGCTACCTCTTGCTTGCAGGGGCGTTTAGTGGAATATCCATCCTTTTTAAAATTGTTGGACTCTATCTGGTAGCCGCCTCGTTATTCTCAATTTGGATAAGTCGATCCCAGCGTCCTGATAGTCAATCGGCTGAAACCATCTGCTCTCAAAATAAAGCTCATGTATTGTTGGGGATGGGACTCGCGGCAATCTATATCCTGTTAGTTCTGCTCCTGATTAGGCAACATCTTACTATCTCAACGACTCTGTATTTTGTCTTGCCCGTTGGAGCCGCCATGGCAGCCTTGATCGAAGTAAGCACACAACGGAGAACCTCCTTAAGAAACACGGTGGTAGATTCTGTCCTCTATGCCACGTCACTGATCACTCCCCTGCTCCTCTTTGCTCTTCCCTACGTACTAAACGACACCTTCGATGACCTATGGGTTGGACTATTTGAATTGCCCAGGGCTCGACTCGATCATGCCGCTTCACTCCCGCCTTCAGGTTTCTGGTGTTTGGTAAGTATTCCTGTATTAGTACTCGCTTTGGTCGAACGTCGCCTACCTAATTCGATGCTCTTACCATTGACTACCACCGTTGCTTTATGCGGAGCGGGTCTGATTGCTATGTCCTCAAACCCAATTATTTACCAATCTGTCTTTGCCACGATCCAATGCGTTTTACCAGTTATTTGCTTGACCGTGTGGATCCAATGCAGATTTCAGGATGCTCATATTTCGGCCATCATCGTTACCATCGTGGCAGCATCCATAGCTCTCACTCAGTATCCTTACAGCACGGGAGTTTATTTCTGTTACTGTGCTCCTTTAGCAGGATTAGCATTCACTGCCGTCGTTGGGAATTCAAAAGACTTTAACAAACCTTTATGGATCGGTTTGTCTGTAGTGCTTACCGGGCTAGCCGTGATGCACTCAAATTATTCCAATCCACGACGAATTGGCATTCGATCTCAACACATTCAAAACACCTTTGAATTACAAACCAATCGTGGGGGCCTCAAAATATCCAACCTGGAAGGGCTCGAGTATAACTCGATATTGGATTTAATTGCACAGTACAGCAAGCCTAACGACTACATACTGGCCGGCCCGGATTGTCCCCAGTTTTACTTTCTATCCGGGCGAAAGAATCCAACTCCCTATTGCTACGACCTTTTTGGATCGTATCAACTAGGAGGACAACCCGAGTTAGAAGCGAATCTCAAAGCGATGGTCATCGAACAGGACATTCAAATGATCATTCTGAATCAACAGCCGGAATTCTCTCAACCTTACTCGCAAGACTTCCTCAAATGGATCGATCGCTGGGGGGAAGGCCTACCCACACGTGGCAGTGGTCGATTTGCTGTCATTCGGAAGAAACTCTCAGATCAACCACGGTAAACATTTCGAATTCTGCCGTTTAATAATCTGTCGTAATTCTGCCAACACCTGACTAACATCATCAAATCGCGATGCACGTTGAAATCCAAGGCATTTCTGAAGAAGCCGTCTGACCCGTGTAGGCATCCCGGGGACTGATCTTTTGAACAACGATTCCACTCGCTGCTGACGCTCTAACATAATCTGAGCCTGTAACCGTGGACGCAGCGTGGGGCCCGGACTGTGAAATGGAAGAAATCCATAAAACGCCTCAAACATTGTGACTCCCAAAGAATATACATCCGACCTCTCATCCAGTTTGACCGGCTGCTGAAGAATACACTTTTGGAGCTGTTCCGGGGACATATAGGAAAGCGTACCACCGGAGGCATGACGTTGAAGAAATTCGTCACGTGCCAAATTAAAATCCAATAATAAGGCATTACCACAATAGCCCAACAGGATATTCGATGGTTTCACATCCAGATGTAAAACGCATTGGTTGTGAGCATATTGTAAAGCCATACAGGTCTGTTCAAACCATTTTAGTAATATGGGAAAATCCGAGTCCTGTTTCCAGGACACCGGAAACTCTGAAATTCCCTGCCTACCCGTCGAACACGATGTGCGATTGCTACGAGCAAACCGCTGATAGCGATCTTCAAGCTTGTCACGTAGCGTATTCCGTCCCAAATAAGGCATACAAATTGTTGTGACACCTAACTCATCGATCGTGCTCGAATAAACCGGCATGATATATTTGTGGTTAAGTCGTCCGGCAGTGCCAATTTCGCGATGCCCCAGTTTCCCGATCTTGAGAACGACCAGGCGATTGCCCAAAGTCGTGTCGATAGCCTTGAAGACACGAGAAAAGGCTCCCTGTCCTATTTCTTCCAACAGTTCATATTGATCAAAATATCCGGACAAGCCGGGTTCAGAACTTTCGCCGGTTGTGTTCAGGCGTTGGGGAAACAGTTCCTCCAACAAATCATTTACTTTTTGCTCCAACTCTCCGGATGTCAGCAAACTGGTCAATTGCCGATGACGATTCAGTGCTTCGGGTTGGTCTGCAGAAGCCGCCGCCTTTGAAGTCACCTGATCTGATTGTGCCGTTTCCATCGCTAGCCCCATAGTTTCGGAATCGGAAATAGTTTCCATATCACCGATTATGGAGATCAGATAAAAACGTCCTAACAATTGGGGAGTTTCGATGTCAGACAGTGACAGACCAGACTCCCTATCAAATCTAAATAGCCTGCTTTAACATTCACTGTGTTCTCGCTCTGATGCGTCATTACTGATAAGAACTATTAGGGAGGGCTACCTGCAGGCGGTTTGAGAGCATGAGCAATTTCCTTCGCTACTGCCGTAGCACCTTCCGCCGTTAGATGCGTGTCGAAGACTAGATTGTGAGATCGCAATGCTTCTTCATTCAGTTTGCGTAAAGGGATAGTCGCATCCACAAACCGTACCCCCTGCTCCCGACAAACGGTTTGCAACCATTCCGGCAAATCGGAAGGCGTCCACTTGGATTGTAAATATGCCGGAGCATCTGTTGACACAGTATAGGAATGCCCACTGAATGCCCGACGTTTACAAGGCATATACACGCACGTCAATTGAAGTTCATTTTCCCTGCAAAGGCGTACTAAATTATCGATACCTGCTTCGTAACGGGGCAAACGTAAAAACAACTCGTTCTTACCCGGTGGTGCGTAGTCAATCTTAAAAGGCGTTTGACCGTCGGTCAGTGTGGCATTCACTGGAGGACCATAAATCTCTAAACGGGATTTACCAAACAAGCGTCGTATTGCCTCGATCAGCGATGTTTGAGGGATGTGGGTTTTCAAAAGGTCGACGTGTTTTGCTGCTCCGGTTTGGATGGATGCCATTCGACGAGATTCCATCAGGTAATCCTGGATATCATTTCCTTCAAAGAATACCCAGACAACCTCTTTGGTCTTTTCGGAGATCCCAAACTGGCGTAGATATTCTGTTTGATTTAACAGCCCCGTATGAGACACTCCCAAATTCTTAACGGACACTCCCAGTAAGTCGCCCAACTGGGTAGAAACAAGGTCTTCAAATTTCAGATTCCCCAGTTCTGTAAAGGAATCCCCGATCATGGCGATTTCCCAGTCCCTGAGATTAGGAGGATTGCGAAAGCCGTCTGCGTCATATTCCAAAGTGATCTCTGTCTCATCCGGCAGCCACTTTTGTTCGTATCCGATTCGTAGCATTTGAGCGGTAACCACTTTGCCAGTCCATGACAAATTTCCCGGACGTTTATAATATCCTTCTCCAAAGGGTTCGGTCGGAATCCGATAGAAGATCGGCGCCGCTTCGAGATCCTGACCTAATTTACTAAAGTCAAATCCGATGGCTTTAAATGTAAACTCACAAACTCCCACAAACAGCAGTAAGGACATCGTGGCAAACACGACTTTACGAGTTCGAGAGATACGAGGAGGCCTGGTTCCCGCTTTGGATTTATCCATCTGGATTTTTATTCATTGAGAGGTTTAGCCAGAGGCGTTCGACCGTCGAGATACCGCCAATTTTTAATAAACGAAATCAGGTCCGCCATCTGCTGATGATTGATTTTCTTTTCCAGCCCTTCCGGCATCAAAGAAACTCCACGAGACTGGACTTCGTCGATATCCGTTCTCAGAATCGTCGTTACTTTTCTTTCCGGTTGCATCAGTGTTATCTGATTGGACGTCTCTTCGGTAATAATCCCGTCGAGTATTTTCCCGTCGTTGGTGATGACCGAGTAATGCATATAGTTATTATCAATCGCTTTGTTGGGCTGCAGAATATCGGTCAATAGTTGCAACGGTTGTCGAGTTCTTGAATCTGAGATATCCGGTGCCACCTGATTCCCGATTTCTCCGATACGATGGCAGGTTGCACAATTTTGACGAAAAATCTTTTCGCCTTCGCGTGGAAATGCTTTCAGTTCAAGAATCGCCTTATAATCTTCCAGCACTGCAGCTCGGTCGGCATTAACTGTCGATGCCTGCAATGCCTTGGCTCGCTGAGCAATTTCAGTATCCCCGGAACCGGTCAACCGATTCATACGAATCGCGTCGATCTCATTGACAGAAATCACTCCTGCTTCAATTTCATCTAACAATATTTTCACCCGCTGACCATCTCGCAAAACCACATCAATCAGACTGCGCTTCACCGCCGGCGCTAAAGATGGAAATTGAGAAATCAACTCACGCCAAACACTGAGATCCTTTTCGAAATGCAACAATCCTAATACTTGGGCGCGGTAATGCGTGAAGGCAGCCCGTGTAAATAAATCTTTGAGTGATTCAGCATCTCTGGCAAAAGCCAGGAAACGAAGCGATTCCTGTTTGAGTTGCTCGGAGGCTGATTCTTCGTTAATCCATTGCTTCGCTAACATCCAAATGACGTCAAAGCTGACCTTTTGTTGCTCGGGCAATGTTGCAACCTGTCCGCGCCAGTCGAATTGACGAGCTTCCATGGACTCCAGTAACGCTCGAACCGCCCGAATGTCACCTAGACTGACTTCGGATTCATTCACCCATTTAGGAAGTTCGGCAATCCATTCCAAAGCGACCTGATGCTCCTCCGGTGTCATTTTCATGGAAGCACTACGATAAAGCCGATAGAGATTTTCGGCCTGGTCCTCCTGAGTAACTCCGGTCGTGGATTTATTCTTCAAAACGGCTGCACCAATACTTCCAATCTCGTCGCCTGAGGCCATTAAGAATGCCTGGGTTGTGTATTCATCTTTAATCACCGTCTTCGCCAACGTGAGCCAGGTTGGGCTATCATGTTTGACTTTATCACCCAATGATAATATCGCCTGTAAGCGAACAGAGCTTTCTCTATCGGTTAGTAGCTTTCTGGCTAAGGTTTTCTGTTCGGAGCTATCATTCCACAAATCCTCCAGCACAATACAGGCATGCACGCGTAACCGACGATCATAGTGGTTGGCGGCGGTAGTGACCTGAGCTGCTTCCACTGCTTCCCAACCGTGTAGCAATCGCAAGGCAAGTACACGAGCAACCGGTTCTCGTGAATAATTCAGTAACCTTCCCAGCAGCATATTTGCATTCTCAGGCTTTTGTTCCGACAGCAGTCGAAAAGCGGTATCACGCTGCCAGGAATTTGGATGTTCCAACAAAAGCACCAATTCTTCGGTTGTATGGTTAGCAATACTCCAGCTCCACTTTGGCTCGAGCCGGGAATTGACCGGCTTAACTCGATAAATCCGTCCTTTATCATCGCCACTGCGAGCGTCCTTTCGGTCTTTGAGCTCTTCCGGAACCCATTGCGGATGTTCAATCACCGCTCGATGCATATCGACAATGTAGAGACAACCATCGGGACCAGTACGCATGCTGACGGCACGGAACCAATGATCACGCGATGCCAGAAATTCACGTTCGGGGGTGGGAGTTCCGTAGTAAAAAGGTCCGTAGTAGTTGTAATACGAGTTGTCAGCCGATGAAGACTGTATCTTTTCGGCATGAATTAGATTCCCTGTAGGATCACAGGTCAGGATCGCATCTTTCAGCCATGGTAACTGGTTGCCCCGATAAACCATCACTCCACAAGCCGCAGTGAACTGACCTTCATGGAGATTCGATGTCGTCCAGAAATTCGTCAGCGGATAGATTGCCGAATCCTGTCCTGATTTCACAACATCTTTCTTTACCGACGTCACGGCGACCGAAGGATACTTTTTGATATATCTATCTTCCAGCATGATTTGCATTGCCGGGTTTCGATTGCTACATACAAACCGGTTTCCAATATCGTCAAATGTTAGACCATACTGACCATTACCGGTGACGGTTTGAAAGTCACCGGAAACCGGGTCAAACATAAAGTCCATGCCGCTGATATTCAGTTCTTTGCTCTGTTCGTCCCGTGTATTTTTTACAACACCACCACGTAACCCGTTAGCAATATAGATTTTTTGATCGATACCGAATCTCGGGTGATTGGCTCGCAATTGTTGGTTATCCTCGGCAAAACCCGAGTACCATCGTTCTTGAATATCTGCTTTGTGATCACCGTCGGTATCCTTCATATAGACGACCTGGCCAGCAAGAGTCACTATCACTCCCTCTTTCCAGGGCTGAATACCAGTCGCAAACACCAGATCGTCTGCAAACAGGTGGGCTGTTTCAAACGTCCCGTCACTATCTAAATCTTCAAGTAGCTTGATTCGTGAAGTTCCATTTCCGGAAGGGTAGTCATTCATCTCCACAACCCACATGCGTCCGTTCGCATCAAAACGTATCGCTATTGGGTCTATCACCTGTGGCTCAGAAGCGACCAATTCAATTTCCAGCCCTGTGGGAATATCAAAATGCTTGATCGAATCTGCGGGCGAAGCAGAGTAGACTCCCTCTTTCGCTTCTTTTTGTTGAGCAAAAACGGAAAGCGGCAGACAGAGTAAAAGGAAGACGCAGTGGTGGAAAAGTCGGCGAATCATAGTAATTTCTATTTTAATCAGTTGGCTGTGATAATCTGACGGCATTTCGATTTTGCTATGAAATTAAAGCATCACGCACTTTGTCATTCGACCAGACTTCCAACGGCGAGTAATTCGGGTGTCGTCCGTCTTGAATGAAAGGATCATTGTGACGAGTGTTGTAACAATTAATGAGTGACCATCGCGGGTATTCGCTGAGATTCTGGGCTGAGCAATGCAAAAGATTCCCGTGGAAAAACAGACCGTCTCCTGGTTCCAACTCCACGGCTACCAATTCAAACCGCTGTTTGGCAATCTCAACGCGTTGCGGATCAGCTCCTACCTGTTCACCAATCTTGACATGATCGACTCGCCCTATTTTGTGAGACCCGCGCAACACTTGTAAGCATCCGTTTTGTGTGGTTGCTCGATCCACTGCCACCATACAACTTCCCATGTCCGGAAAAAGGCAGCCGAAATTATACCAATAGCCATAATCCTGATGCCATTCCCACGCTCCTCCAAGCCGAGGCTGTTTAATCATCATTTTGTGATGGTAGTGGTAAACTTCATCACCAAGCAACGTTTGCATCGAATGGACAATCCGCTGGCTACGTACAACGGCTGTATAAGGCACGGCATCATCCAGATCATTCCTGAGAGCCAGACGGGTTTCTCCACCGTCTCCATCGCGACGCACATAAGCTTCCTCGGCCAACGCCTTATCCGCTTTCGCAAAATTCAGCAGGCCGGCGATTTCTTGTGCATCGAATAATCCGTTGACGATGAGATACCCATCACGATGAAAGGATTCGATCTGCTGGTCTGTCAATTCAAATGTCGTCATGCTTAGAGACCCTCGGGGATACTACCAAATACCACTTAGGCCCGCGTTATTGTGTGTTAAATTGCAATTCACTGAGTTTGACCGAGTGTGACAATTGCGTTTTGCTTTGAAGATCCACAATTTCAACTCTGATCACCGGGTCGTTCTGATTCCAATCGATATCTATCGTTCCGAAATTCTCTTTGTGATATGTCGTTTTCAAAAACCTATGAGGGTTTTCCGTCGGCGTGCCTCGTCCATGGAGTTGGTTAATACTACTGGAAGTAAAATCATACAGCGGATAAGACAGACCATCGGTTAGTCTGGAGAACTCAGACCAGTGGCGATCTCCTGACACGACAAGCACTCCGGAAGCCTTGGTTGCTGAAATTAAATCCAGGAACCTTTGTTTCTCCAGCGGAAAATTGGCCCAGGACTCCTGCCCTGCTGCTGACGGAGCAAACTGAATACTGGAAACGACGAGCCTCACTTCTGCGGGTTGTTGGAGTTGTTTTTCCAACCATTGCCACTGTTTTGCGCCGAGCATTGTAAGCTCCGGGTCCGGATCAGGATAATACGGACCTCCGACCCTTCGTGTCCCGGTCTTTAGATCTGAACGAAAGAACCTGGTATCCAACAGAATCACCTGCACCCGTTTTCCTGCGGGGCCAAAAACATGCGCGTCATACACTCCCGGCCTTTCACGACGTGGTGAATCCGGTACATCCTTCCAGAATTCAGAAAAGACCTGCTGAGATTCATTACGTTTACTAAATCCTGATCCGCCATCATTCAAACCGTAATCGTGATCGTCCCAGGTCGCCAGGATGACAGCATCCTGTGTCAGTTTTTTGAATCCTGTTTTTGCTCCAAGAACCTGGTACTTAGCCTTGAGGACAGCCATGTCCTCTGAGTCGCCATAGATGTTATCTCCCATAAATAGAAATAACTCAGGTTTGTAATTTAGAATATTCGAGAACAGAGGAGCAGGATTTTGTTGTTTAACACATGAGCCAAACCCAATCCGTGTGAGCGGTTGTGGCCGTTGGCTGGCAACCGTTTTCTGAGTTAATTTTTTGGTAATCCAACCCGAGCAACCTTCGTCGGCAGTACATTGCCCGCCCGCAGTTAACAGGCCTCCACCCATCGCCTGTTCGATTCCAAGTCCGCAGTCAAATCGATAGCGACCCAGCATTTCAAATTCCGGAGACACCTTAAGCAAGGTATTCCCATAACAGCCAAACCACCAGACGCCCTCAGCGAAGGCTGCTGCCTGAATGCCAAGGTGAGTCCAGCCACTGTCGAGTACGTGCCTTTTCTTAAACCGGAAGGAAGTATCGTATTCATATAGGTAGTTCACTTCGACTCCTTCCGGCAGTCCACCTACGACGATGAATTTTCCATCATGATGTGCGATACCACCGGCACCATGCTTCACCTGAGGTATTTTATGCCGAGCCTGTTGCTCAAGGGTCTTCGCCTGGTATACGATAATCTCGTTATCGGCGTGGCCCTCCGGGTTATTAAATTGTCCATAGTTGACAGCCACAAAAAGCTGGCCATCGGCGTAGCAGAGATCCCCATGATGATTGGCTACCTCTATTTTTTCCAATACCTTTCCCACAGGATCTGTTTTGACCAGCGTTGTAGTATAGGACCAGTACAGATTGCCAGCCGGGTCCTGACACACTCCCTGCAAGTGATGCCGATAAGTGCCTTCACATTGAATGCGATCTGAGGCAAGGCCGGACTCGATGATACCTAAGAGGCATGCGACCATCCATCCAATTGCTTTCACTCGTGGATTCTTCATTTTTCCAGATCGTCTCTTCGGCATAGGTGTGGCTTTCCATGACATGGTGGTTTACGATGCACGTTTCCGCTCATAATTCAATGCAATGAACGACAACGGTAAGTTTACCTCAGTTGAACCAACGGCCCAAGACTCCAACAACCCTGCCCTTAGTTTCACGGCAGTCGCCTTGGTGGTTTTAATTGCTGCCTGTTGGGGTGGAAATCCTGTAGCGGCTAAATACAGCCTGTTCTCTGAAGACAACTCGATGGGGCTGCCTCCACTCGCAGTCAGTGGAATCCGGTTTGCCATGGCCACACTCTTCATGGTTTTTTGGTGTCTGGTTTCTAAAGCACCGATTAGGATCACTCGAAACCAGATTCTCCCCTGCTTCGTTGCCGGCACATTACTGTTCGGGCAGATTGCAACATTTACCATCGGAGTCCACCTCTCGAATTCGACTCACACCACCATCCTCATCAACACATTCATCATTTGGGTACTGGTGTTTGAACACTTCTTTACCGGCAACCATCGTATCACTCGCATCCAGCTCTTGGGTTGTTTGATAGCCGGCGTCAGCGCATTGGTAACGCTGTTAATCAAATCCAATGCATCCGACGATACCTCACTGACGGATCAGGCAAGTATTCTAGGGGACGTGGTTATTATCATCAGTGCGATACTTTTGGCGATTAAGATTCTTTACATCAAAGCCAATCTAAATCGCGTGCGATCCGGTACATTGATTTTGTGGCACGACCTGATCGGCGTATTGTGGTTTATCCCCGCTGCATTATTTTTTGAATACGAGCAAATCTCGATGAAGTACGTGGATCATGCCGTCGTGTATGGTCTTCTTTATCAGGGAGTCATCGTCGGAGGAATGTGCTTTGCCATTCAAACCACCTTATTACAGACGTATTCTGCTACCAGAATTTCTGTGTTCAGTTTCTTAACGCCACTTTTTGGCATTACGGCTGCTGCACTCTTTCGCAATGACCCACTGTCACCCTGGCTTTATCTATCTCTGGTTTTAGTAGCCAGCGGAATCTATTTGGTAAATCGCCAGAAACCTCAGTAAAATGCATTCCATTCAATTCTCTATTCTGATGAGCCTAACGACATGACCGAATGCAATTTCACTATCCAAGACACCTCCTCGATCGTATCACCGGGCCTGGTCGTTTTTCGCGATGTCATGAATGCTAATCTGGCAGAAATGCTGCGGGAAGCCGGCGATGTCACTCGCTTACGCCCACACTGCAAGACGCATAAAATGGGGGCCGTTACAAAAATCCAATTGGAATTAGGAATCACTAAACACAAATGTGCCACCTTTGCTGAAGCTGAGATGTTAGCAGAGGCGGGCGTCAAAGACATCCTGCTGGGCTACAATCTGGTCGGCCCTAACATTCAACGAGCCGTTGATTTTGTGAAGCAATACAACGATATCCTTTTCATCGCCACCGCAGACCATCCGGCACCAGTTCGTGAATTATCCGCAGCCATGGAATCTTCCGGGCAGTCGATTCAGATCCTGATCGATCTGGATTCAGGACAGCATCGAACGGGAATTGCCCCCGGGGAAGATGCCAGGCAACTCTATCGACTTCTTGATGAACTTCCAGGAATCATCCCAGGCGGGATTCATTTGTATGACGGGCAGAACCACCAAACAGATCTGGAAGAACGTCGTCAGGCTGTCCTGACCTGCTGGAATCTGGCAACGGCTCTGCGTGACGATCTGGAAGCCGAAGAATTAAGCGTGCCTCGCATCGTTGCAGGCGGCACGGGAAGTTTTCCCGTCTACGCCTCGCTTTCAGATCGAGCGTTGGAATTAAGCCCAGGGACAAACACGTTCTTTGATAACAATTACGGCAAGATGTTCCCGGATTTGCAGTATACTCCTGCTGCACGAATCCTCACTCGAGTCATCAGTCGTCCAACCAACGACACGCTAACAGTTGACTTAGGATACAAAGCCTGTGCCTCGGACCCCGACGTGAGCAAGCGTGTGGTCTTTCCGGATTTGCCTGATGCGGAACCAATTCTCCAAAACGAAGAGCATCTGGTTCTACGTACTGCTCAGGCAAGTTCCTTCACGCCTGGCGATGAATTACTAGCTGTCCCCGGTCATATTTGTCCGACCAGTGCGCTTCATAAATCGGCCTATGTCGTGGAAAACGAAGAAGTCACGGACAATTGGGAAGTATCCAGCCGGGATCGGTGGCTGACGATTTAGCCTGTCGATTAATCTTCCGGATTAATCTCGTCTTCGTCATTTTTAAGAGCATTAATCAGCGAATCATACGATTCCAGACACTGATTCACCGAAGCACTTAGTTTTTCCACAGACTGAGCACTGGCAACCTGAGATTCCATCATAGGTCGCATCCACTCGTTCATAACCTGAAACTGATTTTCCAGCACACTGAGGATCGACTTGGGTACTTTGTGCATGACTGCCACTCGCTGAACACCCTTCGATTCATCGACGGTGATCGCGCCGGTCGTATAAGCCCGAAGTTCCTCGGCAAGACTCATGAGTGCATCGGCTGTTTGACCACCTGATTCCGGTGACGGTTCTGTGACGATCTCCGGAGTTTCTTCCGGAACCGTTGCCAAACTCTTCACTCCGTCGCTAATGGTATCACGGATTTCTTCCAGGCCATCACTAAAGCCCTGCATCTGTAACACCACCTGTCCGAACTGATCATCCGAGCCCACGCCCCGAAGCTTCATATTCTTGACAAATGCCTTCTTGATGTCGCTCCAGCGTTCCGCTTTTTCTTCATCAATCCAGCCACACATTTCATAAAGCTTCAACAAGTTTGCTTCTGCATCACTTGTTAGAGTCTGAGCGTCATTCTCATAACTGCTCTTAATGAGAGTCTCTAACTCTTCATCATTCATAATCGGCAGAACTTTTTCAGCAATTCGATTCATATTTCGATATGACCCCTGCAATTTAAATGGGGGTTCTGTACGATATTCGTCGGCCTGGGCGGCTGAATTAATGTATTCGCGATTCACCTGTAAGACAACGTCACGAACTCGCATCAGTTTCTTCATCGTGCTCACCATCTCGTTGACTTCTTCCATCGAGTAGTTTGCTTCGAATTCGACGCCTTCCTGGGATCCGGTTTCGGCGACTCGGATGACACTATAGACGTCCTGCTGACTACGGCTTGCTAATTTATTCAGAACAGGATTTGACGTCAGACAATTCTCGAGGTAACTCATTTCAAAGGCTTCACGAGTGTCCCCGATGATCTCACCGAGATTATAAATATCTGCCCGGTTAGCCAGCATGTCAGGAATCTGGAATTTTTCACCACTTTCGGTATACGGGTTACCAGCCATAATCACACAGACTTTGCGGCCGCGAAGATCATACGTCTTGGTTTGACCTTTATAGACCCCTTCGATTTTTCGCTGAGCATCACAAAGCGAAATGAATTTTTGTAGGAATTCCGGATTACAGTGTTGGATATCGTCAAGATAAATCATCACGTTATCACCCATCTCAAGCGAGAGATTGAGTTTTTCAACTTCTTCACGAGCTCCGGCATTCGGGGCTTCTTCCGGATCGAGCGAGGTAACCGCGTGTCCAATCGCCGGGCCATTGATCTTCATAAAGATAATTCCCAGACGGTTGGCAATGTACTCCATCAATGTGGTCTTACCGTAACCTGGAGGAGAGATCAGTAACAATAAGCCCATTAGGTCCGTACGCTTTTGGTCTCCCACCACACCGATTTGTTTGGCAAGATTATCGCCAACCAACGGCAGGTAAACTTCATCGATCAAACGACTGCGAACAAAAGACGTCAGCACGCGTGGACGATATTCATCCAAGCGGAGATCGTCTTTGGCATACTCAATGACTTCTTTTTTGACATCGATATAATCACGGTACTTAGGTACAACCGTTCTTTCAAAGCGTTCCATCTTGGTGATGAATTCGTTGTAATTGAACTGATAAGTATTCTCTTCTATCACTCCGTGATTACCGATCATGTCATTGATCGATCGTTCCACCGTACCGTCAATCACTTTTTTCTTATTGATCGCACCCTTCATCAACATCACGGCTAATTCATCCACATATTCTTCGGCAGACGAATCCTGAGAGGTTTCACCAAGGAATGCCTCCAGCCAATCCCGCAACAGGATAAACCGTTCTAACGGACTCTTGGCTAATTTAGTGACACTCGACTTAAACTTATCAACAAAGCTGTTCTGTTTGAGATGACGCTCGAAGGCTTCATATAATTCAGCGGCGCGACGACTGATCACAAATTGATTGCTCACCGTCAATTCTTCGAATAGATAATTGGCTGCCTGACTCACGTAGTCTTCTGACACAATTCCCGTTTGTTGCGCGAATTCAGCAAGCAACGGTTCAATCACCGCTACATATTGCTGTTGTTCAGCACTACTGGGAAACAGCTGAGAAATCGTTCCCACACCATTCAAGCGAGAGAGCAATAGCGACTTTTGTGCAGTATCTCCAAAGTGTTCCCAATAAAGCCGGGCAAGAGCGCGGGACTTTGTATGGTATCGCAGCAAGCCAATGGACATTTCCATATCAGCCAGCGTTTTAACGATTTTGGCAGCATCCAGATCATGCACACCTTTAGCATAAGCCTCGGTATATCTGGGGCCCATAAATTTCTGCAATTCGGTGACCCGCTGCTGGTCGTCGAGTGTGGAAAATGCTTCGAGAGACATCTCTGCATCGGCATGCAGATGTTCGAACATCTTATAGGCGAGGTACTCTCCCCGATACACGTCGGTGTTTTCGGAAATCACTTCCTGCTGCCACACATCACGAGTCGCCAATAATCGCTCATCAGTGATTTGCTCAAAGAAGTCCGTTCCAGTGAGATGATAGAACATCTCCCCGTCACGCAATACCGAAGTTAAATCCAACGCCTGAATGTTGACTGAGAAATTATGTTTGCCAAATTTAATGACATTTTCACCGTCGACGAATAGATCCTGACGGTCTTTCAACTGGCGGACAGCATCTTCCCGAACGGTCTTCAAGCGACTCTGAATATCGTCGACCTTAACGCTGTCATTCAATTCTTTGAGTTGATCCACCAGGTCCCGGATCTTGTCGATCATCAAATCCGAAGCAAAGTACGCATTGATTTCATTGACGGATTCGAGGCTATCCACTCGGGATTTCACACCTTTGAGAATTCGATCCGCAGCATTCATCAGTGCATTAGCACGTTTATTTCGTTCTTCGACCAGACCGACTTTTCGTGTTTCAAATGCGTTATAGATTTCTTCACGCTTGTCAGTCAGTTGCACAACGAATTCATCGAATTCAGCAAACCGCCCTTCCAGTTCTTCCAACTGGATCATCATTTTGGTGAGAAACTCTTCACACTTTTGAGGCGAATCACAAATATCGAGATAGTTGACCACTGCCTGATTGAGCAGTTTCATTTGCGAGTTAAACTCAGCCACTCCCTCAACACTCATGAGGTCTTTGACTTTACCTTTAAGCGAAGCCCGAGCTGTATTCACTTTGCCAAAGATCACCGAGATATTTTCGATGATGCGAGTACGCTGCGTGGCATCTTCAATATCAAGATTGCTAACGATATCGATGAGCATTTCCAATTCGGTTGCACTGGCAGAAATATCTTCTTCCAGAACTCTCGCATCGGTAACCTTGGTCAATTCCGGAATCGACTCAGTTTGACCATCCACTCGTTTGGCATAAGGTGCCAGGGCATCATCACGTAATAAGAACTCAACACAACGCTGACTTAACCGGTCGTTACTCTCGGACACCTGTTCTTCGAGTTGGTTAATCAATTCAGGATCGTTATATCGCATCTCACGCAGCGAGATAATTTCACCACGAACAGCTCGTAATTCCGCTAGAGCCTGGACGAACTCATCAATATTTTCAAAGCGGCTATTCTGAACCACACGGAGAATTTCAGTCACGCGATCTTCGACGTTGCGTGTTTGTTCGAATGTGTTTTGCTTTACGCGAACAACTTTTTCAAATTCATCGATCGCTGACTCTGAAGCCTGACGTATTTCCAACAATGGTTCGGCCACGTTGAAGCAGTCTTCATTTGTCGACCAAAAATAGGCGTCAACCACATCTCCGGCAGCTTTTGCCAAATCACCATAAAGCCCGGAATAGCTATCGTCCTTCTCGATCAGGGATATGACTTCATAACATTCGGCCATCCCGCGAACGAGGTCTTTGTTGCCGATCTTATAAAGGAAAGAGTCTGTATTTGTTTCCGGCACAAAATCATCTGAGACATAGGGTGTTTGCCAGATTTGCAACGCGTGATGTTTCTGTGCATCGGCCTGCGCGCGGAAACAAACCATTTCTCCAGCATGGAAAAACGATGTCCCGTTACAGATGACCGGAGTATCTACCTGTTGCTGAATCAGATTGTAACGTAACAGGACGTACGTACCGGTATCTTCACAGTAGAACACATAGAGATAATCTTCGCCGTTAGGAGCATCCAGCCGACGATCGAATTTCATATGTTGTAGTTCGGTATCGAAGACTTTGAATTCACCCGTCGACAGCGCATATCCATTGGCAAAGATAACGCCGTGGTCGTCCGGCAGGAGAACACAGGACTCTTCAATGGAGTCACAACGCCAGACACGCTTGATCTTGTCGTTATATATAAAGTAGCGATGGTTTTCTTCCTGATAGGGACGGATCTTAACCAGGATCAGGCTACCGTTGACGGCATAAAGAATTTCTGCGTCATCAAGCGTTTGGTCTTCATTTTCCACTGGCTCGGAATAGATTCCTTCACCAGTTTCCGTATTATTTTCGATCTTAATCGTCAGATCGCCACCGGTCGCTTCCACAAACAATCGATCGTCGATACTGATATGTGGGTGCCGGCCTTCTTCGAATTGATCCCGAGTCGCTCGACGCCAGGGGAAATCATGTTGAGATGGAAACTTAACTTCGTGATCACTGCGGTTGTCGACATAAGCCAGGCTATCACCAGTGATTTTCCATTTCAGACTTTTATAGTCATTCGTTCCTTTTCCGACACGGAACGTCATATAAAGGAAGGGGCCGATTACAAAGAACTTCGCGAATTCTGCGTCTTTGTAGTACTTATAGATTTCCTGAAAATCACGCTCGAACTGAGGATCGCTGAGTAAAG